>DASTPZ010000333.1:0-7010 GCA_035761965.1 Flavisolibacter sp. | reverse complement strand
TAAGATGCCCGTAGAGCGAAGGCGTTTCAATAAGAGAGCCTGTTCTTCTGAGGATGTCGACACGTCCGGTTTGGAGCTCTTTTCCAAATACCCTTATGCTGCCTTCCTGTTTGTTCAGCAGTCCGAGCAAAAGGCTGAGCGTGGTGGTTTTGCCCGATCCATTCGGACCCAGGAATCCATAGATGCTTCCCTTCTCCACCTGGAGGTTGATGTCCTTCAATATCTGCACGCCACGAGGGTAGTGGTAGTTCAATGCCCTTGTTTCTATGATATGGGATTGGCTCATGAAATAGATGTTTTTGATTTCCGTTTAGCTGGTCCTTTTCCAAGGGCCGGGGTATCGCTGTGTTAAAAGGCGATTAGCCCAGGTCCTTCATCATCATGTCGATCTTATCGAAGAGCTCACCAACACCCAGGGAGGCCCAAAGGATAAAAACACCAATGGCGATCTTGAGCAGCAGGGGAATAGAAAAGCCCGTGATCTTTTTGACGAGTGAATTCACCGGTGGTAAGAAGGCGAGAGAAAGCAGTATGATGAATACGCCAAAAAAAGGATCGTTGCCCCAGAAGCTGTTGATGAGGCCTATGGCCAGGAAGGCCGTTCCGAATAGCCAGCCGAGCAGGTTGCCGGCAATTGATTTGCTGTTCATTGTCATTTCAGTTTTGTTGTTCATGATTCTTTGTTTTAAGATGTATGTTTATTTTTCTGTTTACTACGAAGGTTATACGGGCTGATATTATTTGCCCATGATCTCACCGCCGTCTTTCAGCCTTGTGAAGGGAAGGTTTCGGAGGACAGGGTTGGTATAGCTGAAACCGATGATCTTACCAGCCTTGTCGCGCTGAAAGCGCATCGTCATCCGGCCTGCCTGAAAGATGCCGGGGGCAAGGGCTTTGGCTTCCAGCTTTTTCTCAGGCGAATGTTCGAGAACAACGAGCAGGGCCTCGCCTTTGGGTTCGATCCTCAGCACTGAACCGGCTTCGGTATTTTGATAGCTGCCTGTAAAAGCTTTCAGCTCTTCGGGGGAGGGAGTATAGGCCGCTGCACGGTTGTAGCGCGTGATCTTGCCTTCCATGGATTTAAGCTCGAATGCATCCTGCGAGAGGAACCGCAGCTCAAACTCATCGCCCGACATAAATTCCAAAAATTCTTCAGGGTTTATGAACCGGTCTGTTGCCAATGGCACAAGAGCAGGTCCGCCTGCAATAGCCAGCCTGCCATTGTTGATGGCCAGCCGCAGGGGATCGCCTCCCTTCTCACTGAAATATAAACCCGCTTTACCGGCCAGGTCCGATGGGTTAAGCTCTGTATTTTCAGCAGCTTTTCGGGTTGAGGTCTGGGGCACTTCCGAGATGAGGAAAAGGTCGAGGATGCGGCGAACAGCGGCCATCCTGTTGGCAGCTGAACCCGAGTTGCAAAGTATGGCGACGGACAGACCCTGGGCTGGGATGCGGGTCAGTATTGATCCGTAGCCTCCGGAGCCGCCGGTATGCCCTATGACATTGCCACCGCGGCTGGTGTTCAGGAAGAGTCCGCGTGCATAACCAAGCTTCCTGCCATTGTTCAGCCTTGCAGGCTCCTGTAGCTTTTGCGTTACAAAATTGCCGAGGCTTCCTCTTGTCAGGGCTTCATTCCAAAGCAACAGGTCAGAGGCAGTACTGAGCAGCGCCCCGCCGCCGCCGCGGTCGTTGTCAAGCGCCATATCGAGTTTCCACTGGCCATTCTCTTTTTCGTAACCAAGCGCACGGTTCTTAACGACTTCGCGCAGGTCGTTGCGGTAGGCGGTCAACTTCATGCCAATGGGCTCGAAGAGCCGCTTACGGGCGAATTCTGAAAAGGGCATGCCGCTATAGCGGTTGATGATTTCCTTCAGCAGTACGTACCCGCTATTGGAATAAGACCATTCTTCGCCAGGTATAAAGTCAAGGCCGCGCTGGCGCAAGACCATGGTAAGCGCATCGGTCTTGCTGGCAGCCAGCATTCCTAAGCCTGTCCAATCGCGAAGGCCGGAGGTATGCGTCAGCAGTTGGTCGATCGTGATCCTGTGTCCATAATCATGCAGTTCGGGAATGTACTTGCGTACATCGTCGGAAAGGTCTAGGCGCTTTTCTTCCACGAGCAGCAGGATAGCGGCAGCAACAAATTGCTTGGTAAGGGAAGCGGCGTCAAAAACAGAATTCGGTGTAAGTGGAACCTCGCGCTCCAGGTCAGCCATGCCATAGGCCCGGTTTAGGATAGGCTTGCCATGCTGCGACACGGCGCATACGCAGCCCGGTGTGGAAGAACCTGCCCAGGTGAACAGTTTATCGATCTCCCCGGTTTTATCCTGTGCACGAACGGCAGGTGCTGCCGGCAAAATAAAGGCAAGGGCTAAAGAGTACAGGAGGACAGATCTTTTTATTCGGTTGGAACCATTGACAGCATCGACTGGATGGTTTGGAGAGTGAAGGTCTTTTCTTTTCATGTTTTTCTTTTTGAGGTTAACTGCCTGTGAGCTTTCTATGTTTTTGAAAGAACTTTCAATTTCAAAGTAAAAGGGTAAAAAAAATGCCACTGCGTTACCGGTTCTTTTTGAAGCAAGCGAGCTTGCATGGGTTTGTTTAATGGTATCCCTGTTCGTCATCATTTCTGCGATTTAAGAAAGGCTTCCAGGGCTTTCAGGTGGTCTTCAAAAGCTTTTTTGCCTTTCTGCGTCATAAAATATTTTGTGTTGGGTTTTTTGCCGACGAATGATTTCTTGACCCCGATGAATTGTTCTTTCTCCAGTGCTTTGATATGACTGGCCAGGTTGCCGTCGGTTATATTGAGGAATTCTTTCAGTGAGGTGAATTCGAGCATATCGTTCACTGCCAGCGCCGACATGATGCCAAGCCTGATCCTGCTTTCGAAAGCCTTGTTTAAGCTGGTGATGGATATTTTCATCGTTCGTATCGATAATGCATGTAGATGCCGTAAATGATGTGAAACAGTCCAAAGCCCAATGCCCAAAGCAGCAGCCCATACTCCACAAAATAGGCGCTTGCGAGTCCCAGGGCTATCTCGATCAGTCCAAGGCTTCTTACTTCCTCGTAGGTAAACTTGCTGGCATTGTACAGTGCGAGCCCGTAGAATATGAGCGTGCAGGGGATCAGGAGACCTATTAATCCCTTGGCAATGAGCACAAGTATCAGCAATCCGCCGGCCACCAGCGGAACGGCTGTATTGATCAGCAGGCGTTTGGCGGTAGCGTTCCAGAACCTTTCGCCCCTCCGGTAGGCCTTGCGATGCGAAAGCACCGCAGCCGTGCCTATGGCAAGAACCAGTATGGCCATTGCCAGCAGGAAGGTATTCAGCAGGCCGGGGGAGAGAGTGCCGGGCTCCACCGCATTGTAGGTTTCGCTTCCGGGATCAAAGCCAATGAACTTGTAGGCGATAAAGGCGCCGGAGAGAGCGTAGATGCCCGCCATAACGCCTGCCAGGCCCGAGAGCGACAGGAACTTGGAAGAACGCTCCATCATAGAGCGCATCTCGGCAATATCCTGGATATAATCCCTTTTCTCCTTCATTTGAAAGTACTTTGAAATTCAAAGTTAATGCAAAAATTTGATCATGCAAGAAGTTTTTGTGGTGGGGTGGGGGAAAGGGCTTGACTGGCGGTTGGTAAGGCGATAGGGTAGGGTGTAGTCGGGCGGCTATTTTTTCTGTGATGTGCCAGGGCAGTCATTCGGGTATGGTGTTTATTTAGAATGGTAGTTATAGACCTGGGTCGGGAATACTGGTGTTTAGAGGTTGTTGACTGCGGAGGAGATATTGCTTTTAAGTATTTACGGGTTGATTGGAAAGTGCCAAGGAGGTGAGCCTTCCAAGGGTGAGGAGTGTATTTGAGAAAGCGTGTTTTTGGGACTTTGAAGCTGGCTCATTCCCCTGCGGGGCCCTCCCTCCCCCGCCTTCCAACCTACCATTGTTCCCTGTTGCATACACTCATATCAGGTAAAGCCTGCTACTGAACATTCAGTAACATGCCTCCTCTTTTTAAGCAACAGCCAGGCTGTGCAGCTAATTCTACTCCCAGGCAATGCCTAAGGATTCATCAAACTAAATCAGACTAATAGGATTGATATATCAATACACAAAACTAGCTTTCCAAAAAAGTAGAGAAAAGGGAAAAGCATCGATAATGAAGAAGAAAAACATCTCCTTTGCAGGTGCCCTTACAGCTCAATGGCCAAACACACAACCCATCCCAACTCATCCGGTTTCCTTCAAAATTAAATTTTCAGTAAATATTGAAAATTAGAAAAATTAGTCTGAGCTTTGTGGTATGAGATATCCCGAAGCAAAGGAAAAATTCATTGAAACCTGGGGTACCCTGGGTAGCCAGTGGGGTGTGAACAAGTCCATCGCGCAGGTCCAGGCCCTTCTCCTCATAACACCCGAGCCGCTGACAACCGATGATATCATGAAAGAGCTCAAGATATCCAGGGGTAATGCCAATATGAGCATCCGCCAGCTGCTCGATTGGGGTATTGTTTACAAAAGATCGGTGGCCGGCGACAGGAAGGAATATTTTGTTGCCGAGAAGGATGTTTGGAAATGGGCCCTCAAGATCGGCAACGTGAGAAAGCAGCGGGAACTGAACCCGGTGCTGGACCTTCTCAGGGAGATAGCCGAGAACAAAGA
Organism: Flavisolibacter sp.; assembly: GCA_035761965.1. Lineage (GTDB taxonomy): Bacteria > Bacteroidota > Bacteroidia > Chitinophagales > Chitinophagaceae > Flavisolibacter. The sequence continues at coordinate 2,350 of DASTPZ010000333.1, read as the reverse complement.
GCCTGCTAAAACACAGGAGGAGAAGGAATTTTCCAAACAGATCAAGGAGCTGAATGCCTTTACCCGCCAGCTCGGCAGCCTGGCTGATAAGCTGTTCCTGTCACCCAAGGGTGAAATGCTTTTTAAGATACTGAAAATGTTTGCCTGATGAACTATAATATCTGCGCCTATCTTATTTACCTGGTCCTGATGGTATTCATCATTCTCTATGCAGGCCGGTATTTTTTCATCAACGGCCGGATATTCATGGTTTCACTGTTCAAGGGCAATACCGAGCTGGCCGACCAGATCAATAAGCTCCTGCTGGTTGCTTACTACCTGTTCAACATCGGTTATGCCTTCATCAAGCTGCGGTACTGGCAAAAGATCAGCCATGCTGAAATGCTGTTCTGGAGCCTTTCGACGAACATGGGCATGCTGATCCTGATCCTGGGTGTGACACATTATTTCAACATGCTCCTCATCTATCTTTTGTCCAGGTCAAAATCTATTTCCCTCACCAATAAATCGTTTCAATTATGAGTAACGCTTATGTTATTGCCGCTTATCTTGTTTACCTGCCTGTTGCCTTGCTGCTGACCTGGCTGGTCGCACACAGCCTGTTCAAGAACGGATTGATCTTCATGCGGGATATTTTTTTTGGAAGAGAAGACATAGCCAGGGCAACGAATTCGCTTTTTAAGATCGGCTTTTACCTGTTGAACATCGGCTTTTCTTTGTACATACTTAAAATATATCATGCACTTACAGGCATGCAGGATACAATAGAGGTGCTGAGCGCCAAGATCGGCGGTTTCAGCATCTACCTGGGCCTTATGCTCTTTCTAAATCTTTACCTGTTCTTCAGGGGTAAAAGAGTTGCAAGGCAAAAGCAGCTGGCAAACACTGCATCCAACGAGGTGACTGCTCAGTAATTCTTCTGTTTACGTTTACTGCTTAAAAGCATTGTATGAAAATTGTTATTGCCGGCGGTACCGGTTTCCTTGGCAGGTTCCTTGCCTCCCGGTTTATTCAGAGAGGCGACGAAGTGATTATTGTATCAAGGAGCGGGGGAGAGGTTAGCTGGACCGACAAGCCGGGACTTGTGCGAGCCCTCGATGGAGCGGGCTTGGTCATCAACCTTGCAGGCAAATCAGTGGACTGCAGGTATAATGAAGCAAATAGGCAAGAAATCCTGCGATCGAGGGTAGATACCACCAGGGCGATCGGTGAGGCTATACTGGCTTGCGGTCAGCCGCCCGGCCTTTGGATCAACTCGAGCACGGCCACGATCTACCGCCATGCCGAAGACCGGCCCATGACCGAGGAAGATGGTGAGATAGGCAGCGGTTTTTCTGTGGACGTGGCTTCGCAATGGGAAAAAGCTTTTTTTGATTGTAAGCTGAACGAAACGAGACAATGCGCGCTGCGCATAGCGATCGTGCTTGGAAAAGACGGTGGCGCCCTGCGGCCCCTGAAAACGCTCACTATGTTTGGATTGGGCAGTAAGCAGGGAAAGGGAAACCAGGTTTTTAGCTGGATTCATATCGAGGATGTATTCCGCATCATTCTGTTTTTGCTGGAGCACAAGGAGCTGAATGGAGTCTTTAACTGTTCAGCTCCCAATCCTTTGCCGAATGAAGCGCTGATGCGATCATTGAGAAAAGCGCTGGGAATGAGGTTCGGTCTGCCATCACCCGAATGGCTTCTGCGGATAGGGGCTGTATTTATTCGCACCGAAACCGAGCTTATTCTCAAAAGCCGTTGGGTGCTGCCCCGCCGGCTGCAGCAGGCCGGATATGAATTTTCCTATCCATTCCTGCCGGCGGCGCTGGGGGAGGCTTTAGCCTGATACGAGCGTCCCGCTTTGTTTCTCAAAATGTTTTAAGACAGGCTTGAGTACATCTATCTCTTAAAACGGCTTCGTTTGAAAGAACAAAACTAAGATGCAAGATCATGGGATCCTTTTTTTGCTTTTCCGGGATGTGCAACAGCGGCATGAGCGTATCGAATGATGATAGAAAATATTCAGCGTTTATGTCAATGCGTTTTCAGTGGTCTTATTTTTCAAAGCCTCTCTTATTTTTGGAGCGATCTTGCTTCCAAATATGTCGATCGATTTCATCAGGGCTTTGTGCGAAGGGCCGCCTACATCCATGTGGGCGGAGAAGCGGGTAAGGCCAAATAGCTCCTGCATGGCGAGTATCTTGTCTATGGCTTCGCTGGCGTCGCCAATAATAAGCGCGCCCTGGCTGCTTCTTCCCTGGTCGAATTGCTGCCGCCGGTAAGGAGGCCAACCCCGCTGCCGGCCGATCCTGTTCATTTGAGCTGCATAGGCCGGGAAATACTCGTCTGCAATTCGCTGACCGTT
>DASTPZ010000332.1:0-4666 GCA_035761965.1 Flavisolibacter sp. | reverse complement strand
TCAGCACCGGCAGGGTCAGGATCGGCAATATATCTATCATGTTCTGGGAAACAGGAGAAAAGAACCTGGCGGTGGTGGTGGTTAACAGGAAGACTTACTGTGATGGGACTTACACCCTTTCTCCGCCAGGAACGCTGTCATGAACTATACAAATCACTGAGGTTGATTTGCAAAACAAAACTACCCTGACAGGAAAACAGGAAGCGGGTGAAAAAAACTTTTTATAATGAGATTTTTCCCATGGCCATGAACATGAAGGAAAAATAGAGGGGTATTCCCCGGCAGAGCTAAATGAAAAAGCCCTGCAACCAACTATAAAAATAGCTGCTGCAGGGCCTTATATTGATTATACAAGATGAGTTAGAAAGCTTTCAGGTTATACTTTTGCAGGTAACGCTGGTTGAGCTGCTTCTGCTTGTCGTCCAGGTTGATAGCCCGTCCTTGTATGAAAGCATGAGTCACCTGACTGGTTCGCATATCCAGGATATCTCCTTCGCTGATGATGATATTCGCATCCTTGCCTACCTCGATGCTGCCCGTTTGCTTGTCTATGCCCAGTGCTTTAGCTGCATTAAGCGTGATAGCCTGCAGGGCCTCTTCTTTGGAAAGCCCGTAAGCAGCGGCAGTACCGGCATTGTAGGCCAGGTTACGTCCCCTTGTCTGCCCGTCCTCATCGTTGATGGCAAAGGTTACACCGGCTTTTTGAAGAATGGCCGGCGTCTTATATGGCTGGTCTACGTCATCGTCGGCTGTTGTTGGCAGGCTGTGCGGCTGACTTAAGATGACCGATACATTGTTCTGCTTGAGCAGTTCAGGTATCTGCCAGCTCTCGCTTCCACCAACAATCACTACATCGAAGCCGAACTCTTTTACAAAATCAAGCGCTACCAGCATCTGCTTTACGGTGTTGGCATGGATATACAGCTTTTGGGATTTATCGAACAGGCCTTTTACCGCTGAGAACTTCAGGTTGGTTTCCTCATGTTCTGGTTCTGCATTATAAGCTTTTGCTTCCCGGAAAAAGGACTTCATCTGCTCTATCCGCTCAAGCCCTTCCTTCACCGGATCGGAAGCCGGCTGGTTAGCACCACCACCGAAACCGCCAAAGCCGCGAGGCCTGGGCAGCAATGAAGGCATCCTGAAGTGAATACCGGCATCCGTTTTATAGGCAGCATCGTCCCAGTTCCAGGCATCCAGCTGAACGACAGATGATGTTCCGCTCAGCAATCCGCCTTCAGGAACGATATTGGCCAGCAGTATACCGCTGGAACGAAGAGTATTGATGATCTTTGAGTCGGTATTGTAGGCCACGATCGAACGCACGTTCGGATTCATGTCACCGATCTCCCGTGCATCGGTAGTGGCCCTTACACTTCCGATCTCCACAAGGCCTAAAACACTTGCTGAGAGTATAAGTCCGGGGTATACATGCTTACCCTGGGCATTTACCGTTTGGGCACCTGCCGGCACAGTTACATTGGTACCTACAGCAGTGATCTTCCCGTCAACGATAAGAACTGTTGCATTGTTAAGCACCTGGCCATTTCCTATATGTACCGTGGCGTTGGTTATTGCTGTGGGCTGAGATTGTTTGGGCGCAGGATAAACTGTTTCCTGGGCATTCGCCAGCAGAAGCAGGCCAAAACTGAAAAGGCTTAGAAGTATTTTTTTCATTGCTGCTTTTTTTAATTGTTTTCAGACTCTTCGGCATCCAGCACAAGAAGTCCATGGTTATGGAGGTGATCAGAACAGGTATGCATGACCTGGTAGCTCGGGATGGCAGGCTGAACCGGCGCCCCGCTGCGTTTTTCACCCACCAGTTTTTTTACAAGCCTGTTTCTTTCCGCATCCACCATTTTCTGCATCTGCTCGTCTTTTTCCCTGTCGAAATAAACAGTACCATCAACAATCGTGTAAAGTGATTTCGCATAAATGCTCAGCGGATGATCGCTCCAAAGTACAACGTCGCCATCCTTACCTGCTTTGAGACTTCCAACCTTATCATCTACATGAAGCATTTTGGCAGGGTTCAGCGTTACCATTTTCAGTGCCTCTTCTTCTGTGACACCGCCATATTTTACAATCTTGGCCGCTTCCTGGTTCAACCGGCGCGCCATCTCTGCGTCATCTGAATTGATGGCCACATTCAATCCTACCCTGTGCATGATGGCCGCGTTATAGGGAATGGCATCCTGCACCTCCATTTTATACGCCCACCAATCAGAGAAGGTTGATGCATTTGCACCATGAGCTTTCATTTTGTCCGCTACCTTATAGCCTTCAAGGATGTGAGTGAAGGTATTGTACTTATATCCCATCCTATTGGCTACTTCCATAGCCGAATTGATTTCGCTTTGAACATAAGAGTGGCAGGTAATGAAGCGCTTGCCTTCCAGTATCTCCACAAGAGCCTCGAGTTCAAGGTCGCGGCGCGGCGGCGTCAGACCTTTTTTATCCTTGGCGCTGTTCCATGCCTGCCAGCCTTTCTTGTAATCACGGGCTCTTGTAAATGCATCTACCAGTACCTGCTCCACACCCATACGGGTATCTGGGTAGCGGTTATTGTTCGAGCTGTTGCCGATGGCTGAAGGAGAACGCTTTACATTTTCTCCAAGGGCGAACTTGATCTGCCCTGGCCAGCCTTTGAATTTCAGCTCTTCGTCGCCGGCGCCCCAGCGCAGCTTGATCAGCTGTGTCTGGCCCCCGATCGTGTTGGCTGAACCGTGGAGAATATGCGAGGTGGTTACACCTCCGGACAGTTGCCTGTAAATGTTTATGTCATCGGGATTGAGATTGTCTGCTATCCGTACCTCAGACGTTACGCTTTGTCCTCCTTCATTGATAGAAGCTGCGGCGATATGGGAATGCTCATCAATGATACCCGGCGTTACATGCTTTCCGGTACCGTCTATCACCCTGGCACCAGCCTCGGACAGGTTCTTGCCCACGGCTGCGATCTTGCCGTTCTTGATCAGCACATCTGCATTTTGCAGCACACCTTCTTTTTCGTTGGTCCATACCGTAGCGTTCCTGATCAGGATAGTTTCCTGCTTTGGTGCCTGGTCATCGGTCCAGCCGAACGGTTCGAAAGGAAAAATAACCTTGCCCAAGGCGGCTGGTCTGCGGGGCCGGGTACTGTCGCTGCGCTGAGCGGCAGGCTGATCGTAAGTGGCAGTCCAGGTGAACCGGTTACCGAGGCTATCTTCGCCTGTTCCTGTCCAGCCATCGTTGCTTACGATACCGCTCAAGCGTAAGTTTTCCCCGCCCCTTCTTTCAGGCGCCACATTGATGCGCACCTGCCGGCCGTCAAAATAAAACCGTGATGAGACGGTATCCTTGCCAATAAGGCTGGCGGAATTGTTACTCTTGAAGTCCAGCGTATAGTTTACAGGGCCGGAAGCCGTATTCAGCACTACCCTGTACTTTCCTCTTGGGTCGCTCCAGGTTTCATCCTTTATGCTGTACTTGCGGCCCTGTACCCAGTTCTGGTAGATAATGGTGCGCTCATTGAAAATGGGACCAGAAGTAATAAGGAAGTTGGCCCACTTACCGGCTTCGAGGCTGCCCACTTGGTCGTACACACCCAGCACTGTGGCCGGTGTACGCGTCAGCGCTGCAAGTGCAGCGGCTTCACTAAGCCCATAATTAAAGGCAGAGCGCAGGTTGGTAAAGAAAGACTTTACATCGCGCAGGTCCGAAGTGGTGAGGCAGAAAGGGATGCCGGCTTTTTCGAAGGCGGCGGGGTTCGTGGGAGCCATTTCCCAATGTTTCATATCGCTGAGGGACACAAAGCGCGCATCACTGGGATCTTCCACATCCTGGGCCTGCGGGTAGTTGAGCGGCACGATAAATGTGGCTCCTGTGGCCTTCATTTCTTTTATGCGCTGGTACTCGTTCTGACCGGCCTTGATGATGTACTGCACGCCAAACTCGTCGCCTATCCGGTCGGCGCGCAGGTTATTCCATTTATCATTGGCCTCGAATATCTGTGGCAGGCCCTGGTTATCGTTCCAGGCTTGCAGGCTCAGGTTGAGTCCCTCTGCCGCAGGCTTGTTCTTATACCACTGTGCATCGAGATAGGTTTGCCGCAACAGGGCAATCACACCCATCATCGAGTTCGGATAGCTTTGTGTAGAGCTGCCTTTGCTGAATGAATAGTGGGCGGATGCCTTTTCCCTCAGGATCACAAAATTTTCTTTTTCGTTGGCAAGCGATACGAGCGTGCCCGTTCCACGGGCTATGCCGTCCCTTATATGGGAAAGCACGGCGCCAAACCCCGCCTCCCTCAAGCCTTTTGCCTTTGCCTCATCGGCAGCAAATACCCTGAAGGCATCTGCCTCGCTCTTGATGGCCTGGTTCCATCCATAAGCCCCTTTGGTAGCCGAATTCAGCTGCGCCTGCTGGGCGAAATTAAAACCGCCCGTGCGCTGCGGCACACTTGTTCCATAGTCCGCATAGATGTCGATAAACGATGGATACAGGTATTTTCCTGTACAATTTACCTCCACTGCCCCGACCGGTACTTTCAGGTTGTTACCGATGGCAACGATGCGTCCGTTTTTGACGATCATCGTGGCGTTCTGGATAGTGGTAGCTCCGTCTTTAACGATGGTTGCATTGGTAAATGCATAATGCCCCAGCCGGGGGTCTGCCACACCATTCTCAG
>DASTPZ010000331.1:0-15713 GCA_035761965.1 Flavisolibacter sp. | reverse complement strand
GGTAGTTTTCATCAATGAACATCTTGGCGGCAACGATACGGCTATAATTATCTGTGAGGAGCGGCATAGGCTGGCAGTTATGGGTTAAGGCAAGGCTTATTGAGCAGGATGGATCAAAAATAAAGCCGGCTTCAATGCTTTCCAGTCGATAGCCGGCAGGACTTTCCGCAAGTCGGAGAGCCCAGTAGCTATTATTTACCCGGTTCTTTTCTCATCTCCTGTCTTTCGGTTGAAAAGATACGATACAGGCGGTTCTGTTTACGGTTAAAGAACAAGCTTTCGAAAACCTATGCTCATCCTGGGTAAGTTTTTAAAACGGTTTAAGGGATCTTGGGCAGCCTTCGCCGTTTGGCGGACCTAAAACTGGTCGGCCACCGGTTTTCCGGCTGTTCAACGCCGGCCGCATTTTTTCTTCGTGCCAAAGCAGATCCGGTCTCATTGAGAGAAACCAGGCTCAGGTACCGGGGCTAAGGCTGTGGAGTCCGCCGGGTTATGTTGCCCAGACCATTGGTTGGCCTCTAAAAGGTAGATGGGGAAGCCTGCCCGCCCAGACTGGCTGCCAGCCTCGTCCATCGGCAGGACGCATTTTCCTGCCAAAATTTCATTTTCTTTCTCACGGCATAATCATTGATAACCAATACTGAACTTATAAATTCATTAATCAATGGGAAAAATAATTGGTATTGACCTTGGTACAACCAATAGCTGCGTTGCCGTTATGGAAGGCAATGAGCCCGTAGTGATAGCCAACGACGAGGGACGCCGTACAACCCCGTCAGTAGTGGCTTTTTTGAAAAACGGCGAGCGTAAAGTAGGTGATCCTGCCAAGAGACAGGCCATCACCAACCCGCAAAACACGATCATGAGCGTTAAGCGTTTCATGGGTCGCCGGTTTGATGAGGTGACAGAAGAGATCAGCCATTGGAGCTATAAAGTAGCCAAAGGTGACAATAATACTGTTCGTATCGATATAGATGGCAGGTTGTATACCCCGCAGGAAATTTCTGCCATGATTCTCCAGAAAATGAAAAAAACTGCCGAGGACTACCTGGGACAGGAAGTAACGGATGCGGTGATCACCGTGCCCGCCTATTTCAATGATGCCCAGCGCCAGGCGACCAAGGAAGCCGGGGAGATCGCAGGTCTTAACGTGCGCCGCATCGTAAACGAGCCTACCGCGGCTGCACTGGCCTATGGCCTCGACAAAGGCGGTAAGGATCATCATATTGCCGTATTCGACCTGGGTGGCGGTACTTTCGACATTTCGGTGCTCGAACTCGGAGATGGCGTATTCGAAGTGAAATCCACCAATGGTGATACGCACCTGGGTGGTGATGATTTCGATAAGGTGATCATGGACTGGCTGGCAGAAGAATTCAGGAAGGATGAGAATGTGGATCTCCGCAAGGATCCTATGGCCCTGCAGCGCCTCAAGGAGGCTGCTGAAAAGGCCAAGATCGAGCTGTCTTCCTCTTCGGAAACCGAGATCAACCTTCCTTATATCACAGCTATCGACGGTGTGCCCAAGCACCTGGTCAAAAAGCTCAGCCGCGCCAAGTTTGAGCAGCTGGCCGATGACCTGTTTGAGCGCTGCCTCAAGCCCTGCGCCCAGGCGCTGAAAGATGCCGGGCTCAGTGCATCACAAATAGATGAGGTGATCCTTGTGGGCGGTTCTACCCGTATTCCCAAGGTGCAGGAGATCGTGGAAAAATTCTTTGGTAAGAAGCCCAACAAAGGCGTTAACCCCGACGAGGTGGTGGCCATTGGTGCGGGCATCCAGGGCGCGGTGCTTACCGGCGAGGTAAAAGATGTGCTGCTGCTCGACGTAACCCCGCTCACACTGGGTATTGAGACCTATGGCGGTGTGCTTACGGCCATGATACCCTCTAACACAACCATTCCAACGAAAAAATCCGAGACCTTCTCAACAGCTTCGGACAATCAGCCCGGCGTACAGATCCATGTGCTGCAGGGTGAGCGTCCCATGGCCAACCAGAACAAGAGTCTCGGCATATTCAACCTTGATGGTATTCCGCCTGCCCCGAGAGGCGTACCGCAAATCGAGGTGATCTTTGATATCGATGCCAATGGCATTCTTCATGTGACCGCCAAAGACAAGGGGACCGGCAAGGAGCAGAAGATCCGCATCGAAGCAGGCAGTGGATTGAGCAAGGAAGAAGTAGAAAGGATGAAGGCTGAGGCCAAGGCCAATGAGGCAACCGACAAGGCCGAGCGCGAAAGAGTGGAAAAGCTGAACCAGGCCGACAGCCTTATTTTCCAAACGGAAAAGCAGCTGAAAGAATATGGCGATAAGATACCTGGCGACAAAAAAGCACCGATCGAATCTGCCCTCAACAGGCTGCGTGAAGTGCACAAGAGCCAGGACCTGGCGCAGATCGAGCCTGCCGTTACAGAGCTGAACAATGCCTGGACCGCAGCCAGCGAAGAGCTGTATAAGGCATCCCAGCAGGGCGGCCAGCCCGGCGCAGATGGCGGACCCCAGGGTCAGCAGGGCTCAGGAAACACAGGCGAAAATGTAACCGACGCCGAATACGAAGAAGTGAAATAAGCTTTACAGGATGTTTGTATGTCCTTAAGGACATAACGATAAGTTCAATGATAGCTAAAAGAAAGGCCCGCAGTGATGCGGGTTTTTCTTTTCGATAAAAATTCCAGGTAAGGGATAATGAGTTTTAACACCAAAACCTTGCAGTTTCTTTCGTAAACAATTAGCTTGTCCCGGCTATCGTAAAAAAGCTGCATGAAAACAAAACAGTACCTGCTCATTTCGTTTGTCGCCGCCTGGGCTCTGCTGCTCATGGCTTTTTCAGGCAGTGAGGGGAGAGCAGTGCCGCGGCCGGATGATGATTCTCTTCCGCTGCTCATATTCAAGGCCAGGGAACACAAGGGTAAAAGCGCGGTATCAACCAGCGGCCTGGTAAGCCTCACCACCGGATTCGATAACGACCATTACTACCTGGACTCTTCCGGCAGGACCGGCTATCTCTACATTGAAACAAAGCTTGCGGCTTTTCGCAGTCAGCAATTAAAACGGGTTCCGCTGAACATATCTATCGTGATCGACAGGAGCGGCTCCATGACCGGAACAAAAATGGGTTATGCCAAAAAAGCCGCCAGGAACATCATTGACCTGCTGGGGGAAGAAGACTATGTAAGCATAGTTATGTACGACAATGTAGTCGACAGTGTACAAGGACCAGTACGGGTAAAGGACAAGGCTTCCATTCAGTCGAAGATAGATGCCATTCGTCCGCGCGGAGGCACCAACCTTTGGGGCGGTACCGAAAAGGGATACGAGTTTGTAAGGCAGCAATACCGCCCCGGTTATGTGAACAGGGTATTGCTTATCAGCGATGGGCTCGCGAACATCGGCATCACCGACTCCAGCCTGATCAGGTTAAAGGTTGAACAGTTCAAGAACGATGTGGGCATCACGCTTTCTACCTTTGGCGTGGGACTGGATTACAATGAAAAGCTGATGACCGATATGGCGGAGACCGGGGCCGGTAATTATTATTTTATCGATGCACCTGAAAAAACCGGTGAGATCTTTAACAGGGAGCTCAATGGATTGAGCAATATAGCTGCACAGGAGGCCACGCTGCGCATAAAGCTGCCAAAGGGCATCAGCATCATACAAGGTTACCCCCTGAGGTTTCAACAGCAGGGAGACGAGGCCATCATCACCCTGCGCGATCTTTTTGCCGACGATACAAAGGCCACGCTTTTTCGCTTTCGCATAGCCGACCGCCATCAAACACCGCTAAAGATTGTTACAACCCTTCGTTATACCGATGTAACGGATGGCCAGACCAGGACACTTGTCAATGAAAACCACCTTACGCCGGTCAGGAATGTGGATGCCTATCTCACACATTTCAATAAGCCGGTGGTCGTACAGGCCATTCTTTACACGGCCAATGAAAACCTGGAAAAGGCTATGCTCGAAGTAGACCGGGGCGAATATGCCGAAGCCCAGCGATTTCTGAACGCCAATACTGCCACCTTTCGCATCAATAGCAGCTATATCCTTGAAAGCCCTGAGCTAAGGCATATGGACTCGGTGAATACGGGCTATATCCTCCAGGCCGGGCGGGGAAGATCGATGAGCGCAGACTCGATGAAAATGATGCAGAAATCGAACCGGGCGATCAACTACCGGATCAGGAGTAAAAAGCAATAGGAGAGAAGGGTAAGGATAAAGAGGCTCGTGAAGAACGCCGGGCAGGATGTTAAGGCATTCAGCAAGATAGACCTCAGGTCAGGTACTGGCATAAATAAAAAACCCCGCATAAGCGGGGTTTTTACTATAGAGAGTTTATCAGATAATGTCCATTGCCAGTACAAAAAACGTTGTAACAAAAGGCAGGATCAGGGTAAGCCAGGGCCAGTGTGCTGCAATGGCAACACCGAGGGCAGCAGTGGAGATGAAAAACAACAGCCAGTAAAGGCCTTTATTCTTTTTACGAACTTCCATCGGATAAAATTTGCGCAAAAATAAGGCAGGCCGCCCAATATAAATGGGGGAATTTAAAACTATTTTCGCCATCCGGTAATTCATTGAAAGCTTTTACTATTTTCGTCGGCCATAGTGTCCGGGACACACGACCGGTTTTATTGCAAATTGAATTTGATGAAAATTGATTTTTACCTGCGTTTTCATACGCAATTCGGTCAAACGCTCGCCATTGTTGGAAACCAGCCGTCTTTGGGAAACGACGACCTGGCACATGCGCTTCCGCTTGAGTTCCTGAGCGACGCGTTCTGGACGGCATCCATCGAGATAGATCCTGCAGAAACCGATACCCTGCATTACAGGTATGTTTTCATCAGTGAGAACGGAGAGCGTAAAAAAGAAGCAGAACGCAACAGGGTGATCGATATCAGGAAAGCAAATGGCGATATTGTGCTGATCGATACCTGGAACGACGAGAGCTTTTATGAAAATGCCTTTCTTTCAGCCCCGTTCACAGAAGTTTTTTTCAGGGATCACAAAAAGCAAAAAGCAAAACGTTCCGCTACCTATACGCACGAATTCAAGGTAAAGGCGCCGCTGGTTTCAGGCAACGAAGTGGTTTGCCTGGTTGGCAATGCGGCAAGCCTGGGCAGCTGGAGCACTGGCAGCCCGGTACTCCTTCAGCGAAGGGGAGAGTGGTGGAGCGCCCAGCTTGAGATACCTGCGTCGGAATTTGCCATCTCTTATAAATACGGAATATATAATCTTAAAAAAGAGAGTTTTGTACGATTCGAGGAAGGAGAGAACCGTGTGGTCCATAACGATGGGTCTGTGGTAAAGCAAACCATCATCCACGATGGTTTTGTACGCCTGCCGGCCATATGGAAGGGCACCGGTCTTGCCATACCCGTTTTCAGTCTCCGTACGCAGAACAGTTTTGGGATAGGTGAATTTGCCGATATCAAGCTGCTTGTTGACTGGGCTGCTGAAACGGGGCTGAAGCTCATACAGCTTCTTCCGGTGAACGATACATCCGCTACCTACACCTGGAAAGACTCCTATCCCTACGCGGCTATTTCGGCCTTTGCCCTGCATCCGATTTACATCAGCCTGCAGAAGGTAGCCGGTAAAAAGCATGCACAGGCCATCAAGCCGCTGGCGCGCAAGCAAAAGCAGCTGAACCAGCTGGCAGAGATCGACTACGAGCAGGTAATCCAGTTCAAGATGAACGTGATGCGCGAGCTGTTCGATATGGATAACCTCGACTTTCTGAAGCAGGAGGGTTTCGCCGGGTTTTTTGAGGACAATGCCAACTGGCTCGTGCCTTATGCAGCCTTCTGCTTTTTGCGCGACAAACACGGCAGCTCGGATTTCTCGCGTTGGAAAACGCATTCGCAATACAATGCCGATGAAATCGCCAGGCTGACAGGCAACCGTTCAAAGCATTTCCGCTCCGTTGCCTTTTATTATTTCATACAATACCATCTTCATCTCCAGCTCAAGGAAGCCGCGGACTATGCCCACAAAAAAGGCATTGCCTTCAAAGGCGATATTCCTATCGGCATCTACCGTTATGGCTGCGATGCATGGACCGCTCCCGAGCTTTACAACATGAACATGCAGGCGGGTGCGCCGCCTGATGATTTTGCCGTGAAGGGACAAAACTGGGGTTTTCCAACCTATAACTGGAAGAAGATGGAAGAGGATCATTTCGAGTGGTGGCGTCAGCGCTTCCACCAGATGAGCAACTATTTCGATGCCTTCCGCATAGATCATATCCTGGGCTTTTTCAGGATATGGAGCATCCCTGTTGATGCAGTCGAGGGTATACTGGGAAGATTTATTCCCGCGCTTCCCGTACAGGTAACCGAATTTGGCGAGAAGGGTATCTGGTTCGACTATGACCGGTTCTGCAAGCCTTACATTGTCGATAGCATCCTGGACCAGACCTTTGGAGAGCAGGCAAAGACCGTAAAAGAACAATTCCTGGAGCCAAATGACCGTGGCGGCTTTGATCTGAAGCCCGTTTTCGACAGCCAGCAAAAGGTGGAAGCCTATTTCCTGCTGCAGGAAGACAATGAAGTGAACAGCCTCGTGAAGCAAGGACTTTTCGACCTCATAACCAATGTGCTTCTGTTCGAGCACCCCGGATCGGAAAAGCAGCAGTTCCATTTCCGGATATCGCTTGAGTCGACCACCTCGTTCCAGCACCTCGAGGAAGGCACGAAGTACAAGCTCAAGGAGCTTTATATCGATTATTTCTATCGCCGGCAGGATGAGTTCTGGAAAATCGAGGCTATGAAAAAGCTGCCGGCCTTGAAAGATGCAACCAGTATGCTGATCTGCGGTGAGGACCTTGGCATGGTACCCCACTCGGTACCCGATGTAATGAAGCAATTGGGCATACTGAGCCTGGAGATACAGCGCATGCCCAAGAACCCGAAAACAGAGTTCTTTCACCCCAAAGACGCGCCTTATCTTTCCGTCATCACGCCTTCTTCTCATGATATGAGCACGGTAAGGGCATGGTGGGAAGAAAACCGCGAAAAGACGCAGCGCTTCTTCAACACCGTCCTGGGTGAGCATGGGCCGGCCCCGTATTTCTGCGAACCCTGGGTGAACAGGGCCATCATATTACAGCATCTATATTCTCCCGCCATGTGGAGCATATTCCAGCTGCAGGATATATTGGGCATGAGCGATAAGCTGCGAAGGGAAAACCCGGCCGAGGAAAGGATCAACAATCCTGCAAATCCGAATCATTACTGGAACTACCGGATGCACATCAGCCTTGAAGACCTGATGAAAGAAAAGGAATTCAACCTGGAGCTAAGGGATTATATCACCAATAGCGGGCGGATCTAAACCTTAGGGTTCTGCCTGATAAAAGCCAGCCGCGTCTTCTCAAAAACAAAGATCAACTTGAAAGTCAGTTACCGGTCTTACGAACTTCCATTCAAACATCCTTTTGGCATATCAAAAGGAACAAAAACCCATCAGCCCACATTCGTGGTCGAGCTCGAGCACCTCGGATGGAAAGGCTATGGCGAAGCCCCTGCCATCAGCTATTATAATATCCCGGTCGATAAGATGATCGCCGACCTGGAAAGGAAAAAGCCTTTTGTTGAAAAATTTGCTTTCACCGATCCCGAACGATGGTGGCATTATCTTCATCACCTCTACCCGGCCAACAATTTTCTCGTATGCGCTTTGGATATGGCGGGATGGGATATTTTCGGCAAAATGAAACGCAGGCAGCTGAAGGATTTCTGGATGCCTGCAGAACCCCTGCAACCCATCTGCGACTATACAATCGGGATCGATACCATCGAAAAAATGGTGGAGAAGCTGGTGGAGAAACCCTGGCCCATCTACAAGATCAAGCTCGGAACCGACAGGGATATTGCCATCATCGAAGCCCTTCGCCGTCATACCAATGCAGTGCTGCGGATCGATGCAAATGCAGCGTGGAAGGCAGAAGAGGCGCTTCAAAAAATCCAGGCTTTTGCCAGCCTGGGCGTGGAGTTTGTAGAACAGCCACTTGCCAAAGACGACTGGGAAGGCATGAAATTTCTATACGACCGCTCACCCTTGCCACTGTTTGCAGACGAAGCCTGTGTTTTGGAGGGTGATGTCGATCGCTGCAAGGGCTATTTTCACGGCATCAATATCAAGCTCACGAAGTGCAGTGGTATCACACCCGCACTACGAATGATCAGGAGAGCCCGCGAACTTGACCTGAAGGTGATGGTCGGCGCTATGAATGAGTCCACGGTGGGCTCTGCGGCCATCGCGCATCTTATGCCGCTTATCGATTATGTCGATGCCGATGGTCCGCTGCTTCTTTCGGAGGACACGGCCACCGGGCTTGTGTATCACGATGATGGCAGGATCGAAACCTCTGGTCAGCCTGGCCTGGGGATACAGCTCAAAAGCTAGGCGGAAGCGTGCCTTCCTCACCAGATCCTCACCCGCAGGCTGTCGGGCCTGTACATCGGCGATCCCGGCTTTATATTGAAGCTGGTATAGAATTCATCCACATCCACAAGGGGGCCATTTACCCTGTATTTGGCAGGCGAATGCACATCAGACAGCAGCCTGTTGCGCAACTGGTCGTCCGTGATATGCCCGACCCAGCCAAGCGAATAGCCCAGGAAGAAACGCTGCATGGGAGTGAGGCCAGCGAGAGATTCGCCTTGTTTATACTGTGCGGTTTTTTTGAACGCATCGATCCCCAGCAGGATGCCGCCAAGATCGGCTATGTTTTCGCCCAGTGTGGCCTTGCCATTGATATGATAACCTTTCAAGGGCTCGTATTCATCAAACTGCTTTACCATTAAAGCTGCCCGCTTGTTGAACTCTTCTTCATCGCGGGCGGTCCACCAGCTCCTAAGGTTGCCTTGCGCATCGTATTGCCTGCCCTCATCGTCGAAGCCATGCGTGATCTCATGCCCGATGGTGCTTGCGCCCGCATAACCGTAAACGGTAGCATCGTCCAGCTCTTCGTCGCGGTAGCCCGGAACGGTAAAGATACCTGCGGGCAGCACGATCTCGTTATTTGAAGCATTGTAATAGGCATTATAGGTCTGGGGCGACATGTCCCATTCTTCACGGTCGACCGGCTTGCCCAGCTTGGCAAGCTCGTAGCGATGCCACCATATATTGGCATTGATCATATTCTGTACATAGCTTTCGCGGCCGATCTGCATGGCAGAAAAATCCTTCCATTTGTCGGGATAGCCTACTTTCTTTTTCATGGCGGCCAGCTTCGCATAGGCCTTCTGCTTTGTGCTGTCGCTCATCCAGCTCAAGCCGGCTATCCTTTCCCTGAGCGCTTCGCGTATGGCTTCGACCATATCTGAATACCGTTTCTTGGCAGCCTCGCTAAAGAATTCTTTTACATACAGCTGTCCCAGCAGCTCGCCCATTACATTCTCTTCGGTTTGTACCACTCTTTTCCACCGTGGTCTTCTTTCCTTAGCCCCGGAAAGCAGCTTGCTGAAGTTAAATGAAGCCACGCCAAACCGCTCAGGCAGGGCATTTGAAAAATCGCTGATCAGGTTGAACCTGAGGTATTGTTTCCAGCTTTCCAGGGGCTCGGTACGTACGATGGTATTGAGCGAAGTGAAGAATTCTGGTTGTCCTACAATTACTGAATCGATGCCACTGACACCGGCAGCAGACAGGAATTGCGGCAGGTTGAGATCGGGAGACAGTTTATTGAGATCGGGGATGGCCATCTTGTTATAATTGCGATGGGGATCGCGAAGCTCCTCTATTTTGCGGCTGGCCTGGGCAAGCTTGGTTTCGAGCGTAAAGATGCTGCGCGCCGATGCGTTGGCTTTGGCGCTATCGTCGCCGGCCAGGGTGAGCATGGTGCTGATATATTGCACATAAGCGGCACGTATGGCCATGGTGGCAGAATCGTTCTTGAAATAATATTCTCTTTCGGGCAAACCTGTTCCACCTTGCGAAAGCCGGTAGGTCATTGTCTCGCTGTTCTTGTCGTCCTGGATCACGTAATCGCTGAACAGCGTGGAGGATCCGATCTTTTTCAGTTCAGCCGCAAGCAGCACCAGGGAAGGCAGGTCTTTAACGGCATTGATCTTATCGAAATAGGGTTTGAGCGGTTCGAGGCCATTTTTCTCGATGGCTGCACTATCCATGGCCACCGACCAGAAATCACCGATTTTCTGCTCAGCACTGCCTGCCTTCGCACCCGAAGCTGCAGCCTTTTCGCTGATCTCCCTTAGCCGGCGCAGGTTCTCCTCCATCACCAGGTGGCCTATGCTCCAGCTCCCCTGGTCGCCCGGGATAGGATTCTTCTTGATCCATCCTCCGTTGGCATACATAAAAAAGTCCTGCGATGGATCTGCTGTAGAGTCGAGATTAAGCAGCAGCACATCAGCTTTTTGTTCTGAAGCGCTCTTTACCATATTGCTGCAGCTGCAGAAAAGAACACCAATGCCGATACAGAAAGAAAAAATACGCATGATAGCTTGTTTAGATGAATGATCAGAAACAGTGCGGGTGTGCGACAGCGCCAGGTTCTACAGCACTTTTCTTCAGACATCTGCCCGCGATTATAAGACGCATTAAATATAGCAAGACAATTAAAACGCGGGGTGTAACGTTGATAAATGGTTGAAGAAGGCTTATAGCGGCTTTACCGGCCAGGGAAAAACGGCCTTAAATTTGCTTGCAATCATCAAACCAACCCCATGCAAAGAGTAGCCCTTTTCGTTTTTGCTTTTTTTGTGAGTATATCTTCTTATGGACAATGGCAGTTAGGATTGTTTGGGGGTGTTGCCAATTACCAGGGCGACCTGGTTGAAAAAGCTTACCAAAGCTCAAAAGGGGTTTTTGGAATTTCTGCCGGCTACCAGCTTTCCCGAAGGATCAACCTTAGGGCGGGGCTTAGCTTCGCGAAGGTGGCAGGTGCCGACAGCCTCAATAAGAAAGCAGACTTCCGGCTCAGGAATTTCAGCTTTCAAACCCCGATTACAGAATTCAGCCTGATAGGAGAGTTTCACAGTTTTGATCTTGAGCAGAAGCGCTGGTCGCCTTACATCTTTGGGGGTGTGGCCGTTTACAGGTTCAATCCCTATTCCTTCGATCAGGCAGGCAACCAGGTTTACCTGCAGCCATTAGGCACCGAAGGGCAGGGCTTGCCGGGAAATCCGGACAATCCATATGCGCTTACTCAGTTTGCCATCCCATTTGGTGGCGGAATCAAATTCAATATAACCGACAGGATCCGTTTGGGACTTGAAGTCGGTCTCCGCAAGCTTTTTACCGACTACCTCGACGACGTAAGCGGCAATTATGCAGATGCAACCGAGCTGCTCGATTTTCGTGGCCAGCGTGCCGTGGATATTTCTTATCGCGAGGACGAAGTGCCCGGCGGCGAGCCTGCCTATCCACTGAAAGGCGAGCAGCGTGGCAGCCCCAAATACAAGGACTATTACTATTTTAGCGGCTTGCATCTTATTTTTCTTCTGCCCGAAGGGCGCGATGGCGGCGTTGGCGGCAGAGCTGCCAAAAAAGGCGGCTATGGTTGCCCTACTGTTTTTTAAACATTTTGATTGCTTGTCGGTTAATACTTTTGTAACCGCATGGCATACAAAAATCAACAGCAATTCATAGAGAGCCTGGAGAGGGCAGGAGAGCTCGTCCGCATTTCCGCTTATGTAGACCCCAGGCTGGAAATATCAGAGATCACAGACCGTATCAGCAAGACCCCGGGTGGCGGCAAGGCCCTTTTATTTGAAAATACCGGCTATGGCTTCCCTGTTCTCATGAACGCCTACGGCAGTGAAAAGAGAATGTGCCTGGCCCTTGGAGTGAGCCATCTCGATGATGTGGCCAGGGAGATAGAACGCCTTTTTCATCTTCTTTCATCACCCAAGGAGAGCATTATGGACAAGCTGAAAATGCTGCCTATGCTGGGCCAGTTTGCCAGCTGGATGCCGAAGCTGAAAAGCGGAAGGGGCGAGTGCCAGCAAGTGGTCTTGCAGGGCGATGAGGCCGACATCACCAAGCTTCCGGTCATTACCTGCTGGCCTAAGGACGGCGGACCCTTCGTGACCCTGCCCGTTATTCATACCAAAGATCCCAATACCAATGCACGCAATGTGGGCATGTACCGTATGCAGGTTTTCGGTCCCAGGCTTACCGGCATGCACTGGCATAAGCATAAGGTATCGGCAAAGCATTTCAACGAGTATAAGAAGCTAGGCAAACGTATGCCCGTGGCTGTTGCGCTCGGTGGAGATCCGGTTTATGCCTATTCGGCCACGGCACCGCTTCCGGAGAATGTAGATGAATATATGCTCGCGGGTTTCCTGCGTAAAAAAAAGGTAGAGCTCGTGTCTTGTATTACGCAACCCGAGATACAGGTGCCCGCTGATGCCGATTTCATTATAGAAGGTTATGTCGACCCGGCCGATGAGCTTATATGGGAGGGACCATTTGGCGATCATACGGGTTATTATTCCCTGCCCGATTGGTATCCGCGCTTTCATATTACAGCTATAACCCATAAGCAAAACGCCGTTTACCCGGCTACCATTGTTGGCATTCCTCCGCAAGAGGACGCCTGGCTTGGAAAGGCCACCGAACGCATCTTCCTAGCCCCCATGAAGATGACCATGGTACCGGAGATCACCGATATGGACATGCCGGTAGAAGGCGTATTTCATAACCTGGTGATCGCACAGATCAATAAGGAATATGCAGGCCAGGGACAAAAAGTGATGAATGCTATGTGGGGCGCCGGACAGATGATGTTCAACAAAATACTTGTACTTGCCGATCAAGGCGCGAGGATACAGGACTATGAAAGCCTGGCAAGATATATTGGACGGAACATGAACCCGGCCACCGATATTTATTTTTCGCAGGGGCCGATGGACGTGCTTGACCATAGCTGCAGTAAGCTCGGTTTTGGCGGCAAGATGTGCATAGATGGGACGGCAAAGCATGAGGAAGAAACCGATGGCAATTATGTATCTGCCATGGCTTCTGGCTGGCCGGCAGGTTTGGAAGCCCGGTTCCCCGAAATAAGCGCGGTGAATGCTTCACTTCTTGCCAAAGAGATCCCGGTGGTGATCATTTCGGTCGAGAAAAACAGGCCTGGTCATGTGCGGGAACTCCACCAGCAGCTCTGTGCCGAAGCGAGTCTTGAGGGCATACGCATGATCCTCTATGTGGAACACACGGTCGATGCCAACGACCTGGGTGTGGCATTGTGGAGGTTCTGCAATAACCTCGATCCCAAGCGCGATGCCATACCCGTGCAGCGGCCTTCGCTTTCTGAGCCTGGAAAAACATTTGCCTGCATGGGTCTCGACGGAACCATTAAAACCAAGGCTTTCGACAATTTCCAGCGCGACTGGCCCAACATCATTGTTTCCGACGATGCAACCATCCGTGCTGTAGATGAAAAATGGGCATCGCTGGGACTGGGAGGATTTCTGCCTTCGCCCTCGCTGAAATTCAAGGGACAGATCTATGGTGAAGAGGCCGTAGTGCACTAAATTTGAGCAAACCTTGCATGAAAAAGGAATTCATCACCGAAAGGGGCAGGGTTCTGGCGGAGGACGGCGTGCTGAGGATCAGGAACATCAAGATGAAATCGCGTGATGGCCTTTACTTCGCTATATTGAACCTTATCATATTATTCTGGGGCCTTGAGAGAGGTTCTGACGCAAAGCCTATGATCTACGGTGGTGTGATCGGCCTGGCCCTATGGGTGCTTATCTACATCGCCGAATACTTTATACTCAACGACTGGAGAAATACCATCGACCTGCGCCAGGTAAAATACTTCAAGGTCTACCAGGAAACGGGGGGACTAGAAACCGTGGTGATGCTCAGCCTTCAGTCCGGCAGGAAAAAGATTGTCTTCCGAACCCGCGAGAACCAGCACGAACCCTTCATCGAGCTTATTTCGGCTTACACAAATCAATTATACAGCCTTTCAGCTTAAGCTCCTCGGCCATTCATACCCTCATAAAGGGAGCCGGCGCCCGGGGGTTATACAGGGTTTGAAACAGCATGGTGATATACGCTTACTGCTGTCTTGCCTTTCATGCTGAGCCGGGGCTCGTGATGCCTAGGAAGAGGCATCGGACGATCAATGGCATCATTGTAAAGAGTGAATTCGTAAAAGACGAGAGGATCATATCTTACTGCGGCGACATCATCGCTGCCATTGGCCTGCCTGGCAACATCGGCGTACAGGTAAAACAGTCTGCCGCCGGCGGGCCGCTGCTGCTCAAGATCAATCCGAGGGTGTAAGGCGCCATTGTCGCTGCCCGGGGAGCATGAATGAATATCTTCGACTGGTGGCCGTAAAACAGGAATTCCGCCTTCCTGTTGCTATACAAGAGGTAGAGCCTGCATGGAACACGGGTTTTTCCCGCTACTGGACCGAAGTTTTTTATTAACGGTGTTAAAAATAGACGAGGTGAAGCCCGAATTGGATTGAAGCTGTAAATTGCCTCTATGAAAAGATCTTTTTGGCTAACCTTGTTTGCTGCCTTAGGTTTTGTCGCCTGCAGTCAGCCTGCTAAAACAAAAACACCCGTAAAGCCTGCAACTGATCCGAATACCCTGCTTTGGCGCATTTCCGGAAATGGCCTTTCAAAACCCAGCTATCTTTTTGGAACAATGCACATGATTTGTGCAAACGATATTGAGCTCAGCGACAGTCTTCGTTCGGCCATCCGCAATTCAGACAAGGTCTATCTCGAGCTGGATATGGACGACATGTTCCAGATGCTCGGCGCCATGACAAAAATGAGCATGCGCGACGATACCACGCTGGCAGACCTGCTCAGTCTGGAAGAATATAAAAAGGTCAAGGACCATTTTGCCGAGAAAGGAGGCCTTATTCCGTTCTCGATGCTGGAGCGCTACAAGCCCATGCTGATCGGCTCCATGATCATCGAGCAGTCCGCCAACTGTGAAAACATGATCATCATGGAGAACCTGGTAATGACGGCTGCGAAGGAGTATGATAAGGAAGTGAGCGGTCTGGAAACCATGGATTATCAACTGGGAATATTCGATAGCATACCTTATAAGCTACAGGCACAGCAGCTGCTCAAAATGGTACAGGGAACAGCCGGGGGTGAGGATGACCAGGAGATGAAGCTGCTTACCGAAGCTTACAGGAACCAGCAGCTCGACAAAATGGACGAGCTTACCAAAAAAGAGGAAGGCATTCAGCAGTTCACAGAGCTGCTTCTGTATAATCGCAACGCCAATTGGGCTAAGAAGCTGCAGGCACTCATGGCCAAAAATTCGTTGGTAGTTGCGGTAGGCGCGGGGCATTTGCCTGGAGAAAAAGGCGTTATCAACCTGCTGCGCAAAGCGGGCTATAAGGTTGAGCCTGTGAAGAATGAAATGATAAAAAGAAAGGTAAAGGAAATTTAACCGGAAGAGGCCTGACAGAAGCGTGATAAATATGCTTCTGTCAGGTTTACCGGTCTGTATTGATCAGCAGCAAGGGCAATGATCAGAATTGCTCAAGCCCGGAAAAGAAAAAGCTGCCTTCGATCCTGGCGTTCTCGTCGCTGTCGCTGCCGTGAACAGCGTTTTCACCAACCGAAGTGGCAAACATCTTACGAATGGTACCTTCATCGGCCTTTGCAGGATCAGTGGCACCGATCAGTGTCCTGAAATCGGCAACAGCATTGCTTTTTTCAAGAATGGCTGCGATGATAACGCC
>DASTPZ010000330.1:0-18223 GCA_035761965.1 Flavisolibacter sp. | reverse complement strand
TGTATCCACCACCGCCGCGGTTACCACCGCCACCGGGTGCGCTTCTTTCATCGGCCTCTTTAACAACCAGGGGCTTTTTACCAAGCGAGATATCGTTCAAGCCATCGATCGCCTCTCTTGCTTCCTCCTCATTAGGCATATCAACAAATGCAAATCCCCGGCTCTTACCTGTTTCCTTGTCAATCGCTACCTTGGCAGAAGCGATCGTTCCGAATTTCTCAAAAATTTCTACAAGCTCTTCATCATACAGGTCATAAGGAAGGCCGGCTACAAAAAGTTTCATAAAGATATTTATACTGCAAAAGTACACTTATTTCGCGCAGGGTCAATAGTACAAATCCGAGCCCGCCATAGAAATACTGCGGGCGTCTCTCCTATTAATTGCGCAAAAAACAGGCTGGCAGGGCTTTTACAGCGATCGGGCCATATCCCTAACCATCAGGCAAAGTGGCCGATTAAACTCTCTGCAGGGCAAAATAATGACCGGTATCAACCGCCCGGATGCAGTTCCGGCGGGCTATACAGGCTACAGCCCGCCGGTGCACCGGTGATATTCTTAGGTCCGACCTGCCCGGAAGGTCCACATGCAGCCGCCTCAAACCCAGCATCCGGCAAGGAAAAGGCCTGCAACCATCCGGCAAAATGGTCTTAATGATTAACCTCTTTTATCGCCCAGGATCACAACGAGGGCATAGATCAGTCCTGGCAAATAGAACAATAAGGTCAGCAGCAGCGAAATCCAGAAACGGCTATTGATCTCGCCCTGGTGCAGGAATACGGCCAGTGGCGGCAGCAGGATAGCAATGATCACAAGCAGCAGCGTGTTGGTAACGGCCTGCGCGGAACCTTTGGAAGCTTTATGAGCTTTGATGGCCTTCTTTACCTCTTTGAACTTTGCCTTCTTTTCTTTTTTAGAAAGATCGCCAAATGATTTCAATGCGGCATTCACGGTCAGCGCATCAGGCGGAGCAGGGTGAGATGATGCAGGAGCTACTACAGCCTGGGCCGGGCACAAGATCGCAATCAGCACAAGGGTGCCAAGCAGGCGGGTAAAAAATCTTTTCATCATAAAAATTTTGAGATTAGGAAAGCACAAGGCACTAAAAAAACCGGGCCAGCGCCCAATAAAGCTTCCGCCGCCGCTGGCGGTAGTTAGTTGAAAAAATATGTGGAAGATCATCCGCCTCCCAGGCTTTCTCCTCAGCTTTGTTCAGTTTCAAAAAACATATCCAAATTGGCGTGAGCTCCAATACTCTTCATTTGTAGCCAATGTAACTGGAAGGGATAAGCGAGCTTTGCACTTAAAAATTGATCCAGGTCAAATTGATGAAAGTTTTGAAACCACTAACATATCACTAACATCATTTTAAAGAATGCATTCGTATTTTTGACTTCTAAAGTAAAAAATTCAAATTTTTCTCATAAGCAGTTAGTTTTGGTTGCGACCCCTGTTTCTACAGGGGTCTATTTTTTTCCACTGCCTGGGCCAGGTTCGTCCCGGGCTCTGCCTTCCGGATCATTTAGTAAGACCTGATTCACCAAACTCCGCAAGCCACTTGATCTTTTGAAGCATCATCCGGCTTTCTTCCATCATAGCATCTGCGCAGGTTGGACGAAGCTCAACAGCAAGCATCAGTTTTGTGGCATCAAATGCTGGCCAAAGCTCATAACAAAGGCAGAGAGGCTCGGCTGAAAAACTGTCCACCTCGAAAAAGCTAAGACGAAGCCGCTGACCGGGAACAACTTCCTCTACCCGGCCCCTGGCAATCAACCTGATCTCGCCTGATTGCTTTTTATAAGCCATGATCATACTTCCCTCTTTCCAATCAGATAAATGTTCGCCATTAAAAAGAAACTGACGCATATGCTGCGGACAGGTAAGAATGCGCCACAAGGCTGAGGCAGGGACATGAATATCTATTTCATGCCGTACAATTTTGTTTTGCATGTTGGTTGGTTAAGCATAGAACGAAAAGGACAGGGCTTTAATCTTAAGAAACTGCTAAAACAATTTGCACCGGGGCGACTTGCGGACAGCATTCACCTTTTGCTTGATGAGGGCTGCCGTTTGCTTACTACATGGTTGCTCTGAGAACAGGAAGCCTTACTTGCAGGATGTCCGTACAAAGCATACCCATTGTTTTATACCTCATCATTATGGCACCCTTTACCCAAGCACAGCATTCTGCTTCTCCCGTAGGTGAATACTATCTACAGGGGATCACGGAAACGGCCTCAGGCTTCAAGCTCAATGCTGATTCGAGCTTCGAATTCTTCTTTTCCTATGGAGCGCTTGACCGGATGGGAAAGGGAACCTGGCGGATGGAAGAGGATTCCCTGGTATTCAACAGCCGGCAAAAACCGGCTCAGGATTTCCTTCTCTACCGATCGCGCACAGGGCTTGAAAAAGAGATCATTATCCAGCTGAGTGACAGCAATAAGCAGTTTATGCGGTTTATCTACTGCACCATCAGGGGTGGCGACAAGATTCAACATGGGGTAGCTAATGAACAAGGGATCATTACATTCCGGCCACAACCGGTTGAGGTTATTCAACTCCTGTTCGAGCTCTGCCCTGAAAAGAAATCGGTATTCAATATAGCGATGAAAGACCATGGGTTTTTTGAGTTCCGTTTTCAGCCATGGATAATGGAGCTATTCTTTGATGATTTCAAACTTTATCGCGGAAAGAATTCAATCAATGGCCCTCATCCCCTGCTGATCGGTAACCATTACGTATACCGGAAAGCAGAATAACCTCGCCTGATTGTGGATGTTTACTATTTCATGCGACCCCTTCTTTCAATACCGGACCCGGCCAGTATTTTGTTTAAAGCTTCTATTGATGTATATCAAGATCGGCTGATTTGGCTATGTACTAACATTGCAGTAACAAGACTTTAATAAAGCGGGCAGTATTTTTGTTATCTCAAGAGCAAGTTCAAATTTTTCTCATAAGCAGTTAGTTTTGGTTGCGACCCCTGTTTCCACAGGGGTCTATTTTTTTACCCCTATATATTTGCTTTGTATGAAAGAATGATACAAAAGCAAAATTCTGCTTGTTGCTATATTCATTCCTTTTATCTTCACAGGTTCAGTAATATAACCATGGCTTTACTTGAAAAAGAACTGGTGGTAAAACCGTCCACCATCCCCGGCTCAGGAATGGGGCTGTTCACTACTGTTTTTATACCAAAGGGTACGCGTATTGCAGAGTACAAGGGTAGGATCACAACCTGGAAAGAAGTAAAGCACGATAGTGACAATGGCTATATCTACACCATTAACGATAATCATGTGATCGATGCAAGGCCTTATCTCAAAGCCATGGCCAGGTATGCCAATGATGCACGTGGCCTTGTAAGAATCAAGGGCATCACCAACAATTGCACTTATGTGAACGAGGGCCTGCGCGCATTTATCGAAGCCCTGAAAGACATTCCTGCAGGAAGCGAGATCTTCGTAAGTTATGGTAAAGAGTACTGGGATGTGGTAAGAGAAAACATCAGGGCCGATAAGCTGGCAAAATCAAAAACAGAAAAAAAAGCAAAGTCCAAGTCTAAAGCCAAAAGGTGAGGGCTTGTAGAGGCAATGCCTGATGCCCGTTCCAGATGACCAAAGACCGGGCTTTACCACTGCCCGATCTTTACTGAATGGCCTGCCCTTAGTCGCCCGCCCATACTGCTTCGGCCTCTTCGGACAGCGACAGGGACTTAAACCAGGGATGACCTGAATAATATAGCCGGCTCTTTCCGTTAAGCGTACCCTCCAGCTTTTTCAGCGCACATACCCGAACCTCGCCTGTACCCGCCAGGAATACTGTAGTTGTACGGGATTGGAGCGCTTCGCCTTTGAAATGCCCCCCTCCATAAGTAATAACATGAGAGCTAAAGCAGGTACCATTTATGCTCACCTCTCCCGAGCCATGAATAACTGTTTGCAACAGGCCGGCTTCAATGGTCAATGCAATGCTGGCAGAGCCGTTCTGTACAATGTTGATCTCGGCTTCTCGTACGGGCTCTTCTGACCGGATGCCGCCACCGCTGCTGGTAGAAATGAACCGCAGCTCGCTGTAGGTAACAATGGCCTTTACCGCCGACAGCAGGTTTGCCTCATCCGGCAGGGAACGCCCCGCCCCAAGCGTAAGCCGGCCCTCCTGGCTAACACTGATGGTCAGGCGCTGCAGCGCCGCCTCGGGCCCTTCAACTTCCACACTCTCCCTCTCACCCTTCCGCAATTCGACCTGGCAAAATGTATCAAGGTGGATACCATCGAAAAACGGGAGGTGCCGGATGTTCGTTGACCATGGAGATACAACCGTGTTTTCCTGCGGAAGAAGGGGCTCCCCGAAGTGCTCCTCAAGCGGGAGCTCTTCCATATGCAGCAACCAGGCTGCCTCCACTAATTTCTGCATATGCCCTAATATCGCCTGTACCTCTGCATCCTGGCTGCCGGCCACCGACCCCAGTACATTTCTTACCTCGGGCAATTCGTAAACATCAAAGAACCCCGCCAATACCTGGCCTGGTTCTGCTTTCTCTTCTGCACTCAGGTGCACGAGGGAGCCTGCATCTGCATAGCGCCCCGCCTCTTCTTTGATTAAATGTTCCATAGATGATCGTTTAGGTTTATCTGGCCTGTAAACTTTCGTTCATCGCTGCTTCCTGTACCGGTTATGAACAGGGCAGGCAAATGGTCATTCCAAATGCCGACTTCACCGCTCAACTTACCGCAGGTTGCCAGAAGGCCTTTGCCTAACCTGTGTGAGTGATACATCCGGGAAAAAGTAGATATGGATAGTTAATAAGGGAGTGTGGTTATTTGTTTACTATCTCAGGCAGGAGACTGCAGCCGGATCCTGAAACCGTCCAACCCGATCAGGGTTGAAAGTTGACTTCCGGGATTTACAAGCCCAGTACCGCCGATCTACAATTATACACAATATTATACATTTTTATTGCTTTATACGTTTCCGGCCGTTATTTTTTTTATTCACATTTGTTCCTTTCTTTATCGTGATTGAAGAGCAAGCACACCCATATCCACCGGGGGCAGCTGTTGGAAGACGTCGTTAAGGCTTCGGGCATCAAAAAAGAAAAAGTTGCCCTGAAAGCGGGCTACCAACGCACCAGCTACTATAAGCATATCAAGGAGCCCGAACTGCCTTACCATATCCTTGCGGCTTATGGCAAGGCCATCAAATACGATTTTACCGAACTCTTTCCTGAAATGCCCAAATACCTTTTCCAGGAACCGGAAGAGGCCTATAACAAAGAACTCACACTCGACGAGGCGAGGAGCCAGATCGACTACTGGAAAAACAAGTACATCGAGCTGCTTGAGCAGTTTAACAAGCTGGTACTCGAACTGAAGGGACGATGATTTTATCGCTGCCTTCGGCTTCCTGGCCTTTCTTATTTTTAACATATGAAAAAAACCGCTGTTCTTCTCCTGATTTTATGGACCAGTGGCAGCCTGCATGCACAGCTGCCTCCTTCTCCCGACAGCAATTACCTGCTTAGCCTCAACCAGCGCATAGATGACCTGGTAATGCAGCAACAGACCGCAGCGCTCGACAGCCTGTACGCGCAAGATTTTGTTTTCAGCCATGGCAGCGGCCGCATCGAAGGCAAGGGCAATTGGCTGCGGACCGTAGGCCGCACCCGCTATCCCATTCGCAGGCACGATTCTGTAAGAGTTCAGCAGCATGGCGACCTGGCTGTTCTGAGAGGTAAAATGTATATAGAACGCACCGATAAAACAAAAACCGCCCGTTACCACCTGCGCTATATAAGGATCTATGCGCTTCGTGCGAACCGGTGGCAACTTATCTCGCATACCACTACCGAAGAACGTCATGAAGAGGGAGGATAAACCTATTCGCTCCGGCCGGTAACATATATCTTCCGGATCTCACTCTCCACCCGAACGGTTGGTCAGGCAACGCAGCCTGCTTCCGCAAACTGTATGGCATGCCTGTCCCAGATAAGAACACATGCAGTATGTGGAAGGCAATAACCAAGTTGGACGAAGGGCTGTGAACCGCGTCCCACCTATACTTCAGGCCCCAGTAAACGCTATGCTCAATCTGCGGCTTCCCTATTTTGGCACGGTTTTTAACCCCCTTCAAAAAAACGTGATTATGGAAATGCGTAGAGATAACCAAGGCGAAAAAAGAAGAAGGCGGATCATTACCAAAGGCCCCGTGCTCGTACGTTCGGTTAAGCCAGGACAGGTATCCGCAGCCAGCTATCAAAAAGAATCAACTTCGAATACAGGCATCTGGAAGAATTGAGTAGGGAGCAGTGATGCATGACAGGTGGCTCTTGTAAGAGCATGCAGTATAAGGCAGACTTATTGCCAGTACAACAGGCTTCATGAATCAAGTTATTCAATTCGTCCCCTTTGAGCAAAAGATGTAAGCCTTTGCCTGTGACCAAGCCGGGAAGTTCGATCTACCAGTGGGCCAGGCTTAGAGCATCAAAAAGCGAAATGCAGTGAACAAGGCTTACATCTTATCTTTTGTTCGAACAGGCTTAATAACCGGTTATGATCGATAGTCTGACTCCCGCTTTAAGCAAAAGATCTTCTCCCACTTCTACCCAGGGCTATTATTTGCCAGCGATCTTAATTTCAACCCGGCGGTTGGCAGTGCGGTCGGCTTCGGTCCTTTCGGGGTAAATCAATGGCTTTGTTCCGGCAAAGCCCTGATAGCTCATCCTGTTGCGGGAAATGCCCTTTTCCACCAGGTACTCATATACCGTACGGGCGCGATTCTGTGAAAGACGGTTACTGCCATCTTCAAAATCATTGCCGTCCTGGCCATTGAACAGGCAGCAGATATGTCCCTGTATCTCGATCACCAGCGAAGGATTCTGGCTCATTACCTGGTACAGCTCCTCGAGTGCAGGCAGGGAGGTTGAAAGAAGTTTCGAGCTTCCGCCGATGAAATTGATGTTCCGCAGCCTGATGGTCTCTCCCACCTTTACCGAATCGATGCGTACCGACAGCTTTTCTGCCGGTGGCGGAGGCGGAGGGGTATCCAGTTTTTCGGGCTGGGGCGCTTCTGCAATAGTGAATGAGAGCTCAACCCGCCGGTTAAGCTGCCGCTCACCGGGTGTGGCATTGCCGTTTACCGGCTGTTTTTCGCCATAGCTGCTTGCTAAGATGTTCAGGCTATTGTCAAGCCCCTTGAGATAAGCGGCTACAGTGCCCACCCTTGCAGCCGAAAGCCGGTCATTGTATTCATCCGAACCCAGGGCATCGCAATGTCCTGTGATCGTTATTGGCCCGGCAGGCCGAATGCCTTTGAGCTCTTGCACCAGCGAATCGAGCACAAGCTTCGATTCCATCGTAAGCGAGGCCTTATCAAAAGGAAAATACAGGATGGCTTTCCTGAGGTTATCCTGGGCCCCGGCGTAGAAAACAGTGAGCAGGGAGGCCATGCTGAGCATTAAGGTTTTCATAGAACTAAGATCGGAAAACCCGGCATGCGAAACACAAGTGCTTTATAAGCGGCAGAACTGAATATATCCATCAGCCATCATGGCCAACGAGCCATTTCTTATTGGCTATCTTAGTACAGCTGAAGTCAATCCATCAAACCCATAACGATGCAAAAATTCCTCATTACCTTCTCTTTGCTGCTGCTTTCGATGGCAGGCTACAGCACATGGTCAATTATCGTTATCGACCCCAGGACTGGTGAAATTGGCATTGCAGGCGCCTCCTGCACTTACAGCGTATATGGCATAGGCGGTATTGTACCCGGCAAAGGCGCCATCGTGGTTCAGGCAATGAGCAATAAATCTGCAAAGGCAAAAGGACTGGAGATGATCGCATCAGGCGCCAGCCCCGGTGAAATACTGCAGGCACTGAAAGCCGGCAGGTATGAACCCGAGGAACAGCAATATGGCATTGTTTGTCTTGCATCTGCCAACGAACCCATAAATTATACCGGCAGCGAAACTTATACACACAAGGGAGGCCTTGTGGCCAGGGGCATCAGCGTGCAGGGGAATACCCTCAGTGATTCTACCGCCTTGCAGGCCATACTGAATGCGGCACTCAAGGCACAGAGTGATTCGCTTCCCATTGCCGAAGTACTGATGGCTGCGCTGGAAGCAGGTGCCAGACAGGGAGGCGACAAACGTTGCGGAGAGCAAAAAGCCTCAAGCGCTTTCATAACCGTAGCCAAACCAAAGGATGAGGAACAAAAGCCATGGCTCAACCTCGTGGTGAAGGGAGAAGCCGAAGGTGTAAATGCGGTTGAGGCCCTCAGAAAAAAATATGATTCCTGGAAAAGGCAATAGCACCCTCCTGCATGGGACATCAATTGAACAGCCGCTTTTCGATGGCCTCGGTCAGCCGGCTTTTGTATTTGGCGCTTACGGGAATGATCTCCGCCTGATCGTATAGCCAAACCTGGTTGTCCTCGATCTTCCTGATCATTTGAATGTTCAGGATATAGGAATGATGAACCCTTACGAAATGAGGCGGAAGCTTTTCCTCGAGCTCACGCATGGTAACATACAGCAAGACCTTCCCCGACCTGGAAGAACAGGAAACATAGTCGCCTTTTGCTTCGAAAAAGGCGATCTCACCCAGGTCAAGCCGCACGATCTGCTTACCCGTTTTGAAAAACTGGACTGGTGAAGCCTCCGGACCTGCGGCTTGCTCCGCGGCCTTTATGCCAAAAGCAGCCTTGATCTTAAGCGCAGCCCTGAGAAAACGCTCTTGTGTAATGGGCTTTAGCAGATAGTCGAGCGTATTGCGTTCGTATCCTGCAAGCGCATACTCCGAATAAGCCGTTGTGAAAACGATCTTGGTTTCCTGCGGAAGAAGTGCGGAAAGCTCCATCCCGTTGATGCCCGGCAGGTTGATATCGAGAAATATGAGATCGACCGTTTCGTTTTCGAGAAAACGAATGGCTTCGAATGGATCAGGAAAGCGGCCCCTGATCTCGAGGAAGGAGATCTTTCCGATCATGCCTTCGAGCAGCTCCAGGGCCAGGGGCTCATCATCTACCAGTATACATTTAAGCTTCATATACGGGAATTTTCAGGTAGGCAGTAAAAATACCGTCTTTCATACCTGTTCTCAAAACATGGTTGCCGGGATACAATAGCTCCAACCGCTCTTTGAGGTTTACCAGTCCTGTCCTGGTGCTCACCTTCCCATTCTTTCCGGGCTTATTGCCCGTTTCAACAACCACCTCGTTGGCTTCATAAGAAATGCTGATGTTCACCGGGTGAAGCGGATCGGAAAGGCAGCCGTGCTTGAAACAGTTCTCGACCAGGGGAAGCAGCAGCATGGGCGGCAGCTTGCCGGAGGGCATATTGTCCTGGATCCGCTCTTCGAGCTGTATCGAAGGCTGCTTCAGCCTTTCGAGCCCGATATAGTTTTCGATAAACCCGATCTCATCCCCGACGGGAATAAGGGGCCTGGAAGAGTGCTCTACAAAATAGCGAAGCAGTTCAGAAAGCCGCGATACATATACGGCTGTTCTTTCCGGGTGATTGGTGGCAAGCGAGTAAATATTATTGAGGTTGTTGAACAGGAAATGAGGATGCAGCTGAGCCTTCAGCAGGTGAAGCTGGATCTCGGCCTGTTGCCTTTTTGTTTTTTCCTGCTGCCACCTGAGATGCTGGTAGCGAACCGACATCCTGTACAAAACACCGATCAATGCTGCAATCAGGAGCGTGACCAGGGTAAAAAGAAAATGATAGAAAGTGATGTCGTAGAATGCATACTTCAGGGAAGAAGCATAAAGAAAATAATAGTCGGTGACCATTCTTACCAGCGCGAGCAGGAGCAGGCTCACTCCGCTATACAGAAAGTATCTTGCATGTTGCTTTCTTTCGTAAAAAACCGGGTAGAGGAAGGCAGACTGCCAGTAGAACATCAGCGGATAATAGCAGAAGAGCTGGGTGACAACCAGAAGGTTTACCCAGATATTGCTGTTGCTGTGCAGCCTGATCACGGAGAACAGGAAAAACAAGGTGAGCCAGAGGACCAGGTGCAGGTACTTGTTGACAGACTTCATCCAAATCAATTCTGACGCAAGTTCAATTTCTTTTCTCCTGTTTGCAAAGCCCCGCGCCGTTTTTTCGCCGGTTGGCAGGTTTTTTCCGGTGGTTTTTCTTTTTCCCGGATAGCGAAAAAAAGGGTTCGACTGGCGAAGAGGAAAAAATTTTCCTTTAGGGTTGAAGAGGTTTGCTCAAAAAAATCATGCACAAGCTTGTATTGATTGTTGCCATGCTCTTTGTTCTTTTTTGCGCGCGATCGCAGCCGGCAAAACAGTTTACACTCCAGGGAGCGGTTGTTGACCAGGACAAAAAACCGGTAACAGCTGCCACCGTCCTGCTCAAACCGCAGACGGGCGACAGCATATTGAATACGGTGCTTACCGACAGCCTTGGGCTTTTTGCTTTCCGGGTCCCGGCGGCAGCTTATCTGCTGGAGATATCGTTCTCGGGAGCGGCAACAAGCACCATTGCCCTGAACCTGAAAGAAGATCTCCGGATGGAGCCGATACAGCTAAGAATGGGTGGCCGGCCGCTGGACGAAGTTGTTGTTTCTGCAAGAAGGGAAGCAATAGACCAGCAATTGGGCAAAACTGTTATAACACCCGGCGCCAGCATTACGAGCGCTGGTGGCACGGTTTGGGAGTTATTGGAAAAAGCCCCTGGCGTAACGGCAGACCGGTCGAACGGGCGGATCGCCATCAATGGAAAAGAAGGCGTCAGCCTCCTGATCGATGGCAAGCAGACCTATCTCAACCCGGAAGAAGCAGCTCAATTCCTGCAGAACCTGCCTTCGGCCAGTATACAATCCATAGAGATACTTCCCAATCCGGGCTCCCGGTACGACGCGGCGGGAAATGCAGGCATCATCAGCATACGCCTGCGCAAGGACAGCCGTGAGGGCTATACACTCAGGCTTTCCAGCGCTATCGGTTATGGACGGAGGGAAAAGCTTCTTCACTCGCTGAACTTTAATTTCCGGAAAAACAGGCTTGCAGCGCATGTCACAACCGATCTTTCTCACAATAACACGGTAACACCCACCAGGTTCCTGCGAACCATTCCGGATAATACACGCCCATCAAGTCTTCTGCAGATAAACAATTTCAGGCAAAGGATTTTATCGGTCCCGGTAATAGCCGGACTTGAATACCGCATCAACCGTCGGCAGGTTGCGGAGCTCATGGCCTCCTATACCGGAGGAGCGCAAAGCTGGAAGGAGAACAATACCGCTGCCTTCTCCCATGCAGGCACAACCGATTCGGTATACCGCTTCTTCAACCAAAGCCAGTACAAAAGCAGGCGCCTGCTGCTAACCGCCGCGTACCAGCTGCGCCTCGATTCTGCCGGCACAGCGCTCATGCTGATGACCGATCATCTCGGGCATAAGAATGCGGATGAGTTTATCTACCAAGGTGTATTTGAATATGCCGGAAACCCGGACCGGGGGCTGCTGTTCCTGGCCGATTACCGGTTGAATGTAATGGCGAATGGCTTCAAGGCAGATCTCAACAAAACCATTGGCAGAAAACTGCAGATGGAGACAGGTTATAAATTTGCCGAGGTTGGCGTGCGATCGGATCCTTCCTTTATCGAAAGGGATAGTTTTGGAACAAACAGGCCGGCAGCCCGGAATGTTTTCTTCCGCTATCAGGAAGCCGTTCATGCGGGCTATATCAGCACCAGGTTAGATGGCGGAAAAGCAGGAACGGTTGAAGCCGGCCTCAGGGGCGAGTGGACAAAAACCGAAACCACGGAAGCACATCATGCTCCGGTGGAGCGAGACTATTTTAAACTCTTTCCGTTCTTCAGCTTCACCCGCAAGGCGGGCAAGGGCCATCAACTGAAAGCAACCTTTACCTCGCGGATCGACCGCCCCACCTATACCTCGCTCAACCCGAATGTGAGACTGCGCACGCCCCTGCTGCTGAGCCAGGGCAATCCCTATCTCAGGCCCCAGTATAGCTATACCGCCGATCTCACGTTCATGACAGGAAAGCTATACTTCAATGCCGGCTATAGCTTTGTGCAGGATAAGATACAGATCGGGCAAACAGTTGAAGCCGGAACCAAGGCAGCCATCGTCATGCTGATCAATACAAACCGGTTTGCGAGCTGGTTTGGCAATTTCAACCTGCCCATGCGGTTGGCCAAAGGCTGGACAGCCCAGGCAAACGGGGGCCTGAATTACAGTAAGACGTCCTTCCTGCTGAACGGCTCCCGCTTCCAGAACAAGGTGCTGAATTATAAGCTGGCTGCTACACAAACACTGCAGGGTAAAAAAGGCTGGTCGGCCGAACTGTTCTTCCAGTTCGAAGGGCCTTCGATAGATGGAGTATTCAGGTACAGGTCGAGATGGCAGCTCAACGCAGGCATACAAAAGACCATGGGAGATTTTTCTGTAAGGGCGAACATCACCGATATCTTCAACACCAATTATTTCAGGTATTCGGCCAATGCGGGTGATTTTATCACGGACAATATCACCCGGATCGAAACGAGGATCGTTCGGCTGAGCTTTTCTTACAGGCTGGGCAAGCTCAAATGGACCCAGGCCAAAAAAACCGGAGTGGATGAATATATCAACAGGCTGTGATGAGTATTTACATTGTTCACCCAGGGTTACCAGCGGCCTCCCGACTGCTTGAGCGCGGCAAAGAGCGTATCGAGATCTTTTCTTTCAACAGGCTGCTGAGCATGTGAGCGGATAAAGCTTTCTGCGTTCCTGATCCTGTCACCGGTAGCAGGGTGTGAGCTGAGAAAGGAGGGAATGCCCTGGGCACCAGCTTCCGCTTCCAGGGTTCGCATGAGCTGCGGCATGCCTTCGAGCCTTACGCGGTTATACAAAAGCAGCTCCATGCCTTTTTCATCGGCTTCCTCTTCGAGCGAGCGCGAATAACTAAGGCCATTGAGACTTTCCACATTGCTGGCTATGATGGCTGTGGCAGCACCCGCATCACCCACAACAACCGCAACCAGCAGCTTGCTGGCTGCACCACGCAGCAGGGAGCGCAGGCTGTGACGCTCATTCACATGGGTAGCTTCGTGCGACAGCAGTGCGGCAAGGGCCTCCGGTGTTTCCAGCTTTTCCAATATACCGGTATACACGACGATATTGCCTCCCGGCACTGCATAGGCATTGACGGTTTTGCTTTTTACAAGCGTAAGCTTTACCGGGTATTTGCTGCTGAGGTTAAGCTTATCGGCAAAGGCCTGCAGCCTGGCGCTGCCCTGGCTGTCCACCGTTTCGCCGGCCAGCCGCGATTGCTCTATCATCATATCGTGAAGCCTTTGACCAAGGGCTATCTCACGGTTTGTTCCAATCAGCTTTAATCCGAGGTAAGGCACAAAAGAGATCATTAGGAAATAAAGACCCGCGATCACCACCACAAGAACTGCCAGAAGCGTGAGGGCCTTATGGCGGATCAGTTTCCTGACCGTTCCCTGGCCTGCTTTTTCAGACCTTTGCCGAAGCTCATAAAGCAGCAGGTGGTCTGCCGGCAGCTCGAGGTATTGCCGATGGGAAGCATCCAGGTAAAGCCACGTGGTACTGCCTTTGTTTTCGAGGCTTGTATCATTGCAGGGATAGATACCCAGGAGCGCATTGGTAGCGGCATCGTAAACCTTGATCGTATCCTGCAGGAGCAAGGCTCTTACTTCCAATGATGCGTCTTCCTTTCCATGGAGTAATACAATGTGATTGTCCATTGAAATGTAAGGTAAGGAAGTTTACGAATGTGCGCGAAGGACAGCTCCGGTCCGCAGACGATTCAGCCCACCTTACCTGCTCAAGGCAGCTCTTTACCAGGATCGGAGACCGAGGTGCTTGAGGCCTGAAGCACACGCAAACGGTGATCGAGGAAGAACTGGAAATCATACACCTGCACCGTGCGTTTGGTGCTGCTGTCTGATTGCTCACGCGATGCGGGAACTTCAAGCCTGCAGGTCATGGTCCAGGCGATTTTCGAATCCTTTTCCCCGGAGGATTGCAGCGGACCATTGGCGAGATCGAAGCCCGACCTGAAAATCTTGCTGCTTACATATTCCAGGATATTTTCCCTGGCGAGCCGGGATGCGGATGCTTCTTTCTGTGCCGCTGCAGACAAGGGCAGCAGGCATAAGATGATGACGAATCTGGGCATAACTTCAGTTTTACTGCCTCGTACACTACCCTTCTATCAGCCTTGGGAAGCTAAGCCATAATCACGAAATTTTTCGTAAATAAGGACGGGAGGTGAAGCCCCATGTTGAATGGTGGAGACCAGACGGGGCTTTGTCCATATTAACTGCAAAGCTTTTGCCTTTGATAACCGGGCCAGGCTATACGTTAATGCCCCCACTCACTTCGATCCTTTGGCCATTGATCCATTTTGCATCTTCGGTGCACAGAAACGCTACAACGCCACCAATATCGTCGGCCATACCAACACGGCCGAGTGGTGAAAGGCTGCCCAGCCTTTCCTTCATCTGGGGATTGCTCCGGATGGCAGCGCTATTGAAATCCGTTTCTACCGGACCGGGAGCTATTACATTGCACCGTATGCCACGACCGCCGAGCTCTTTCGCGAGGTAACGGGTGAGAACCTCAACAGCGCCTTTCATGGAGGCATAAACCGAATAGCCAGGATTGGAAAAGCGTGTAGTGCCCGTAGAAATGTTGATAATGCTGCCACCATCGCTCATAAGCGGCAGGGATTTCTGGGTGAGAAAGTAGACCCCTTTAAAATGCACATTCAGAAAATCGTCGAAGAGGGCTTCTGTTACCTCGGTAAAGGGTACGGTAGCGCCCATGCCCGCATTGTTCACGAGCACATCAAAGCCGCTCCTGTTCCATTCTGATTGAAGCACCGATCTTACACTGGCAATAAAGCCATCTAGTGAAGCGGGCTGGCTCATATCGAGCTGCAGGCTTACTGCCTTGCGTCCCATTTCTCTCACCTGTGCCGTAACGGCTTCCGCCTCTTCCGCGTTGCTGCGGTAAGTGAGGATAACATCCATGCCCTTTCTTGCTATGCTTAGTGCCATGTCCTTGCCCAGTCCCCGGCTTCCGCCGGTTACCAGGACGATCTTTTCCTTTGCCATAAATAAGATTTAAGGCACAAAGCTATGAATCGAACGTCAACCGGAAACAGCCGGGGTATCCTCCCAGGATGATCATAATGTTAACGGAAGATTTTAAAACGGGAACGGCCATGCCTATGCGCATCCGGCACCCCATTTTGGGGGATGGCTGTACACAGCAGGAGCGCTAGACCGCTTCGAGGCGATCATCCCGGAAGACGCTGCCGGCCCCTGCGCAAAGCAGGCAGGCATCAAAGCCTAGCTCCTGTATCCGCCGATATTGGTAGCATCGTCCTTATCCGTATTCCGGTTTGGATGACCGGTCCGGACGTGGTCTGCTATTTCACCATCATCATTGGTATATTGATCGGTCTTTTCCTGGTCGTTAGGCATATTCTCCGGCGACATATCTGTCGGCTTTCCCGTTCCACTCTCGCTTTTATTGGTGCCTGAAGGCTGACCCCTGTGATCTTTTCCCATATCATTGTGTTTACAGAGGGAGGGCAAGGCTTATGCCAGAGAAGTATTGTATTTCATTTACTTACAGGAAAAAAACGAAGCTAGTTCCTGTCCGGCTATTGTTTGTGATCGTTTAGCTCATCCGCTGGTATCGGAATTGCATACATATGCCCTGGGCCTGACCGCCAGGTCCGCTTAAAATCATCAACAATGAAGTTCAGCTTATACTCCTTATTTAGCCTGCTCCTGCTGGCAGCCTGCAACAGCAACACTAATGTGGAAACCAAGGGCGCTTCCGATAACAACACCAGGCAAAGGGTTGGCTCCCGCTGGCCCAAGGAAGACGAGTTTGAATTTATTGATGGCTGTGTGGAAAAAGCAAAAGATGCGCTTGGAGAGGATACAGCCTTTAATTATTGCAAATGCATCCTGCTGCAGGTGGAATCAAAATTCGATAGCCTCAGCAGTGAAGCGGAAGCTTTTCTCAACGACCCTGACCAGGTTGCCAGTCTTGCACAAAACTGCAAATAGGATTCACGGGCCAGGTTAAAGACCTGTTGTATCGAAGGGCAGGCGAGCCTGGGCATGACCATCTTTCTGGCATAAACAGGCGGCATGCTCATATTCACAAGCCCCGCATCTCCACGATCTACTGGAGTTGCATTTCGATAAAGAAGAAGCGATATTGCCAGCCCGGAGGCTCGAAAAGGAAGATATACATCATCCCCAACAATGGCGGGCTATGCTTCAGCTTCTATACATTACCCAGGCAACAACAGCCGGCAGCTTACCCTTCTGCCGGCTGTTGTGTTGTTCTTTCATTGCAAACCAATACTGCTTCGCAAAGGTCTTTACCTGCTTTTATACATTCTTGAATGCCCGTCTACGGCTTCGTTGATGCAGGTGAACAGTCTCGTGGCCATGGGATGGGTAAGCGAATGGGGACAGAGCGGCCGCTGGCTGTTGTAGCTGATGCTGCCTGTAGGAACGATACGATGAAGCTTTTCGTCGTACAGACGCACTGAATAGACAACATCGCTACCCTTTGTATTCATGCTTGCAAATGCAAGATAAGTCCGTCCTTCGAAGTCGAAGGAGATCGTAAATGCTCGGTTCATACGCACAAATCGTTTATTAATTTTAAAGATAATAAGATCACCGGCCTCACGATGTATGAATTATACAGATTCCTTTCATCCCGGGAGCTAGGCTCGGGGGTTAAATTGGTGTGGAAAACATCGCCTGTCCAGAACCGGATGGCAATTACTGCAAATATCATCCCACGATTGTCCGGCCTAGGGAAAGCGTGCTATTTTGTGACAGCGGTCTCCCATCCATCGTACTGTCCTCCGTACTGATTCGCTTCTTTCCTAAGCTGGAGCGTAAGCCGCGTTATGGATCCCAGCTCTACCTTGTCGATACGCGAAAGATGAAGCTGGTAGGGGCTGCTAGCGGGGCCTTTGGCGGTCTGTTCTTCCACCGCATAACCCTTTTCTCTAGCTTTTGAAGCAAATGCCGCACGGCCTTTTTCATCGCGGAAATAGAGCCAGTGATCCACCTTCCTGGGTGTAGACAGCTTGTCGCCGGCTTCTTCGAGCTTCATTACAAGCTTTGTATTCTGCATGTATTCGAAGGTCTCTTCATCGGGGTAAAGAAACCCCGTATACGTCTTCCAGCCTGCATCCGCTCTGATCACTATGCTGTAGGCACTATTGGGGAACCTGCGGGTATAAAGCTGCTCCAGCTTTTTCCTGAGGCCAGTGGTATCCGATATATAATAATAGTCCTTTCGTTCGCACTGGTAGGTAAAGGTGCCGGCCATCTTGCTTTCCACGGCAAGGGATACCAGCACGTTGACAGAATCGGAAATGAGGTAGAGCTGGTCAAACGCGGTGGGGGCAGGCAAGCCGTCGGAGGTACAATCGGTGAATCGCACACCGGTTTCAAGCAAAAACGGTAGCTCCTTGTCGGGCAGGGATGTTTTAAGGCCAAGATCGATCAGCACAGTGCCAGGGCCTTTTTCGTACATGGACATATAAGTATCCCATTGGCCTGCGGCCTGGGCGTGTAATACACAATAAGAAAACAGGAATACAGGCAGTAAGAGGATTCGTTTCATAGGATCGTTTGCTCTAAAATAATCAAGATTCCCGGTGAACGCAAGCCCCCCTCGTCAAGCAGCTCAGCCATCACCGGTATATTCCGTCAGATCATTTTATCTCTTACCTGGCATGTTAATTTCAACCATTGTCCTCATGTCAAACAGAAATTCATCGGCAGATGTTGTGCTCATCGGTGCCGGCATCATGAGCGCCACGCTGGGCATTATGCTCAAGGAGCTCGAGCCCGGCATCAGCATAGAAATATTTGAAAGACTCGACAGTGCAGCCGCAGAAAGCTCCGACGCCTGGAACAATGCTGGCACGGGTCATTCGGCTTTTTGTGAGCTTAACTACACACCCGAGAGGGAAGACGGGTCCATCGATACCGGCAAGGCGGTCAAGATCGCCGAGTCTTTCGAAGTGTCCAAGCAATTCTGGGCCTACCTGGTCGAGCACAATATCATTCAGCCGCCAGGCTCCTTTATTCATCCCATTCCGCACATGAGCTTTGTATGGGGCGAAAAGAATGTTCAATACCTGCGCAAGCGTTATGATGCGCTGCAGCAATGCCATTTG
>DASTPZ010000329.1:0-15447 GCA_035761965.1 Flavisolibacter sp. | reverse complement strand
CCTATCTCGAATGAATCCACCAGGGGTTTCCAGACATTTCCTTTCGGATCGGTGCTCATCCAGAGCGTAAAATTTTTGGTATACGTCGATCCGAATACGATCATGGTATCGCCCACGATGCCTACCGCAGGCGCACAAAGCTCATCATAGGTTCCTTTGTTCCAGGGCCGCAGGAATTTCCTTGAAACGTAGTTCCAGTTCAGCATATCGCTGCTCCACCAGTAGCCCCACTGGTTAGTTGAGAAGAGATAATAATCTCCTTTGTAGTTGACGATAACAGGATCGGCGGTTGCCCGGTGCCGGCCCCAGTCGGCAAAACCCGGTATGGGTGTATAGCCGTAATCGATGTTGATGGGATTGCAATAAGTAGTTTGCTTTTGCTGTGCCTGCGCAAGGGTTGCCAAGCCTGCCAGGACTACCGCGAGCCAGTTACGTATCGAGATGAAACGCATCTTCATAATTGAATGTTCTCCTTAATTTTTTATCCAGGGGCTTTGAAAGCCCAGTTTTTTTAATCCTTGCTCTATTTCCGGACAGCTCATGAAAAGCTTCCATAAAAGCGCGCTGCGGTAATTCTCCATCATTACCACGATGGGTCCCTGGTCAATGGCCAGGTAACGTTTCGGAAACCAGTTATGTTGTTCGCTGAAGGCATCGTAAAATCCATAGACACCATAGATCGAATCCCGCATGTTCTTATACCAATGCCGCATGGCCCTGAGTGAAGATTCCGGGCTATAGGGAAAGGAAGACAGGGCGGCCGTTGGAGAGATGACGCCAAGGTCGTTGCGGCGGCCAGGTGCATGGCCGGCGTATCCCCTGACCGAATAGCTCGCGGTAAGTCCCCAGCTATCGGGGCCGTATCCTTTATATTTTAAAGGGTTGTCGATGCACCAGTCCCGGTTGATCAGGGTATGATTGGTATTGTGCTGCCAGTAATCGGCATACCTGTCTTTGAGCCCCCTGGGGTCAAGTCCCAGAAATGCATAGTGAGACCAGAAGAGCGGACCACCATACTCCCTGGCTCCGTTATGAGATAGCGTGAGTGTATGTCCATAGGCAGTTACGGTATCGCTCATCTTGCCGCTGCGGGCCCATCCCTCATGATAGACCTCTGCGGGTATAGCATGCGTGGGAGAGGAGGCTGCCAGCACATACATAATGAGGCATTCGTTATAACCTGTAACCGCAAAATTCATCTCCCATCCATAATTAGGGCTCCAATGCCAGTAGAGCACATTTTTACCGTTGCGGTACCAATCGAACTCCACTTCTTTCCAAAGCTTATCTACGCGGGCAGCCAGTGCCTTTTCCGCTTCGTTGCCGTCTTTAAAATACTGGCGAACGCAAAGCAGGCCCTGGATCATGAATGATGTTTCTACCAGGTCGCCGCCATTGTCTTTTTTACTGAAAGGCTTCACCTTACCCGTTTCGCCGTTGAGCCAGTGAGGCCAGGCTCCATGGAAGCGATCGCAGCGTTCGAGAAAGGAGGTGATCTTTTCCAGCCTTTCGAGCCCCTCCCGGCGGGTAATAAAACCGCGTTCGATGCCAACGAGTATGGCCATCACGCCAAAGCCACCGCCACCGCTGGTTACGATCATCTTGTCGTTTTCAGGGTAGTGGCCATCTACGTGAAATCTTTCCCTGGCCAGTCCGCTGACCGGCTCTGCTCCGTCCCAGAAATACTGGAAAGTGCTTCGCTGGACTTCGGTGAAGATCTTTTCATCTTCCCTGGACAGTTCCTGAGTGTTTGTTGAAATGCTGCAATGAGAAAAAAAGATCAGGGCAAATATGGCAACGGCATGTTTCATGTCATCGTGGGTTTATCATCACAAATACGGACTTTGAAAGCCAAGTCCAAGCATGCCTGTTTTTACTTCGGGGCAGCTCATGAACAGATCCCATAGGAGACCGCTTCGATAGTTCTCGATCATTACGATGATCGGACCCTGGTCTATGGCCAGGTAGCTGTTGGCAAACCAGGTATCCTTAAGGCTGAAGGCATCGTAGAATCCATAGGGTCCCCAAAGCTTATTGCCAAGCTTATAATAAAAGAATTTGAGTGCCTTCATCGAGGCTTCCGGTGTATAGGGAAACGAAGACAAGGCGGCGGTTGGCGCAATTACACCAATATCGTTGCCGGGTGAAGAAGCGGCATAACCATTGGGAACATCGCTGGCGGTAAGACCCCAGCATTCGTCGCTATAACCGAAATGCCCCTGCGGGTTCGCTTTGCAGTATTCATGATTGATGCGCGTATGGTTCACCACCTGTGTTTCATAATTGGCATAGGCATCGGTAAGGTCGTTCGGGTTGATGCCTAAAAAGGAATAGTGCGAAAAGAAAAGCGGTCCCCCAAAGGGCGGCCCGAGCGGCAGGTTAATGCCGTAATGGGTGCTGTTGCTGACCATGCCGCCATTGCGTGCCCAACCGTTATCGTACACCGACCTGGGTATGCCGAAGCTCGTGGATGAGGCAGCCAGTACGTAGGTGATCAGGCATTCGTTCCAGCCCCTGATCGGCAGGTTCATCTCCCAGTTGTAGTTGGGGCTCCAGTGCCAGTAGAGCACATTCTCGCCGTTTTTGCGGAACCAGCTCCATTCCACTGCATTGCAGATGCTGTTGATATCGTTTCGAAGGCCGGCCTCTAAGGGGTCGGCGCCATTAAAATACTGGCGGGCGCAGAGCAGGCCCTGTATGAGGTAAGAGGTTTCGACCAGGTCGGCCCCGTTATCCTTGGTGCTGAATGGAATCACAGCGCCGGTATTGCCGTTGAGCCAATGAGGATAAGCGCCGTGAAATCGTTGTGCGGTGTTCTTAAGAAAGCTCACAATGGTCTGCATCCTGGCAAGACCTTGCTGCTTTGTGATAAAGTTCCTGTGAATGCCGGTAATGATGGCCATGATGCCAAAGCCCGAACCGCCGGAAGTAACGAGATCGCCGGAAGTGTTTCTTTCCCTGGCAAGTCCGCTCACGGGATGGGCAAAGTCCCAGAAGTATTTAAAGGTTTGCTGCTGGACCAGGTCGAGCAGCTGGTTGTCGGGTATACGCGGGAATTTGTCCGAAGTGTCGATCTGGGTGATCAGCTTCACAGCCAGGCTTGATTGCAAGCGGCCATCCTCAACGGAGGTGAGCATTGTACCAACAGTAAGGTTGTATTGAGTGAGAG
Organism: Flavisolibacter sp.; assembly: GCA_035761965.1. GTDB lineage: Bacteria > Bacteroidota > Bacteroidia > Chitinophagales > Chitinophagaceae > Flavisolibacter. Next base: position 12,278 of record DASTPZ010000329.1, on the reverse strand, counting down.
GCGAGAGGGCCGAAGCCGGCTGGATAACAATGGTGCTATCACTGTTGTCAAGTGAAGCATTGAGCGCTACCGTGCTTCCCGAGCTACTTTGCAAGGTGACCGCATTAGCGATCGATGACTGTTTGATCTTTGTGGAGAAGGAGATGCGGATTGTAGGAGTGAAATTGACATTATAATAGGTGAATCCATTATAAGCACCATTTACCCTCAGGGCCATCAGGCTGAATGACGGGGGCGCTGGCGTGGGCGCCGGATCAGATGCCGTGTTTTTTTTGCAGGCCGATATCATGAGCACAAATCCAAGGATCAGGAGGGTATTTCGCATGGCGTAACAGTTTATTCTGTACAAGAGAGACAAGAGGCAAAAAAGAAAAGGGGTTGCCAACGATTGCCGGACAACCCCTTTTTATACAAAATGATTATCGTCCGAGTGCTTCCAGCTTATAAAGCGAGTTGACGTCTGAGTCCGTCAATGCTGTGTTGTAAATCCTGAACTCATCGAGCTTGCCCGTGTAGTTGAGCATCCATCCATCTGGTGCAGACCATGGCGTACCAAGGTGCTGCTGGAATCCTCCTATCACGAGTTTTGAAATATCCGTAAAGCTGATTGGCCCGAGCGGGTTGCCAGCATTTGACCTGTCAGTTATGCTGGCGGGCAGGTTTCTTTTACCCCCGTTCAGGTAAGCGCTGAACTTCGAAGTGTTGGCATTGTAGGAAAATGCCAGGTGCTTCCAGCCATTGTACATATCAGGAAGCTGGTTGGTGCCGGTAAGCTCTGCCCACTGGCCGTCGAAATGGAACTTCACCAGCATGGAATCATGAGGATTGCCATTTCCTTCAATGAGCATGAACATATTACCCCAGAAATCACTCGTTTTCGGCAGCATGAATACAGACTGGGCGCCACCGGTGTGCTTCTGTGTATTGATCCACATGGTTACGGTAAAGCTCTGGAGACCGGTGATGGCGCCGCCGGGTGTCGGGTATTCTACTTTCCCGGTAGCAGATCCCTGCAGAGCCTGTCCTTTGCGGCCAGGTGTAAAGCTGGTGCCGCTGGCAGTACCATTCAGGTTCGACGAGCTGTCGATCAGGCTTCCGTCGAAAGACCATTTTGCCACCAGGCTGTTGGGCGCGATCTCGCTCGAGCTGTTATAACCGCCGATCGGGCGGGTTGGAACATAGTCGTTGATGCCATCCTTGTCGCAGGAGGCAAGCGTGATGGTAAACAGGGCGCCCAGCGAAAGGGCGCTCCATGATTTTGTACTCAGAATTTTCATAACTGTGTTTTGATTAGGTTCATTAATAACCGGGGTTTTGAGTTAGCACACCGGCACTCAGGTCTATCTGGTTCTGTGGAATAGGCATTACTTCATGCTTGCCTGCTACAAAACCTTTGGGACCGAATACCTGTGCGCCACGGCCCTGCCTGATCACATCAAAGAAGCGGTCAAATTCCATAGCAAGTTCAACCCTTCTTTCCTGCCAGATGGCGTTGCGAAGCTGGGCCTGATCATTAGTGGTAACGTCGGGCAGGATAGCCGGGTTGCCGCCTCTCGCTCTCGCCCTTACCGCATTCAGGGATTGTTTTGCCTGCGTAGGGTTATTCAGCTCATTTGCAGCCTCTGCATTCATCAGCAATACTTCGGCATAACGAATTACCCTGATGTTCTGGTCGGCACCTTCGGTAAATCCAGGTGTAAAATAAGAGGATGGCACGTAGGATTTTTGGTTATACCTTGGGTTGTCGCCGGTAGGAGGAACAACATCACCCTGGGGCGTTGTTTCTCCCCTGAAGATGATGGTTGCATCCCTTCTCGGATCGTTGGGTTCGTAGGCATCGGCAAGAACCTGTGTGGGAACATTAAAGCCCCAGCCTCCCCAGCTTATGCCCCTTACGCCCTGTACCTGCGAATACTGGCTGTTGGAGGCACCGGGAATGCTTGGCAGCCTTTGTGCCTGGATCTCGAATACGGATTCTGAATTGTTCTCGTTTGGTATCCTGAACTGTGCTTCATAATTAGGGAACAGGGTATAACCCATACCCATTACCTGGTTGGTCAGGTTCAGCACATCACTCCATTTTTTCTGGTACATGGCAACCTTGGCATGAAGTGCCAGGGCGGCACCCTTTGTTGCACGGCCAATATCTGCCGGACCATAGGTCTGAGGCAGAACGGCTGCAGCTTCGGTCAGGTCTTTTTCAATAGCGGTATATACATCTGCTTTGGGTGACCGGGGCAGGTTATACTCAGAAGGATCTGTAGGCAGCTTAAGCCTCAGCGGCACATCACCAAAAGCACGCACAAGCCTGAAATAGTTATAGGCCCTTACGAACTTGGCTTCTGCCAGGTAACGGTTCTTAAGGGTAGCATCCATCTCGATCGCCGGAACATTATCCAGCACCTGGTTGCACAGGTTGATCGAACGGTACTGTCCCAGCCAGAAATCATTGATCTGGCCCTCGGTCGAGGTATGCGTGAAATTGTCGAAATTGTTATGGAAGGTGGCATCACCGGGGCTGCTGCCTTTCTCTGCCTCGTCTGAGCCCATGCTCTCAACCGCTATTGGTGCAAAAGCTACCTGCTCCCAGGCACGGAGGTTGGCATAGATCGCATTAACGGCCCTGGTTGCGTCTTCCTGTGTTTTCCAGAATTCCTGGCTTGGCTGCTGCGCCTGTGGCGGAACATCCAGGAAAGATTTTTTACATCCCGCCTGTGTAAGCAGCAACGCTGTAAGTGTTATTGCCGAAGCAGTTTTTATCAACAGATATTTATGTCTCATTGTCATAAAACAATTTTTTGTTTGATTAGAAGCTAACGTTGACTCCAAAATTGTAGGTGGCAGACAAAGGATAGATGCCATTGTCGATTCCTGCATTGGTGGGTCCTCCGCCTACCTCAGGTGTAAAACCTGTATAGCTGAAGAAGTTCAGTGCATTCTGCGCGTTCACATAGATCCTTACTCTCTGCATGCTGAGCCTGCTGGTCATCGCCTGGGGCAGTGTGTATCCAAGCTGCACGTTCCTGATGCGAACATAACTTCCATCCTCTACATACCAGGAGTTGGGGATGTAGTTTGTTCCTCCGCCGATATTGGCCGAAGGATAGGTGTTGGATGTGCCCGGGCCAGACCAGCGGTTATCAAAGAAATCCTTGCTGAAATTCTCTGAACCAAAGCGCAGGCCTTTGTTGGCATTGTAGATGTCTACGCCTGCCACACCCTGTACATCGAGCGTAAGATCAAACTGGCGGAAATTGAAATTGGTATTAAGGCCGTAGGTGTACTTAGGATTGGGATTGCCGAGGATCACCCTGTCGAGCGCATTGATAACCCCATCTTTGTTCATGTCAACATACCTGAAATCGCCGGGCCTGGCAGAAGGCTGTGCTGAGCCTGTAACTTCCGCTGCAGTCTGGAAGATGCCGGCTACCTGCAGGCCATAGAACTGGCCAATAGGCTGTCCGGCAATCGTTCGGGTGCTGAGCTGTCCGCCGGTTGCGGCAGCGCCGCCCGCAAAGATCGGGTTGTTACCGGTAACGACAGAGAGCACCTTGTTATTATTGATGCTGAAATTACCGTTGAGCGAGTAATTGAAATCTTTTCCGATATCATCTCTCCAGCCCAGGGTAAGTTCAAAGCCTGTGTTCTCAAAATCAGCCTGGTTACCACGGATGGAGCTTCCTCCGAGACCAAGTGAACCGATTACCGGGATATCGAAAATAGCCTGCTCGGTTTTCCTGTTGTACCAATCGATCTCGAAATTAAGCTTTTTGTTCAGCAGCGTACCTTCAAGGCCAATATCGGTACCTACGCCTCTTTCCCAATAGATAACGGGAGGCACAATGCTCGTGATGCTGGCACCGGGTGCCGGCTGTCCGCCGATGATGGCGGTGAATTCGGGCCTTTGGTCGATCAGCTGAACCGCGAGGTTGGCCGGCACGGAGGCATTACCCACCTTGCCCCAGCTGCCCCTCAGCTTGAGATAATCAAATATACCCTGGTCCTGCATGAAGCTTTCATCCGAAATGATCCATCCTGCACCCACAGAAGGGAAGTAGCCCCAGCGCTCATCACCGATGAACTTAGATGATCCGTCGGCTCTGAGAGAGGCGGAGAGCAGGTACCTGTTGCTGAAAGAATAGTTGACCCTTCCAAAATAGGAGGCATAAGTGGCCAGGTCACCTGCGTCTGAAACAGTACGCGGATTGGCGGTTGTGTTGGGACCAAGGCTGAGATAAAGGTCTCCATCGCTGGTCTTTGGTACATTGTCGGCGCTTGCGCTGATGCTATATGATCTATAACGCTGCGCAGTTTGTCCTACCAGCACCTTCACATTGTGTTCGCCAAAACTCTTATCGAAGTTCAGCGTGTTTTCGAGGATCCAGTTTCTTACCTGTGCCCTTGATACGTTCAGTCGGCTGGTATTGTTGAATTGGATGCTGTTGCCCTGCGCTTGCGTGTATACCGGCGTATAGCCTAATACTTCGCCTTCTCCAAATTCGCCGCCGATGCTGCTGCGGAAGTTGAGGTTCTTATGCAGCCTCACTTCGCCAAAAGCACTTCCGGTCAGGCGATAGTTCTTCGACTTTTGATCAAAGAAATCGAGCTGGATCTTCGGGTTATTCGTAGCCGTTCCAATCGGGTAGTCGTTGGGGTCGCCGTAGCTGCCGTCAGCATAACGCACAGGTACTATCGGTGCAGCAGTATAGGCCTTATATATCACACCGTCAGGAATGTCGTTCGACTGGCTTCCAAGCAGCACAGCGGAGTAACCAAGCTTCAGGAACTTGGCTACCTGGAAGTCGTTCTGAAGGCGTGCCGTGACGCGGTCATAGTCGTGTCCTTCAACTATTCCCTCCTGCTTGAGGTATCCGAGAGAGAAGTTGAAGGTCGATCTCTCTGTTCCGCCACCGATCGAAACATGGTGGTTGGTAATAAGCGCATTGCGAAGGATAACGTCGAACCAGTTGGTTCCTTCGCCAAAGCTCGCAGGATTGGCAAAGGGAGCGGGGCTGCCAATGCTTTGGTTCAGCTCATTGACCAATGTGGCATATTCTGTTCCATTCGCCATTTTAACCTGGTTAGTTACACGCTGTATGCCAACGAAGCCGCTGTAGTTGACGGTCGTTTTTCCGCGCCCTTTTTTCGTAGTGATCAGGATCACGCCGTTGGCCGCTCTTACACCATAAATGGCTTCGCTGGAAGCGTCCTTGAGCACACTGATGTTTTCGATGTCGGCAGGGTTAAGAAAGCTGATGTCGTCAAACCAAACACCGTCTACCACGTACAGCGGATTGGAATTACCGTAAACAGTACCCAGTCCCCTGATGCGGATCTGCGGTGAGGCACCGGGAGCACCTGAATTGGTGATCTGCACACCGGCCAGTTTTCCCTGCAGTGCGCTGATCGGGTTGATCGAAGCCTGCTTCGCAATCTCTTCGCCGCGGATCTGTCCTACAGATCCTGTCACGTCCAGTTTTCTTTGGGTTCCGTATCCCACAACCACTATATTGTCCATTTGAGAGGCTGAACCTACGAGCGATACATTGATAGAGGTGCGGTTACCTACAGTCACTTCCTGCGTGCCGTATCCTACATAGCTGAACACAAGCACGGTGTTTTGGTCGGGAACAGTGATTTCGAAATTTCCATTGGCATCCGTAGTGGTGCCGGAGCTGGTACCCTTGATGGTTACCGAAACACCGGACAGCGCCTCGCCATTGCTTCCGGTTACCCTTCCGCTGAGCCTGATATCCTGGACCTCAGAGACGTTTTCGCCATTAGCCCTCAGCACAATCAGGTTGTTATCAAGAATGCGATAGCTGATGCCGTTGGCAGTGAGAATCCTGTCCAGCACCGTGGTGATGGCCGCATCCTTTACATTCAGGTCGATCTTTGGTTTATTGGCTATCACCGCCTCGTTATAGAGAAAGTGGTAGCTGCTTTTCTTTTCGATGACAGAAAGTGCTTTTTTCAGATCGGTTGATTGCAGGTTGACCGTAATGCGTTCCTGCGAATAAGTCCTGGCCGATACCTGCAGGCAGGTAAGCAGCATGAAGAGGAAGGTGAGTTTCATGATCCTCCATCCTCTGGCATAGAGGATATTTTTTTTCATAGCAGTGTCAGTTTCCCATTTTTTCATATTGCAATTGTTATAGTTAATAATACGAATCGTGCTTTGGTTTGTGAGCGATTCCCGGCTTTTCTAAGAACTGTTTATGTACATGGTCGTTAGCTTTATTGAGTTATGGTGATTGAATTTGAATTGATGGTGAATTGAAAGCTGGTTGCGAGCTGAAGCTCGGCAAGGGCTTCACGTATGTTCTCGTTGGTGAAGGTACCGGTGAGCCTCTCTTTTTTCAGTCCTTCATGCTCAAAGCGGATGGCAACGCCGTACCATCTTTCCAGCCTGCGCGCGATGTCTTCAAAAGATTCATCCTGGAAAACAAGCTTGTTCTCCACCCAGGAGGTTTCCGCAATCGTATTGTCTTCAAGATGGGTAAGCTCGCTGATCAGCACGATGGGCGATCTTCTTTCCGTTCTTTCAGCACTGCCTTCCGGCTCCGGTTCGTTGGCTACTACCAGCTTTTCGTTCGGGCGCAGGATGAATTTCTGGCCGGAGCGCTTTTCCAGCGTTATTTCAACCTTTCCGCGCACAAGGCTTGTTTCGGTAGTTTTTTCATTGGGATAAGACTTTACGTTAAAGGCAGTACCCAATACTTTTATGCTGACGCTGGCCGTTTTTATGGTAAAGGGTATTTTGCTTTCCCTCACGTCAAAAAAAGCTTCGCCGCTGAGGGTGGTGGCCCTGTTGCTGATTCCGTATTGCTCGTTATAGGTAAGCCTGCTGCCTGCATTGAGGTAAACGATCGTGCTGTCGGGCAATACCAACCGCGATCTTGAGCCGAGCCGGGTGGAAACCTCGCTTACATTCCTCGCAATTGCCGGCGGATTGCTGCCCCCTGTCGTGCTGTACCAGGCATAACTCGCTATGAGTGCTGCCGCCAGTGCAAAAGAGAGCACCAGTCTGCGGTTAATTCTTTTCCGGGATGTTTCCGGTTCCTGGACTGTAACGGGAGGGTCAATATCGGGAAAGCCGGCGCCCGAAGCTTTTAATTTATGCAGGTGAAGCTCGAAGGCAAGCTCGGCGTCGTAGGGGTCGGCAGGTTTTGTCTGCAATTGCCAGATGTCGGTCAGGTGCTCCGACGAATAAGCCAGCTCGGGATGGTCCCTCACCAGTTTTTCCAGCTCCGTGAGTTCTTCGGCAGAAGCCTCGCCGGACAGTTTTTTTGCAAGCAGCTGCCAGTATCGGTTTTCAGACATTTGGGAGTGATGTAAGCTAAGGACAGGAAAATACCTGCCTTACCCCCAAAGAACCGGAAAATTAATTCAGGGCTTTTTTGGAAAGGTCGAAAGAAACGGACTGCCCGAGCTTTTTAAGGGCAATGGTCATCTGGTTCTCAATGGTTTTGAGCGAAAGCCCCAGAAGCTCCGCCACCTCGCGGTATTTAAGCCCATCTTCCTTTACCAGCTTGAAAATAAGCCGGCATTTCGGGGGAAGGCCGTCAACAGCCAGCCGGAGCTTTTTGTACATCTCCGCTGTGATCAGCAGCTGCTCGGGGTCGAGATAGATGCTCTTAAGGTCCACCACCGCGTCGTCCAGAGAAAAGACCTTTTCTTTTTTTTGCTGAAGCACCCGGTTGATCGACAGGTTCTTTGTTATGATATAGATGTATAAATGAAAATTTTCGATCCTGGGCAGATTTGCCCTCATAGTCCAGATCTTGAGAAAAACATCAGATACTACCTCTTCGGAGGATTCTTTCGACCCGGTAATGGATTGTGAGAAATTAACCAGCCTTGCATGATACTGGACAAAAATTTCCTTGTAGGCGATAGGGTCGTCATACAAAGCAATCCTGTTGATGAGCTTATGGAGTAGTGGAGCCGGTACCATTCCTGCAATCGTTATCCAAATCTAATCAAAAAATGTTTGCATTCAAGGGTTTGGCCTTCCATTTCCGGGGTTGGCGGCCGGGCCGGCCAGGCGGGCGGGGGCAAGGGTGAAGCTTCGTTTGCTGGCCTCATATTTCCTGGTTATGATACTGCTGAATGGCTTGTTATAGACCTTGCTTTCGACCCAGGAGATGAGATCGAGGTAAACAAACACCCTGGTCTGGAAACGGTTCTTTTCAAATTGCCTGATCTTTTCAAGAAATTTTTCAAGCTCGGGCTTCATCCTTTCCCTCGGAATATAAAAAGAGCGGCGCAGGAATTTGAGGATCTCTTCCTCCATCAGCGTGAGGTTCTTCATCTTGGCCATGAAGCGGTACACCGATTTGGACAGGTATTCCATCAGCTCGTGATTCCCAAGCTCATAATGGGCGATCAGGTGCAGCAGCCTGGCATAGCATTGCAGGTCGTAGCGCAGGTCTACATGTTCGTGAATGATGCGCTGCAGGTAATCGATGCAGGTATCGTATTCGCCGCTGCCAAAATAAAGCGTAGCTATCTTATACGTGAGCACAAGCACCCTGTGCCGGTCGATGAACAGTGCATACTCCCGCAACTTATCCTCTATACCTGGCACAAGCTCAAGCCCCTGGTTAAAGCTACCCATGAGAAAATGCCGGTTTATCCTCGCCTGCGCAATGTACAGGAAGCACTGGATACGAAAGTTATCATTCTCCTGCACCCTCGGGGTTTGTGCAAAAGCTTCGAAATCCGCAAGGGTGATAGCGAACCTGCGATAGTTGCGCAGATCGAAGTGCGAATTGAGCAGGTTGTGCATGCCCTTGATAAAATGGCCGGTTTCCACCCTGGTCATGAGGGGATGCTCATGAAAGAGATTTACCCATTTCTGCGTGTAGCGATAGTACATAAGGAAATCCTGCCGTATGAAAGCATACCAGCTGTAGCTCTGAAAAAGATAAAGCTTTTCGTAAAAGCCGGTCTGTTCCCAGGCATCCGCCGGCAGGTTGTTCTTCATGAACTCTCGAATGCCTTTTTCGTCTTCCTCATCCCGCGCGTGCCCGTGCCTTATATACCAGCTGTACAGCCGGAGCGAAAGATTGGACAGGCGCGCCACCATATCTATATGCCTGCTGACCTCGATGGCCTCGGCAGAGAGGCTTTCGGCACGGTCCTGCATGCTGCGGGTGATATGGAGCGCTTCAATCCTTTTTTCGAGACCGATAACCAGGGTCAGGAAATTGAACTTCTGGTGAGTCTTCGCCGTTTCCTTGGCTTTTTCGAGCAGGCGGAGGCTTTGTATAAAGAGTCCTTTTTTGTACAGTATATGGGCATAGTCGAACTGCTCATTGAGCTGCAGGTCGATGCTGTCGGCGCTTTTCAGCAGCCGCAGGCTGGCCAGCACCTGTTTGTACAGGTGGGCCTTGAGGTTGGAGAGCTGCGACTTCTGTATGCCCGGAAGCCGCTTCAGCAAAAGCTTTTCATCATATTCCGATAGCTTGTCGATAGCATCGAAAAGCTGAACGATCTTGAGGTTCTCGTTAGAAGAGCTTCGCTTGATGTACAGTTTGAAATGTCTTTTTTCCGCTTTTTCCAGCGAGTGGATCAATTGAAACAATATGTCGGTAGCACGGTTGGACATAATGGAATAAAAATCGTGAAACGCCAGATCAGCAAGGATTCCAGCCTCTGATGATTTCTTTTGACATCGTTAAATCCTGTAAAAATTGATCAGGAAAAGAATTGCACCCAGGCTATTTTCGTACCGGAGCAAAAATAAATAGCAAGCAACCGTTATAATAAAAAGCAAGCAATCGTCAGAAATAGCGGGCAACCGTTAGAAGAAAAAAACTTAGATCGGGGACAGACTCAACTCTCTCTATTCATATAGCAAGCAATCGTTAGCGCCCGCTGTTTCTACAGTGGGTTTTTCTTTTACAAGTATAGGCATTTTTAATAGAAAAATAACATTTCGGTAAAAAAATTCAAGTGTTGGAATAACCCGCATCTTCCTTCATCGGCTTGCCGACTTCTCCTGCCTTGTTTCATCCTTCGGTTGATCCGCCAACTCATCGCATTCGGAAGATGAGCACCCTGCTATTGCAAGGGCAGCAGCTTGTTCGATATTGATCCGTTCCGGAGGCGGCAGCATTCTTTCCTTTCTTTGCTTCCTGCCTCAACATGTCGTATGCCCCTGCTGCTATCATTAAATAGGTTGATGTATAAATCCTATTATGCAAATGTCGTTGGCCGTCTCAGGCATCAACTCAAAACCTGGGACTTTTTGCCTTTACAGCGTCACCAGAGAAGCCTTCTGGCCTGGGTATCCATTCGAAGTTCGTGCATGGTGGTTTCCAATAAAGGGTACAGCTCCTCGAACAGCTTCATGCACCGGTTGTACCTATCCGAATTTTTCTTATCAGGCTGGTAGATGGCTATTTGTTTTTCAAATGTGGGATATCGATCGCAATAGCCTGCAGCTTTAAGGCCGAGCATGGCAGCGCCCATGGCAGATGCATCTCCCCTTTGATCAGCATGCAGTGTCTTGCCGGTGATATCGGCCAGCATTTGCATCCAGATGGCCGAATGCAGGATGCCCCCGCTGAGGTGAATGGTGGCAACAGGATTTGTGAGGGCTTCGACCCGCCTGAGCACCTGGGTCAGCGCAAAACAAATCCCCTCCAGCCCGGCGCGGATAAAATGGTCCCTTGTATGAAAAGAGCGAATGCCGATGAAAGAACCGCAGGCCTTTTCATCCCATAAAGGGGCCCGTTCTCCATTGAGATAAGGCAGGAACAGCAGTCCCTCGCTGCCTGCCGGCACCTGTTCTGCTGCCGCAAATAATTGCCGGTAGGCTTCTGCTGAAGGCGATTCGCTGTAAAAAGTTTTCAGAAGCCATTTTACCGTGTTGCCGCCATTGTTCACAGATCCGCCGGCGATAATTGTTTGCCGGTCCAGCACATAGTTGAACAGCATGGATCTTTCGTCGGCCAGCGGTTTTGAAACCGCCATCCTTACTGCGCCGCTTGTTCCGATGGTGATGGCTGCCGAACCCTTATCCAGGGCTCCGCTGCCGAGACTGGCGAGGCAACCATCGCTGCCGCCGATGCAAAAAGCTGTTGAAGCGGGAAGGTTCATTTCCTTTGCCCTGTTTTCATCCAGCCTTTTCGTAAAATCTGTCGGTACCAATTCGCCCAGCTGGTTTTTGCCGATGCCGGCAAAACTCAAGGCCTCGGTGCTCCAGTCAAGCTTTTTCGTATCCAATAAGCCGGTGGCCGAAGCCAGGGATTCATCAATAACAAAGGATCCGAAAAGGCGGTACCAGATGTATTCCTTGATAGAAACGAACTTGCCGGTTCCTGAAAAAACATCAGGACGATGATCGGCAATCCACCTGATCTTGCACAGGGGCGACATGGCGTGAATCGGTGTTCCCGTTATGTGGTAGAGCTGTAGGCCAAGAGGGCTGTTTCTCAATGCTTCCGCCACTTCTTCGCCGCGGTTATCAGACCATAACATCAGCGGCGTTAAAGGATTTGCCTGAGCGTCTACCGCCATCAGGCTGTGCATGGCCGAACTAATCGAAACCACTGCGGGTGGAACTGGAAGCGCAGCGGAAACCTGCTGTAAGACCGCCAGAAAGGCCCTGAATACCTGTTCCGGATCCTGCTCCTGCCAACCGGGTTCAGGCTGGGTAGAAGGATAGGCCATTTGCGCCGAAGCCATGACCCTGCCTTTTTCGTTTAAAGCCAAAGCCTTGGTGCTTCCTGTTCCTATGTCTAGGCCTATGAAAAATACTTCTTTCATCTTGCATGTTATGCTTCACGACATGAGGTATATGAAGCACAGGCGAAGGATGCAAAAAAGAGGCCGTGCCGCAATCTCTATTCAAATCTGACCTGTCGTGCTCAGCCTGATGATACGCTCAGGGTAAACGCCGGTTAGTCCCAGCTTTCCATCCTATGCTTTTTCCAAAGCGCTTCTCCAAAATTCCTGAAGGCTGCCGGTCCTTTTTTGAAGGCTTCATCAAGCGTATACTCACCTCCGGTAAAGCTGTTCTCACCATCAGATACCCTGGTTGTTCCCCTCATTGCATATTTTTTATCCTGCTCATACATGATGATCTTCATGTTTGAAGGGCTTACATCTCCACGGCAGGCTTTTGTGTAGACAAGCCAAACCTCCGCCTGTCCATTCTTATCGAGGTCGGTTACGGCCAGGCTGCTGTCTGCAAATGTAGCTTCTACATCCACGGGGCAGTCGCTGATGAAATCGTGCACACGCCAGGTAAGCCGTGGTTTGGTTTC
>DASTPZ010000328.1:0-5510 GCA_035761965.1 Flavisolibacter sp. | reverse complement strand
ATCACCACGGGAGTGGTCTGCAGGTTCTTGTGCTTGCGGATCTCGATGAGGCAATCGAGACCGTGCTTTTTCGGCAGGTTCAGGTCAAGGAAGATCATGTCTGGGGCCTCCTGCGTTTCGATCTTCTGCAGCAGTTCCTTACCATCCCGTGATTGGGAAATACGATAGTGAGGCAATGTATTTTCAATAGCCTCTTCGAGTAAAAGGAAATGATCCCGATCGTCTTCTGCCACTAAAATATTTACCATCTGCACCGATTTAGGGTCTTCACATTAAGGTTTCAAAATTTTCATACCATTGCATTAAAGCTAACCAGTTTCTGCTTAAGGATACGTTAAGCCGCCTGAAAGTCTCATAATATTATTCACCTCTGCTTTATCAGCAATTTTTATTTTGTACCGATCGAGCCTGTCAGGAACCTGGGCGAGCTTTCCGTAAGCGATTCCAAAGACTTAGTGCTGAAATAATGAACCACCAATGCCAGGCTGTTTTTCAGTTCCCTGAACGAAGGAGGTTTGCTGAACAAACAAACTGCTTCCAATTGCCGGGCTTTCCGGGCATCGTCGGGGTCTGAGGAGGTGGAATACATGATCACAGGGATGTGACGATAGGCCTCCGCTTTCTTTAATCTTGACAAACACTCCCACCCGTTCATGACGGGCATGTTAATATCCAGGAAGATCAGGTCTGGTATCTCAATCTCCCGGTTGTCCAAAGCCAGGATGGCCCTTTTCCCGTTTGGGGCATTATAACAGGTGCTTTGTGGCGAAACCTGCTGTAGCGCTTCGCAAAACATTTCCCTGTCGTCCAGGTCATCATCCACGATCAAAAATTTAGCCATGTCCCCGCAGCATTAGATGGTTTTAAAAATTGGCTTGTTGGCAAGGGGGAGCAGCATCGTGAACACAGCTCCCTTTCCCAAATCCCCGCTCGCAGACATGGCTCCACCATGCCGCTCTACGATTTTTTTACACAACGCAAGCCCCAGGCCCGTTCCCTCGAAATCTTCCGCCGGGTGCAGGCGCACAAAGGTTTTAAAGATCTCCTGGCTGTATTCCGGCTCAAAGCCAATGCCATTGTCGGAAAGAATAATCTTCGCAAATCTCTCTTCCTGACCGGTCATCATTTCCGAGGAAATGATGATACGGGAAGGCTCCTCCTTCCTGGCAAACTTGAGCGAGTTAAGGATCAGGTTATAAAAGAGCTGGTACATCAGGGTCGGGTTACCCTGTATTACAGGCAGATCCCTGGTAGTGATCTCCGCTTGTCCTTGCTGTATCAGCACCTCCAGGTCGACAGCGATCTGCGGGATCAGCTCATCGAGCGGCACTGCTTCCCAAACCTGTTCTATATTGCCCAGCTTCGAATAGCGCAGTACGCCTTCGACCATTAAGATCATGCGGTCGGCGGCCGTTCCTATTTTTTCCGAGAACGTTTTTGCCCTTTCAGGAAGTACATCACCGTATTCATCCAGTATGCGGTTATTGAATGTCTGGATTTTGCGAATGGGCTCCTTCAGGTCATGCGAGGCCACGTGTGCGAATTGACGCAGGTCTTCATTGGAGCGCTGCAGCTCAACCGTTTGTTCGGCCACCAGCCGGCTCAGCTCTTCGGTAAAAAGCTTTTGTTGAGTGATATCGAACATGACGCCTACCATTCGTGTGGCAGATCCATGCTGAGAGGCTACCACACGCCCGTACCCGCTCATCCACCGGACCTCTCCATCAGTGCACACCACGCGAAAATCCGCCTGGCACCCCCCGAGTGATCTTACGGCCTGCATCAGCGTTTCCGTAACACGTTCCCGGTCATCGGGATGAACAAAACCGAGAAAATAAGAAGCAGGCTTTTCACTCGTGTCTGGCTGTAAGCCCAGCAGGAAATAGTGCTGGTCGTTCCATTGTACATTATCCTGTGCTATGTTCCAGTCCCAGGCCGCCAGCTCTGCCGATTCCAGGGCAATGCGGTAGCGCTCTTCCATGATCCGGAGCCGTTCTTCCGCCTCCTTTTGTTCTGTTACATCACTCAGTACTTTTACATACCCGGTCAGCTCGGTGTTCTGAATAGGCCGCAGCACGCCACTGGCAAAAAACCGGCTACCGTCTTTTCTCCTGTGCCAGCGTTCGTCCGCAGCCCGGCCGGTGTTTTTCGCCATTTCCATTTCTTTCTGCGGCGCATGGGCTGCCAGGTCCTCTTCGGTAAAGATGATATCGCTGAACTGTCCCGCCATCTCTTCTTCCGTATAACCCAAGAGCGCTTCGGCACCCTTGCTCCATTTTTCCACCCTGCGCTGGGTGTCCATCGTAATGATGGCATAGTCTGTTGCGCTCTCCATCGTGATCTTCAGCCTTGCTTCACTTTGGCTGAGCGCCTCTTCCGTGTTCTTCAGGTTTTCAATATCGGTTGCCGATCCAAACCAGCCGGTGATCCTGCCCCATTCATCCCTCACCGGAACATTGCGGCCTATAAACCAGTGATAGCTGCCGTCACCGCTTCGAAGACGGTATTCTGTATCGAATACCTCTCCACTGGACAAGGCATGATTCCATTTTTCCACCGACCCGGGCGCATCCCCGGGATGAACGATAGCCTGCCAGCCCAAACCTTTGGACTGCTCATAAGACAGACCGCTGTATTCGTACCATCGCTGGTTGAAATAGTTGGCATTGCCGTTGGTATCGTTTTTCCAGATCAACTGGGGAACGGCATTGGCAAGGGTACGAAGAAGTGCTTCGGATTCACCCAAAGCTTCGTTCATTACCCGAGATTCGTGGATATCTGTTGCCGCGCCATACATCTTGATGACCCGGCCGCTTTCATCTTTATGCGGGAAAGCACTGACCACAAACCAGCGATATTCTCCATCGTAACGCCGGATGCGGTGTTCCTGCCGAAGCGCCTCGCCGTTCTCCACAGCCTCATAATAGCGCAGTGCAGAGGTTTCCCGGTCTTCAGGGTGAATCACTTCCATCCATCCCCAGCCTGTTGCTTCTTCCAAGGATTGTCCCGTATATTCCAGCCAACGCTGGTTGTACCAGCTGGTAGAGCCATCAGGCTCGCCATCCCAGAGAAGGTCGGGAACAAGGTTGGTGATTGACTGCAGCCGATTTTCCGAAGCCTGCAATGCTTCTTCGGCCCTGGCCCTTTCTATCCGGATGTAAAGCTTGGAAGCGAGCTCCTGCAGGAGTTCCAGTTCATCGCTTCGCCACTCACCCTCTTCCGCGCGCCCGGCAGTAAGCAGAAAGCACCAGCGCCCTCCCTCCAGATGCGGCACGTAAACGAGTGAACCAAAACCAAGGCTTTTCAAGGTGCTTGCCCCTCCGCTTGACAGTGGAGTTTCAGCCACCGTGTTCATTACGACGAGCTGACCGGAGCTTAAATGTCGTCTGCCTTCGCCGGAAAATTTATCCGAAATGTGCTGCACGTTCTTTATGCTGCGCAGGGTCTCGTCACGCCGGAACTCGTGAATGACCTCCACGCGGTCTGCTTCTTCATCGATCAGCGAAAAATGACAGCGGTTGAGCTGCAGGTAGTCAGCAAGCTGTTTCGAAACAGGATCCATGACATCATGTATACTCAGTAAGGGAGCAAAGCCCAGGTTGATCCTGGCAAGGAAGGCAAGATTGGACTCCCGCCGCTTTCTGCTGCTGACATCACGGGCTATGGTGGAAATACCGATCAACTTACCATCGCTGGTCAATACAGGCGACATCACGATCTCCAGGTCTATGAGCTGGCCGCCTTTTCTGCGTCTGACCGTATCGAACACCACCACTTCCCGGCTGTGTTCCACTGCATCAACCTTGGCCAGAAGTCCCTTAAAGTCCTCGGGAAGGGTTAACATGGTCAAATTCTTACCAATGGCTTCCTTTGCAGGATAGCCATACAGGTTTTCGGCTGCCTTGTTCCAACTGGTGACCGTGCGTTGAAAATCTATGGTGATGATAGAGTCATTGGAGGTTTCGACGATAGAAGCGAGGAAAAATTTTGTTTCCTCCAAACGTTTGTTGGCGGTCAGGTCCCGCATGATCTTTACAAAGCCGATCAGCTTTTCGTCTTCCCCGTATAAGGGGTGCGTCATCCCCGAGCCCCAGAAACGGGAGCCGTCTCTGTGCAGGTGCCAGCGTTCGTTTTCGGCCCGGCCTTTTTCCACGGCTGCCTGCGCTTCCTTTTCCGGAACGCCATTTTCCCGGTCTTCCGGTACAAAAATGATATCCCCCGATTTGCCGATGATCTCTGCTTCGGTATAACCCAGTATCAGCTGCGCGCCAATGCTCCA
Source organism: Flavisolibacter sp. (assembly GCA_035761965.1). Taxonomy (GTDB): domain Bacteria; phylum Bacteroidota; class Bacteroidia; order Chitinophagales; family Chitinophagaceae; genus Flavisolibacter. Next base: position 1,231 of record DASTPZ010000328.1, on the reverse strand, counting down.
GTCGATCACCTTGCGCCCGGCATCGAGGGTGAAGATGGCATAGTCCTTTGCACTTTCGATCAGCAGGCGCTGATGTTCTTCCGATAACGTTGAAAAACCGCTATTCGCTTGCTCTTTCGTGCCATTACCCGGAAAATTTTGTTCAGCCATTATATTCCTTTAAGATTTTGCGGACAAGCCACCCCGGTTGTAACAGGAATCGTTCCATAGACAGGATCACGGCTGCAGGGGAAGAAATGCGAGACTCCCAAAGCAAGATAGAGTACCGGGTGCCAGCCGCGCATCAGAGGTCTTTCGCCTCGCTTTGCGGGTTAATGTGCCTTACGGAGGTGACAATGGGCTCGACCCGCTGGTGCCATCCGGGCATTTTGGCAAAGAAGAGCTTTTCGCCTTTGGCAATGCTGGACAGTACGAGGTCTTCCTTCTCCAGGGTGATGAGCTCGAAAGCCTCCTTTTTCCCAAAGAAGAGATAGCGCCGCTTTTTGACCTCCTCGATCTTCCACTGATCAGGCTTCAGCACGGTAGCCTGCCTCCTATCCGATGATTGGAACATTTTGAGGTTGCCGTCCCCATCCACCGACAATTCTATGAACCGCGATGGCTCGTGACACTCCACTCTTCCGTTAAAATGAAAAAGCTTATACGTCCTCCAGGTGCCCAATATTCTTTGTTCCATCATAATTATTCGTCCTTGTAAAGTAGCAAATTATGCACCTTAATGTTATGATGGAAAAAATAAATTAAAGATGAGCTGGGGTAAGCTTGCATGAAGACAATACAGCCGGGCAGGTACGCTAAAAGATAGTTGAAAATGGGCGCAAAGATGATAGAGCGTATTTGGACCACAGGCGCCTGATAGGCAGGAGCTTGAGTGAAGAGATGGATTTGACTAGCAGGAAAATGGTCCTGAGTTGGCCTGGGTTAGCGAGGCCGAAAATCGAAGAGGCTACTTCGTTAAAGCTATGACAGCGAAAAATAAGTTCAGCCAGCAAAAAGCAGAACGACCAGGGAAGGTTTCCGAATGATTTGATTTTCCAAAAAAAGGTAATCTATCCGCTGAAACAGGAAAATTTTTTATAAAGATTGCCGGTAATACCTGTGTATGTCTTTGACTACTGACCATAAGAGATGACACGTTTTGTCGCTCTTTCAAAATATTTAGTGCATGAGTGAGCAAGAGTAAAAGTGTTGACAATTTCACACTCATTGAAAGCGAAAAAAGCCAAATTAA
>DASTPZ010000327.1:0-11674 GCA_035761965.1 Flavisolibacter sp. | reverse complement strand
CAATGGCGGCAAGTCTTCCAGATAGGATATGCCGGCCAATACCCGGTCACCGCTGACCAATCCATGGTTCAGGTAACCAATAAAGCCTGTAGACCCGTTATTGCCTAAAGGAAGTACAAATTGTTTAGCCCAGACCGGATTGAGATCGGAGTCGAACTTGCAGGCAAGCCAGGGCTTGTACCACCCGGCTGAATCCCGGATGTTCGGAACACCGGTAAGGCCACTGAAACTTCTGCCTCCGGGTAGCCCGTAGATCGCATCGGAGCTATCTATGGTAAAGTTCAAGGCAATCGGATTACAGGGGCGACGAGTTTCATAAAAAGAAACATAGGGCATTGAAGTTTCGGTCCGTGCCGGGCCCTGCAGCTTGTAAATCGTGTTGAAAAAACGATTGCTGGGCTCAAAGCCAACGATGAAAATAGACGAAGACAAGTTAGAGGGCAGTAAATGCCAAAGAATAAACCCCTGCCTATCGATTAGCCGCGAATACTTGAACTCGCCCATGGTATCAATAGCAATCAGCCTTGCATTGTTAGTGGTATAGCCGTCTTCGTCGTTTGCACCCAGCAGTACGTTACCCTCGAAGTCCTGCACCCCATCGGAAAAGTGAAGGGAACGCGGGAAAACAACCTGCTTTTGCCAAAGGAACTCACCGGTTGCATCAAATTTTGCCATCACGAAACGCCCTGCCCGGTCAAGGGGCGCCACAAGAAAAAAATTACCTGATCGAAGCGGTATAATTAAGCTTTTGCTTCCGATAATAGGCGTATTAAGAGACACAAAGGATGTCGAGAGATCACGGCGCCATAAAAATGTACCATCAGCGGACAGGCAAAGAACAAAAAAGGATGAGGGCTCGCTACCCAAGGGCCCTCCATTGATGACGGAACCGCTAACCAAAATAGAGGATGTTGCTGTTGCGGCTACATTGTACACGTTTGTTTTCGGCATCTTTACAGACCATACTCTTTGCATATCGACATCCGTGCATTGGATAATGCCTGAAAAGGAAGGCTCCGTAGGTTGTAAAGGATTGCGGGAACCATGATTGGCGATCCAAACCCTGTTGCCATTGTTTAAGTTGATGGTCTTCTGTATTTGCAGGTTCCCGGTGTCTGAATACCTTTTCAAACCGAAATTCTGCGCCCGGATCTCGGAACACGAGAAAAAAGCGGTGAGCAGCGCACCGAATATCAGGAACCGGTTTGGCATATAGGCTTTCGATGAACAATCGAGTGTTGAAATGGTTGACGGACCTATATGGTTTTCAAAGCATAGTTAAATACAAACATCCTAAAGTTACGCTTAGCCGCGCCCGTCGGGCGCATCCGGTCTTTGCCCTTCATAATCAAAGCGTTCCAAACCAAACAATAACTACTGACCCCAGTATACAATATTGAAGGTATCAGCGACCAGTCTTCTTACCCGCCCGGCTTTTGCCTTCCGCGGACAAAGCAAAGCTTTCCCGCCGGGTGAGCTGCTTGATGTATTCCACCTTCCTGAACCTGATGGCACTCCAGTCCTCGTCGATGCTGACCTGTCTCACGCCTTCCAGCCCATAGCCACCAAGCACAGCCCAGCCTGTATCGCGGTTAAACTCGCAGCTGTATTTTTTTGAACTTCCCTTTGGGTAACAGAACCATAAAATGGCATCGCCTTCGAGCTTTGGGTGCGCCTTTTTGATGGCATCCTCGATCTGCGCCTGCGTGGTTACAAAAACAATGGCAAAATCAATTTTTGCAAGCGCTCCTTCTTTTCGCTCAACCTTTACAAAGCCCGAAATATTTTCCAGCTCGCCTTCAAAAGAAGCGGGCGGGTTCAATACAAGAATGGTTGATTGATTCTTTAGGTTTAGCTTTTTGAATAAGGGCGTCATATGATTCGAATATAGCTGTGTTGGAGATGGTCTAATTTACGATTTTACCTCCACTCTTCTGAGCACAGGAGATTCAATCATTCCTTTCCTGTTAATAGATATTTCCAGGAATGTTCAACCTGTGAATTATGTGTTTCTCCCTTATGCACTTGGTACCTGTAAGTCAGGTTTGAATAGTTCTTGGCATCCAGGTAATTAGCCATATCATCAGCGCCTCTTTTTATCCGGTTCAATACTTCCAAGCCACCCGCAGAAAAGTACAGTCGCTTAGGAGTTGTTAGACTACTTGCAAGCTTATCGAAACTAAAAATGCCGTAATGGTCTACCCACAGGGATGGACTCAAGGCCAAAAAATTTCTGAACAGCGAATCGTTCTTGAATAAGCAGTAAAACACAAACAGGCCTCCCAGGGAATGACCTACGATCGAATTGTTCTCCCTATTTGTTCTGTAGGTTACATCAATCATGGGAATCAGCTCCTCTTTCAGGAACCGATAGAATCTTTCCGTTTGGCCATAGCCTTGGCCAGTATTCGCAGTATCGCGCCCCTTAATGGAAGAAAAAATAAAATCCCTTCTTCTTAAGACGTGATAGTCGCCAATATGTCCCACGCCGACGAAGATAGTTTTGCTTACCATGGACGCATATTGATCTTCCTTGATCATCTCCCTGAGGAGCTTGCCAGATTTCAGATTCGCATCACAATAGTAAACCACGCCGTAAGGCCGGGTTGAATCATACGAAGCGGGGGTGGATATGTACAACTCGAAACTGTCTTTCACAATTTCCGAATAGACATGCCGGGCCTGCGGCGAATACCGCTGACCGAAGGCCTTGGCGGGACAAAAGATCAGGAACAGTAAAAATCTATTCATTTAAAAATTTCATTGATGAAGATTATCCTGCTTTAACGCCGGTTCCACTGACCTACCTGCATCACAAAAAAACTGTATTGCCTGGATTACCTCCTCTTCTGCCTTGTCCTGGGTATTGGTAAGGGGTATGGACCTCGTGTAGATCAGGGCCCTGTCTTCCGAATAGTATCTGAAATCCAGCACAAAATTATCGCGGAAGTTGCCGACGCCCATTCTATCGTGGACCCTGGCATCGTAGAACAGGTCCCAGCCCGCAATGAGCTGCGTTCCGTAATAAAAACCCGTTTTGTTAATCCGCATGATCACTGTATTACGCCTGGCCCGGCTAATGGCAACTGCACCGGGCACAAGAAAGAGACCGGTGCCCATCAGGAAATTAGACCAGCCGTAATCACCTACGAACTGGGAAATAAAAAAGATGGCGATCATGATCACACCTATCAGCAGGTTGATCGATTTGGAATCTTTTACAAGGAACTCCCCATTCTCATCAAGCTTTGGCTGGCTCATTGTGTTGGCATTTGACGGATGAAGCAATAACTCCCTTTATTGGAAGCTAAGGCCCCGGGGCTAAAGGTAGCCAGAATTAGATCTTATTGAAATCCCTATCGCCCTTCGCACCTATTTACTAGCTTTAGCGCCTGATGCGTACAAAGATTCTTTCTGCTTTTTTTCTCGTTTGTTTGACCTTATCCGCTATTTCGCAGGACACCCTTACATTCAGGATCAAATCGTTTGGGGCCGCCGGGAAAGATCCTAACGGACAGTTCTTTCGAAAGGCCGTAAGAACAGATAGCGGCTGGCTGGCGCTTGACTATAATCCCGATCACCTGCTGATGGGAACGGGATTCTACACTGATACAGGCTTTGCCACCAAGGTACACAGACACCAAAGCTTCGACATTTCCAAAGGTTACTTGCGTGAGCAGCGTTTTTATAAAAATGGCATGCTGCATGGCCCATGGACAGGATTTAATGAAAACGGCGACACGCTCTGGCTTGACGATTACCAGGAGGGAAAACGTGTCAATGTCCGCTATTATCACACGCCTGACCATGATACCGTTTTTCGCAAGATCCAGTATCCGCCGCAGTTTCCCGGGGGCAGCAGGGCATTGCTGCACCATATCCTCACCAATATACAGTACCGTCGGCAGGAAGGAAGAGAGCTGAAAATGACCAAGGTCACTATAGGCCTTTTCATTTCGGAATCCGGGAAGGTTTCAGATGTAAAGCTGGAAAACCCGGTGGATCCGGATCTTGGCAGGGAAATCATCAGGCTTATGAGCAGTTCCCCAGACTGGAAACCAGCTGAACAAAATGGAAAGAACGTTCCAATGCGTTATCAATTTACGATTCATTTGGAATGGTAGAAATTTCGGGAATATGTTGGAGGCTCAATAGATAGAGAATATTGTAACCAGAAATGTTTCACCGTTTCCTTCCGATATGAAAAGCTGTTCGATGATGAGAATAAAAGGTATGATACTATAATCGAAGGAAAAGACTTAATAAAGACTGATCATTGAGCTGGACTACATCAGCTTTAGCTTGTTGAATATCAGCATTAAAAAAATTAAAAACCGTAGTTGTTATTCGGGCTGAACGGCTGGCGCAAATAAAGCTAACCATCCAACAAAACATCCAAACTAGGCTGCGTTCACCGAAGCCCGCAAATAAAAAACCCGCCATTGCTAACGCTACGACGGGCGAATGTGGACTTAACCGACAAAAAGTCGAACCAACTGTTGTATCTACTTTTGAAAATTAATGAGCTGAAGGGATTGAACTCAGGAGTTAGCACATCCTGATATTGTGACCTTCACGCTGATTATGTCACAACCCGCCTCGTATGTCATGCCCCGCATCTGTAGATTCCCTCGGAATGACCAGCCTAATCTGACTATTTAGCTTCTAATAAGTCATATTCACTTAGTTCCTGGTAAATAGTCTTTAATTCTGCATTTAACTGAACAAGGTACTCCTTACAAATATGGTGATAAAGATCATGTGTATCATCCTGCAAATTGAAATTGAAAAGGCCACTCTTCAGCTCTTTCAAAAGCTGATTGAAAACGGCCTTAATGTTATTTGGGTTGTCATCGGTTAAAATGATTCTAAACTCTTGATCGTTTACCTGCAATACAAGATGAGTATTGACTTGCTCTCGCTGAATGGTTGCTATATTAATTTCCATAAATTTTCCCTCTTTCACCGAAGGCTTCTTTACCGCCCTCAAGTGTTTTCATACTTATTTCCTTCCAATCTAATTCAGGCCTTGTGCCATAAATGCACTTCAAGGTATTACTAAAAGGGTTACCAGTTAAGGTAAAATAGCGATTGGCGTCATGAAGGCGATAGATAGAATTATAGGGTAGTGTTCGAACGGCGATGTTAGCATCATGTGTGGCGATAATGACCTTCTTGCCTAATAAGGCTTTTTCTTTCAACAACGGAACGATGACGTCATTAATATAGTCGTTTCCTAAGCTTTTCTCTGGTTCATCAATTAGGTAAATTTCTTTATCTTCCTTCAACTCTTTGTGCAGAAGAATCATCGATGACTCGCCATTGGAAGGTTGATAAACCACATTTTTGAGTGTAAAGTGCTTGTAAAAAAGAAGCAAATCGCTGATTGACTGGATCGTTTCGACGCTATCAATTTGATTTAAAGTATCAATCTTTTCAAAAAGGTCATTTTGGTAAATATGTTTGGAAATAGAAAGTATGATATTGGCAAACTCTCTCTGCGGGATTTTCTTTACTTTTCTTGCGGCATAATACCGCCCATCGGTGAACGAGCCGTTTTGGATCATCAAATTAGTTTGGCAGTACAACTCGCCTTTCGGCCCCAGGCTACCGATATACTCCTTTGAAGAAGCAATTGTTGAATTAATGTTTTGCAGAACCTTTTTAGTCGCCAGTTCGATTTTGATTCGATTCCTGGCATATTCTACGAACCCTGTTTTATTCGGTTTTTGCGGGTGATTTGTTTTCTTGGCAATTTCATTAATAAAGGTTTCAATGATGTTGTTAAATAACCGGATACTTTGATAATGAAAGAATTTCTCCTCGACCTCTGTTGTTAATGTGGTAACCACTTTTTCTAATGCCGCTATCAGTTCCTGGATTGTTTGCTCATCGATATACTCAGACAATTTGGTATTGTTTTCCAAATCAGACTTAAAGCTATTAAAATTATTTAGTATGTAAGACACTTCATCTAATTTGCGATTGGGAGCCACTTCGTCGATATTGGTGATGTTCTTTATTTTTAACTTTTGAGAGATTTTATTCGTTTCCTGAACTGAGTAGTGCAGTTTGTATTTTGCCAGGCTTATTACTTCTTCTTCCTTTGCCTCTTTAATGAATTTTATTTCTTCGACACATTCATCTAACCCAAGTTCTGCAGCTGTGACTGTCAGCTTGGATCCCTTAATGTCGCAGGCTTCATTCAGGTGAAGATCGTTGGATTTGTAGACGCTTGTTCTATGTCCTTTACCGTTATAGTACCTAGACAGTGCTTCCAGAATTTCTGTTTTGCCTGTCCCTTTAGATCCAAACAGAATATTGATGTCATTATAAATATCTAGCCGGATAAGCTCTGCTGCACTAAAGGGGGCAATCTCAATGTTTTCTTTGACTTTTTTATCGAGTAGCGTATTGATAGTTGCTTCGTCTTTCTCTAGCAGAAGACAAAATTGTTCGAAGCTTTCAACCGGCAAACGCAACTCCGGCAGCTGCTTCGAAATAATCACATATTCGTTCCAATCTTGTATATCAGACCCGTAAATTGAATTGTGGCCGTGGCTAATGTATATGCCTGCAGAAATAGAATTGGATGCTTCTTTTAAAATTCGCTTTGGGTTGGAAACTAGCTCTGCCAATATCTTGATTTCTTCATCCCCCAGGTTTGGCTTTTTTGCCAAGTAATGAGCTACGTAAATGCAGTCTAACTCATCAAAAGCTTCGACTGCTTCTTTGATTGGGATGGTGAACATATCAGGTGATTGATGTAGAAGGATGCTCTTCACTTTTTTGTCGAATTCAAGATAGTTTTTTGGGTTTGAAATAATCAACAGATGTGATCTTTTACCGTTCTCAATAATATCTAATTCTATTCCCGGCCATATTAAGCAACTACCCGAAACGCCATCTGTTAAAGCTTCGAATTGCTTTACATCAAAATGATTGTGGTTAGTAACGGCCAGAATCCGAACATCTGTTTCTTTAAGAATTTCGACAAACTTTTCAGGTTCGATATTTCGTGTTTCTGCATCACCCGATTTCACCTTACGGGTATGGACATGTATGTCTATTCTCATACTGGAAGCAGTTTTTTGGTGGTCGTGAAGAACGAAGTTAATAAAATTGAAGTCATCTAAAAGTGAATAGCTTTTGCTCCAAATGAATCCATCCTAAATTTCTTTCCAAGCCTTTCACATTCAAGGTATCCCTTATTAATATTTACGTGTAAGCACCGACGAGAAGGCCGAAAAGTGCATAGCCTCGCGCACAAGGAAGAACGGCTACGCAGCTATTGTTTGAGCAACAACATTGAGGTGGTGGCCTTCTTTAAGGAAGACCATTCGGCCAAAAGCTTCGAACGTCCGCATTTCAAAAAACTGCTGGAGTTTATAAAGGGAAATAAGGGGCTTGCAGACATGCTGCTGTTTTTAAAGTGGGACCGGTTTTCGCGCAACGCAGCCGATGCGTATGCCATGATTAATCAACTGGTGCGACTCGGTGTGGAACCACAGGCGATGGAGCAACCGCTAAACATGGAAATACCGGAGCACAAGTTCATGCTGGCCATCTACCTGGCAGCTCCCGAAGTGGAAAATGATCGCAGGGCCTTAAATATTCTGGCCGGGATGCGAAAGGCAATGAAAGAAGGGCGGTGGATGGGCACAGCTCCCAAGGGCTACAAACGCAGTCGAGATGAGAACAATCGGCCATGTATCATACCGGCCAAAGAGGCGTCACTCATCAAATGGGCGTATGAACAAATGGCCACCGGGAATTTCCACATCGATGAAGTGCGGAAACTGGTAAACAAAAAAGGACTGCCGACGCAGCGGGTGGCCTTTTGGTGGATGATGCGAAGCCCGGTCTACATCGGAAAGCTGATTGTTCCACCTTACAAAGACGAGCCGATGATGATCGTACCCGGACAGCATGAACCAATTATTTCCGAAAGGCTGTATTACCAGGTGCAGGACGTACTGGAAGGAAAGAAGCGAAAGAACCTGCCGACACATCACTCTAAACGGGAAGACCTGCCACTCCGCGGGTATTTGGTCTGTAGCCGGTGCGGACGCAACTTGACCGGCAGCGCCTCAAAGGGCAATGGGGGCAGGTATTACTACTACCATTGCAAAAACGGATGTAAGGAACGATTCAAGGCTGCCCAGGCTAATCACTCTTTCTACGAACTGTTGGGGGAAATCAGCGGTAATGAGAAGGCCATCAAATCCTGGGAGAAGATTTTAAAGGATTACTATGGCAAGGACAATAAGGAAAAACGAGCGGAGAAAGAGAAAGCAGAACGAGAAGTAGAACTGCTGAGAAAAAGACTGGACAACGCACAGATCATGACCTTAGATGGCGCATTGGACCCGTCCGAATACCGAAGTATCAAAGCCAAACTGGAGCCAGAAATCCAGCGGTTGGTACGCAGGCAAACAGAGTTACAGGCAGATGAAGTTGACCTGGCTGAAATCATGGAGTATGGATTTGATTTTTTACGCAACCTGCCCAAACTCTTTGTGGAAGCGAGTTTGGAGGAAAAAGCCTTGATTTTGGGTTCGACCTTTCCGGAAAAGTTGGTTTTTGAAAATTCCAGAGTTCGAACCACGAGTCCCGATAGTGCCATATCGCTACTACTTAAGCCGGACAAGGGTTTGAGCGGAAATAAAAAAGGGTGTACAAAAAATTTTGCACACCCTTCCGGTAGAGTGGAGAATACCGGAGTCGAACCGGTGACCTCTTGCATGCCATGCAAGCGCTCTAGCCAACTGAGCTAATTCCCCTGATCCCGTTTTGGGATGGCAAAAATAAGGGAAGAGTTCATATCAATGGTATAATAATTTCTGTATCCTTCTAAATTTTTTGTCATGCAGAAAGGTGGTGAAGCTAAAAAACTGAGGAAATCCCAAAGCCAGCGAATGCCGGGCAGCGAGCTCAAAATGGATCCCAAACCGGTTTCGCTCAAGCCTGAGCCGCCTAAAAAGCTGGCGGGCAAGACCGTCCTGATCACCGGCGGCGACAGCGGCATAGGCAAGGCCGTAGCCCTGCTGTTCGCCAGGGAGGGCGCCGACCTGGCCATCTCCTACCTCAGCGAACAAAAAGACGCGGAAGAGGTGAAAAGGCTCGTGGAAGAGGAATTCGGCCGCCAGTGCCTGCTCCTGCCGGGCGATATCCGGAAGGAAAGATTTTGCGAAAGGATCGTTGCGCAGACCATCAAAAAATTCGGCAAGCTGGATATACTCATCAACAACGCGGCTACACAAACCGAACAGAAATCGCTCACCCAGATTACCGACGAACAGCTGTACGAGACCTTCGAAACCAATATCTTCTCCATGTTCCGCATTACCCGCTTTGCGCTGCCCCATATGAAAAAAGGCTCCTGTATCATCAATACAACCTCCGTTACCGCTTACAGGGGAAGCCCCTCGCTCATCGATTACTCGGCTACCAAGGGCGCCATCGTTACGTTCACACGCAGCCTGGCCCATAGCCTCATCGACAAGGGCATCAGGGTGAATGCCGTGGCGCCTGGTCCCATCTGGACCCCGCTCATCGTGGGCAGCTTCGATAAAAAGAAAGTGTCGACCTTCGGCAGCGACGTTCCCATGAAAAGGGCCGGCGAACCGGCCGAGGTGGCACCCAGCTATCTTTTCCTGGCAAGCGGCGACAGCTCCTATATCACCGGGCAGGTGCTTCATCCCAATGGTGGCGAGATCATCAACGGCTGAGCTTTTCCGGCACTGATTTTTCTTCTGTTCTATCAATATCATTGCTCCCGGGGTGGTTTGTCACGAAACCTGAGATCATACCCGTTGCACCTGACCCGGGTAATGCCGGCGAAGGAAGGAGCACGAAAGGCGCTGGCCCAGCCAGGGCCTTTTTTTGGGATCGATCGGGCCACTAAAGCCTTATCGCTGCAAGCCCCTGATGAGAAAGATGTTTTGCCTGGCGGTGATGAAAAGATCATTGCCCAGCTCTCCACCCCAGCAGATATTGGCCGGAACCGTTGGTAAGGAAATAAGCGCCAGGCGCTCACCGGCGGGGTCGAGAATGATGATGCCATCCTTGTTGCAGAGATAGAGATTGCCCGCGCGGTCGCATTTGATGCCATCGCTGTTCTCCCTGGCCAGCTCCTTTATGAACGCATCGGTGGCTGTATCATAAACCGAAATAAAATTTTCGAAAGGCTTGTTGGAGCAGATATAAAGCAGGGAGTGGTCGGGCGAAAGACAAACTCCATTGGGATACTGGTAGCGCTCGCAGATGCGCTTTATCTCTCCCTCCCTCCATGCATACACAGCTGCAAGCGGCTGGAACTTCGATGGGTTGAGCTGGCCATCCTTTAATCCATAAGGAGGATCGCTGAAATAAAGCTTTCCACCGGGATGCACCACCAGGTCGTTTGGACTGTTGAAAGGCCTGCCTTCATAACCTGAGAGAAAGGGCTCGAGGCCATGTCCCTTGTACCTGGCAATAGCATGACTCCCGTGGCGGCAGACCAGGAGCTCTCCCCTTTCATCATAGGCAAGGCCGTTAGAGCCTACCTGGTCGGGCTTGAGATCGGGATCACTGGGGTTAGCCGTTCCGCTTTCGGCAAGCAGCACCTGCTTTTTCCTGCCGGGAATGAGCTTGTAAATGCAGTTGGCCGTGATATCGCTGCAGAGATAATAGCCTTCGCTGTTCCATACAGGCCCCTCGGTAAAGGCGCAGTCGCCGGCAAGGGTTTCGATGGCCGCATCAGGGTTGATGAACTTCCTTACCGCGGGATTGTAAACGGTTATGGCTGCAGACATGGCTATTTCATTTGTGCTGCTAATTTAGCCAAGACTTTTTCAAGCCTGATGCCTTTTCCGAGAACGGGCTTGAAGAGATCGCCCTCGGCCTTCAACCGCTCGAAAATATTTCGCGCGTTGTAGGTAAGTGGCGTAAGCCCTTTGCGCAGCTCCGACCAGTGCAGTGGCGTCGATACGGGCATGCCCGGCTTTGGCCGCAATGAATAAGGTGCAGCCGCCGTCTGGGTTTCCTTGTTCTGCAGGAAGTCAAGGTAGATCCTTCCCTTTCTTTTTGCAGGATTTCTTTCCATGCTTGTAAGGTCCGGCAGTTCTTTGTTCACAAGGGTAACCACCAGCTCGGCCAACTGCTTCGATTGCTCAAAGCCGTACCGTGCGCCAAGGGGGATGTAGATATGTATGCCGGTAGAGCCCGAGGTTTTGCAAAAGGCATCGGCGCCGATCGAATCCAGTACTTCCTTTACCAGCAGGGCGGTGTCGATCACCTGGTCGAAGCTGTTCGATTTATCGGGATCAAGATCGATCAGGCACCAGTCGGGGTTTTGCCAGCTCCCCGTTTTGGCATGCCAGGGATTCATTTCTATACAGCCTAGATTGGCCATGTAGATGAGCGTTGCCTCGTTGCTGCAAACGAGGTAATCGACGGTTTTGCCGGTCGATTCGCTAAAATCCTGGTGCACCTGCATCCAATCGGGCAGCTTGCCCTTCATATCCTTTTGGAAGAAATTGGGAGCGTCTATGCCATTGGGATGGCGGTTCAGCGATTGGGGCCGGTCGAGCAGATAAGGCATCAGGTAAGGCGCTGCCTTGAGGTAATAGCTGATCATATCACCCTTGGTAAATCCTTCTTTTTTCCAGTAAGGCTTTTGCAGGTTGGTAAG
>DASTPZ010000326.1:0-10346 GCA_035761965.1 Flavisolibacter sp. | reverse complement strand
TGATCGAAAACAAGCAGGATGCAGCGGATGTGCTGGTTGAATTCAATTATGAGCTCGACTTCAACCATGTTCCAAAGAAATCGGCTTTTTTTGCCACAGACCCCGATGCTTTTTTTCTCAGCTCTGGTCTTGTTGAGAACGAGGGTGAAGCCGGCAGTGGTCTTGATTTCACCTTTGTGGCCCTGCAAACCACCGGCACCCAGGGCGAAAGCCTTGCAACCTACAAACCCGTTGCCCTCGATGGCAATATGGGCAAGGTTATCAAGGGCGAAGCCTGTGCGATCATCCAGCATCCCTCGGGCCTGCCCAAAAAAGTAGTGCTGAAGGACATCGGCTTTTTTTCCGAAACAGAGAACAGGCTTATTTACGAATCCGATACCCTGCCGGGCTCCTCGGGTTCCATGGTCATTGGACTGGGTACCTGCGAGGTAATTGCCCTGCATCATTGCGGTCTTCCAAAAACCGATAGCCAGAACCGCATCCTCACCAAATCAGGCGCGCTGGCCGAACCCGGTACACCCGATGAAGAGATCGAATGGATCGGCAACGCCGGTATCAAAATAAGCAAGATCATACAGGCACTAGAGGAAGCCGATCTGCCGGCTCAAATGGAAGCGGGAAGATCCGCACTGCTTGGCAAGACGCATGCGGTGGCGGAGGAATTGCGTCCCGGCCTTGACAAGACCTCTGTAAAAAACGCAGCTGACCAGCCAGGGACGGCCGGCCGGATAACTGCAACGGTTACCGATTTCCTGATCACCCTGGTCAATACGCCTGTTGTTATAAATCGTGTAGAAGTCTTTCTCGCCGCACGCTATGGCCAGGCCATAAATCTTTCGCTTTCCATGCCAGCCATGGCAGAGGAAGACGCGGTGGAGCTGTTCTCTTTTTCGGCACCGATATCGGTCCATCCCGATGCCGAAGCCATGGAGCTGGTAAAGTTCCCGGATATCCTCAATGCCGAACCGGACCTGCCTCTGCGGCTAAATACAGGTACTGCAGGCGGCGCACAGGACGATGCTTTTCTGAAAGAATCGATCACCGAATCCGATGATGGCCTGGGCCAGTGGGATGAAGCGGACTTTCTTGAAGACTACCGTGACAGCCCCTATGTTAAAAACAAGACCCGCGAGGAATGGCGCAGCTGGAACCATGCGGCAACAAAATTCGACCGGTTGTTCATTAATGGCAAGCGAAGGCCTGATAAGGAAAAACTCATCCGGCTGGTACAGTTTGATACCGGTTTCACCGATCATTCAAAGGTGGAGGGGGGCTTCGATACCGATATCGATTTTAGTTTCCTGAACAATACGGATAACGCTGAAGACCCGAGAACGGTAGCACTCGGAAAGCAGCCTGGCCATGGAACCCGCACAGGAAGCCTGCTGATCGGCAACCCCTCGAAGCTGCCTGCATCGGAAGATCAGCACAATGGCAATTTTGGCCTCCTGCCCGACGATGCGCGTCTTGTTCCTTATCGTATTGCGGAATCGGTGATCCTCATCAACCGGCAGAAGCAGCTGGCAGCCGCGCTTGACAGGGCCCTGTCACAGGGCTTCGACATCATTACTATGAGCATGGGGCTTCCGCCAACGATCGCTACTGCGAAAATGGCCAAAAAGGCTTACGACAAAGGAGTGATCTGGTGCTGTGCCGCGGGCAACGAAGTACAGGCAGTAGTATCGCCTGCTGTTTTCCCCGGCACCATCGCCATTGCGGCTTCCAACCCGCTGGACAGCGACTGGAAAGGCTCGAGCCGCGGGGATATGGTGGACATAACCGCGCCGGGAGAAGATGTATATGTGCCAATATGGAACAAGGACAGGATGGAAGATTATGCCTATGGCAATGGCACCAGCTATGCCACACCACATGTAGCTGCCGCCGCGGCGTATTGGCTGGCGGCCTACTACGACCAGCTAAGTGCGCCCGAATACGCAGGCTGGAGAAGGGTGGAAGCTTTTCGCAATGCGTTGACCCGTTCGGCCAGGAAAAAAAATAACCTGCCGGGCGAGGGGTTTGGCGCCGGCATACTTGATGCCAATAAGCTGCTCGATACACCGCCGCTTGCCGCGTCCCGGCTCGAATATGCCTACAATAACTGGAACGAGCATGCGTTTTTTGCCGCCCTCCAGGGTTATGGTGAGCTGGCAAAAACTTACTGGAACTGGCTGCACGACCGGCTGTTTGGCCGCCGTCGCAGTATGAGGGAATCGCTCTACGGGCCGGCCGCACTGACGCCGTATTCGCGGGATGTTGAGGAAGCCTTGTTTTCTGCGGCATTTGATCCAAATGAGTCAGTAGGGAAGACAGGGCAAGGATTGATGGAGCGTTACCGGGAAATCAGTTCACGGATCATAAACGCGGCAAAATAGTCATATGAAAAAGATTTTTGATTTTCACTATCATCTGCTTTTCAAGCATTATATCTCCGACCAGCAACTGCAGCTGGCCGATGATCTCGAAACCCGCGGTTTTGCCAAACTGCTCAACGGTATACTGGGCGGACCCTTCGACAGCCAGTCGTCGCCTTCGCAGGTAAGCAGCAGCCCCCTTTATATAGGTGTAATAGCCATCCTGAGCCTGGAGCATGCTTTTGCAAACCGGGTGCTGCACATACTGGGTGCCGACCTTTCAGGTGCTCTTCCCATTAACAAAGCCATATTTAAAAGAACAAAGAATGGCGAAACGGACTATTATACTGAGTTCAAGGACCAGGTGCAATACCATGTGGCGAACCAGCAGGCATTGGCAGCCCCACCATTCAGGATCAATTTTTTAAGAAGGGACCAGTTCCTGAATAAAAGCATCGGTGAGATTGAAGCGTTTTTGCAGAAAGGCGAGCAAAGGCATATGCTCTTTTCAATAGAAGGCGGTCATAATCTTTCACCGGTAAGTATCAGGAAGCAAGCGCTTTCAAAATACCCCGAGAAACAGCTGCTGGATATACAGGAAAACTCACCGCTCGATTTTATCAGCATCAATCTTTGTCACCTCAGCGAAATTCCTGAGCAATCGCTCGGCGGCTTTGCACAAGGTGTGAACGGTCTTTCTCAGATCGCTTTTCGAAGCGAGGATTTCATGCCGAGGTCGGGTATCGGCGTCACTGAACTTGGCAAAAAGGTCATCCGGCAGGCATTGACACACCCCGATCGCCCGCTGCTCATCGACATCAAGCATATGAGCCTTTACACGCGGCTTCATTTCTACCGGATAAGGGAAAAGCTTATCCAGGAAGATCCGGGCGCAGAGCGGCTTCCCATCATATCATCCCATAGCGGCTTCTGTTTTACCACCGCAAGCAATTTTATCGGTAAAAAGCTGTTCCGGTCGCGTCATTTCGAAGAAGACGGCAAGCCCGTAAGCATTGTGGAGCCGGAAAACAGGAAAATGGGAAGAACAGACGACAGGGTGAACCGTGGTTTGTATTGCAATCCCTGGACGATCAACCTTTTCGACGAAGATATCGTTGAGATCATGGATTCGGGGGGCATGATCGGTATCAGCCTGGATCAGCGGATATTGGGTGCTTCCAACCCGGGCATCGATAGCATACGCGACAAATATTATGAAGGTGAATATGTATCAAGACCCGAATGGGAAAGACTTTTCCGCGATGGCCAGCTGCCTGGCTTGGAAAGGACCGAAAGTCTGGAAGGCCTGGCTCCTTCAAGGCCTGAAAGGCATATGATGTTGCTTTGTTTACACCTGGTTTATGCAGTAAGGGTAGGATATGCCAACCTGAATTGGGCAGAAGGAACATCGCCCTGGGATTGCCTCTGCATAGGATCGGATTTCGATGGCCTTATCAATCCTATCAATGGTTTCGAAAACATTTCCAGGCTCGATAAACTGGAGGGGCAGCTGAAAAAATATCTTCCTCAGGCTGATAAATATCTTGATTTCTTTCCTAGTATAAAAGCGTTGAAATATAACGGTGATGGAAGCGTTGAAGCAGGTTTCCTGCAGCAGGTAATCGATAAGTTCATGTTCGGTAACGGCCTGCGCTTCACCGCCAGGTTTCTTACCAACTGGACAAAAACTGCTTAAACCGGAGGTACGGGTTTTGAAGTCATGGCAGGAACCGCTCGATCATTTCTTCGCGTTCCGCTTCCTGCTCATATTTTTTATACTGCCAGAAAAAAAGCAGGGAAACCGCCATCGCCAGCGAGAAGCATACCTCATTCGCATTGCTCAATAGATAATCTGATGTATAGGCCAGCCACATAACCAATCTTTTTTTTATCAGGACAAATACTTTGCCAATGAAATCACCTGAATGAGTGAAAGTATTCTCTCTTCATTACAGTATGGAAAAAGGAGGATGTTGTAGAGGATTTTACCTTTTTGTAAGTTAATTAAAAACAGGCAGCCAGGCAATCGTAAACTTACTTACAGCCGGCCCAGGAACGGATAAAAAACCCGGCGAGCGCTTACCTGCCGGGTTCTCTTAAGGCCTGCTTATTTAAGTGCGCCGGGATAGGCGGTTACAAGCGCAGCTTCATATTCGTCTTTTTGTTTAAGCAACTGCAAAAACCGTCTCAATTGAAGCGAGTCGTCTGCTTTCACATAAACCTGGTCATGCGCGAGCAATACGAGGTTATCGGGTTGCCTGGTTTTATTATGCTTGAACAGGCTGTCTATTTGGGCGATCAGATCGTCTGCCGTTGTGGTCACGCTCATGGTCTTATGGTCGTAGTGCCACTCCAGGTCCCAACCCATAATGACAAATCCGGCTTTTTGCAGCGAATCTGCGGCAGCGGTTGTTTTTGCAAGATCTGTAAAGCGCAGGGTATCGATGCGCCAGGTATTTCGCCCGGGTGTTCGGGCGATCCGGTTGTCGAGCCCAAGGCTGTCGTGGGTTCGTTCAAAATCACTTACTACCGAGTCAGGCTGCTCGTAATACCGGTTGTAACGGCCATGGGCATGCGAATAGCTGTGGTTGCAAAGCTCGATCTGCTCGGCTATTTTAAGGCTATCCCAGATCTGTGCCTGCGGACGACTGGCAAACACATGTTCACCTACAATGAAAAAGCTCACCGGGATGTTCTCATCCTTCACGATGGTAAGAACATTCTTCGTTCCCCTGTTTGGTCCATCGTCGAAGGTGATGTAAAGCTTTTTCTTTTTCTTTTTTGGTTTGGAGGCAAGCGCTTCAGGCTTTGGTTTTTTAGCCGATTCATGGGCCGGGGGGCTAAATGTCTCGTTGCCAGGGGGCTTGGTAGGCGAAAGATAAAGTGCGGGTAGAAGAAGCAAAAGAACGAAGCTGGTTTTGGTAAGCGTGGCGGCAGTATCACCGTCATCATCGCTGGAGGTTTCCATACAACTGTATAAATTTTACATTGAATCTATGACGTCGAAAGGGCGGAATGCAAATTGTTTTGGTTAAAGATTTCAAAAAGATGAAAAGCATATCGGCAGGCTGCAGGAAATAGTTTTCTGAAGAAATTTTTCATTCATGCTCGGGCTTACCAATCTCTCAGGCCTGTTATATTGAAAGGCCGGGGCTGACCTTCTATTGGCTTTCTTTCAGTACCATGTCAATGGTGATGGCTGTAACCACGATATTCATTTTGTTGCGGTCTTCTGCAAAGGAAGGCTCAATGGTTACATGGTATTTATCGGCGGTAGTAAAGAATTCCCTCGCCATTCCGCCCCATTTCTTGTTAATGGTGCCGATGCGGTTTCCCCTGGCATCGGTGATGGTAAAGCTCCAGGCTTTCCAGTCGCCTTTGATCTCGGCTACCCGCCTTTCCCTTGCATCGAAGATGATAAACCGCGGCCGGATCAGCTTGAACTTTTGCTGAATGGACCCTGAAACCATACCTTTTTCGTCAAAGATGGTGATCCTCGACAGGAAGAAAGCCCAGCCTCTGTGCATACTGGCCAACAGTACATTATTGGCATCGGTCAGCTCAAGGTGAAAAGGAAGCACTCTCTTTCTGAGCAGCAACCTGAGCAATTTTTGCGGCTTGCTAAGCCTTTGCACCACCGAGCCCACATGCAGGCCCATAGGGTCATACACGCGGTACTCGTTGTGCAGCTTAAGAAAATGTCTTTTTTCATCAATGAAGTACTCGTTGCTTTCAAAAAAGCCAGGGAAGAAAACAGACATGGCCTATATGTTTTGTAGTTGGTCAGTTATGCCGCTGCCGTGCAGGAAGCCCTGAGTCCGGGGGTATACCCTCTAAATTCTAACCCGGGAGCTTCCTGCCAGCCGCTCCTACCAGCCATCGCCGTCCAGCACATTGCCGAGGCCGCCGAGCAGGCCACCTTCTTCTTTGCGGCTTACCGTTCCATACTGCAGTATGCGGGAGGCCAACCGGCTTACCGGCAGGGTCTGTATCCACACCCGGCCAGGTCCGCGCAGGGTGGCAAAGAAAAGTCCTTCGCCTCCAAAAATGGTGTTTTTGATGCCACCTACAAATTGTATGTCATAATCCACCGAGGGGGTGAAAGCCACCAGGCAGCCTGTATCTACTTTCAGCATCTCGCCGGGCTGAAGCTCGCGTTCGATAATATGTCCGCCGGCATGCACAAAGGCCATACCATCGCCTTCCAGCTTTTGCATAATGAAACCCTCACCTCCAAACAGTCCGGTTCCCAGCCTGCGCTGGAACTCTATGCCTACGGCCACGCCTTTGGCGGCACAAAGGAAGGCATCCTTCTGGCAGATCATTTTACCACCCAGCCTGATGAGGTCGAGCGGAATGACCTTGCCTGGGTAAGGAGAGGCGAAATACACTTTTTTCTTACCATGTCCGGTGTTCGTATAAGTGGTCATAAACAAGCTTTCGCCAGTCAGCACCCTTTTACCGGCCGACATAAGCTTGCCAAAAAAGCCTTTCTGCTGGCCTGTACCGTCGCCAAAAATGGTTTGCATCTGAATGCCGTCGTCCATCATCATGAAGGCGCCGCTCTCTGCAATAGCGGTCTCTTCCGGATCCAGCTCTATTTCAACACATTGCATTTCTTCTCCAAAGATTTTGTAATCTATCTGGTGAGCCGATTGGTTGTACCCGTTCATTTTCAATTTTTTTTCTAAGGTAATACATCGCCTTTGTCCAAAATCCCGTCCATACTCAAGATTTTGATAAGTGGTACGTGTTGGAACAACGATTTTACTTACTTTGTCATCCTTCAAAATTCAAATACACATTATGAAACAAAAATTACTGGTGCTGGCCTCTTTGATGCTGGTAGTAGCCACTACTGCTTTCTCTCAGGCGAAGCTGGTAGAGAAAGTGGTGAAGAAGGGGAGTGAGCTGGTCATTCCCTACGAGAAATATGTGCTGCCCAACGGGCTTACGCTTATTATTCATGAAGACCATAGTGATCCGGTAGTGCATGTGGATGTTACCTATCATGTAGGCTCGGCAAGAGAGCAGATCGGTAAATCCGGTTTTGCCCACTTCTTCGAGCACATGATGTTCCAGGGAAGTGATAACGTGGCGGACGAACAGCATTTCAAGATCGTAAGCGATGCGGGTGGAACGCTCAATGGCAGCACCAACCGCGACCGTACCAATTATTATGAAACCCTCCCCAGCAATCAGCTGGAAAAGGCGCTCTGGCTTGAGTCGGACAGGATGGGTTTCCTGCTTGATGCCGTTACGCAGAGAAAATTTGAAATACAGCGCTCCACGGTAAAGAATGAAAGGGGTCAGAATTACGACAACCGGCAGTATGGACTGGTGGCTGAGACCTATAACAGGAATCTTTATCCTTATGGCCATCCTTATTCCTGGACGACCATTGGTTACCTAGAAGATCTGAACCGCAGCGATGTAAATGACCTGAAGAACTTTTTCCTTCGCTGGTATGGCCCCAACAATGCTGTGCTTACCATTGGCGGTGATGTAAAACCTGCTGAGGTGATCAAGATGGTGGAGAAATATTTTGGATCCATCCCGGCCGGACCAGCGGTAGAGCCCGTGTCTGTTGAGCCAGCGAAGCTTGACGGCCCACGCTATGCTTCCTATGTAGACAACTACGCCCGTCAGCCCCTGCTGGCCATTGTTTATCCTACTGTTCCCAACTATCATAAGGACATGGCTGCCCTGCAGTGCCTTGCACAGGTTTTAGGCCAGGGAAGGAATTCTGTTCTTTATCAGAACCTCACCAAGAACAGGCTTGCTTTCCAGGCTTCTGCTTCCAGCCAGCTTTCTGAGCTCGCAGGTGAGTTTATCTTCCAGATCATTCCTTCTGCCGGCAAAAGTTTGTCCGATATGGAAAAGGCTTTCCGTGCGGCACTCGATAGCTTCGAAGCCAAAGGTGTATCAGAAGACGATGTGGCCAAGTATAAAGGTGGCATGGAATCGCAGCTGATCAACGGTCTGCAAAGCGTATCCGGCAAGGTATCGCAGCTGGCAGCTTTTCAAACTTTTACCGGTAATCCCAATAAGATTGCCGACCTGCTGCAGATGTATGCTTCGGTAACAAAGGAAGATGTAATGGCCGTTTACAGGAAATACATCAAGGGCAAAGGCGCCGTTGTGCTGAGCGTATTGCCCAAGGGCCAGGAAGCGCTGGTAGCCGCTCCTGATAATTTCAAGATCGATTCTTCTAACTACAAGGCTCCCAATTACGGTTATGAAGGACTTACTTATGTAAAGGCAAAGGATAATTTCGATCGCAGCAAGATACCCGCAAGCGGCCCTAACCCTGCTATCAAGGTGCCTAAGTTCTGGAAAAAGGACCTGGCCAACGGTGCTAAGGTGATCGGCGCTCAAAATAGCGAGATACCTGCTGTTACTTTTTCTCTTACCATCCCCGGTGGGCACCTCGCTTCTGCCAACGACCTTTCAAAGGCTGGCCTGGCGAGCTTCTTCGCCAATATGATGAATGAGGATACGAAGAACTATACGGCAGAGCAGCTGGCAGTTGAGCTGCAGAAGCTGGGAAGCTCGATATCTATAACCAGCACTACTGATGGCGTGGTTTACAATGTTCAGTCTCTGAAGAAGAACCTGGACAAGACCCTGGCCTTGCTTGAAGAAAGAATGTTCAACCCCAATTTCAGCCAGCAGTCATACGACCGCCTGCAGGCTCAGGCCGCCCAATACTTTAAATCAAGGAAAGGCCAGCCTGCTACTATTGCCAGCGAGGTGTTTGCCAAGCTGAACTTTGGTTCCAATAACATTCTTGGCATCAGTGAAGATGGCACTGAGGCCACGGTGAAAAATATCAGCCTTGATGATATCAAGGCTTATTACAATAATTATATGACCTCACAGGACGCCAAGGTAGTAGTGGTAGGTGATATTACCGAAGCGGAAATTCTGCCAAAGCTGGCCTTCCTGAACAAGCTGCCAAAGAAGAAGATCAGCTTGCCCAAGCCCGAGTCTACAGCCACAGCTGTCGACAAAACGAAAGTGTACCTGGTCGATGTACCCAAAGGTGCCCAGACCGAGTTCAGGGTGGGATATGCAACTGGTCTTAAGTACGACCCTACCGGTGACTACTATAAGTCTTACCTGATGAACTATCCCCTGGGTGGCGGTTTCAATAGCCGTATCAATCTTAACCTGCGCGAAGACAAAGGCTGGACCTATGGTGCCCGCACGAGCTTCAGCGGCGACGAGTATTCAGGAGACTGGTCATTCAGCTCCGGCATCAAAGCCGAGGCTACTGATAGCGCCCTGTTCGAAGTAATGAGGGAAGTGAAGAACTACCTGCAGAACGGGCCTACCGACGACGAGGTTATGTTTATGAAGAATGCCATTGGCCAGAGCGATGCCCTGCGTTATGAAACAGGTTTCCAGAAAGCAGCCTTTATTCGCAGGATACTGGATTATAACCTGCCTGCAAACTACGTGGACGCACAGAATAAGATCCTGAAAAATATGACGAAGGAGCAGATGATGCAGATGAGCCAGAAATACCTCAACCCGGAGAAAATGAATATCCTGCTCGTTGGCGACAAAGCCAGGATCATCGACGGCGTTAAAAAGCTGGGCTATGAGATAGTCGAGCTGGATGCAGACGGCAACAAGGTAGATGGAAAGAAAGCATTCTAACTTAATTTCACGATAAGCAAAACGTCCTCTTTATGGGGACGTTTTTTTTGCCTTCCGGTTGCCTCAAATGTTACCGGATCGAATGACGGACGGTTCGCATTGGAAAAGGAAAGGCAGTATTTTTATCTTACAAGAAATCCTACAATAAGCTATATGTTTAAACAAAAAATGCCTCTGCTGGCAGGACTCTGTCTCCTGGCCGCTACTGCTTTCTCTCAGGCGAAGCTGGTAGAGAAAGTGGTGAAGAAGGGGAGTGAGCTGGTCATTCCCTACGAGAAATATGTGCTGCCCAACGGGCTTACGCTTATTATTCATGAAGACCATAGC
>DASTPZ010000325.1:0-5775 GCA_035761965.1 Flavisolibacter sp. | reverse complement strand
GCCGCCATTGATCCCGTCGATAGAAACCCGCCGGGCAGTATCCGGCTTTATGGTATTGGATACCGCCGGTAGCATGGGCGATTGTCTTGCTGTAAAGGACTCACTTGCCATCCAAAGAGGCAGCGTGGCCATTGCGCCAATCACGCTTTCGTTCAGCGATGCACCGCAAGCTGTGACTGTCGGTTTTGGATCTATGTTCCCCGTGAACAATTCAACGGTCTTTGAAAAAGACAGCTGTGTCTCCAAACGCGGGCCGCGTTCAAAATTCGGAGTATACAGTACTACCAATGGCAGTGATATCATCAATGTCGTGTGCACGCAAACAGCTGTAACATTCTTCGACTCTTCGTACTGGGAGCCGCAAACCTGGCAATGGGTATTCCCGCCCGAAGCGGACCTTTCAGCCGCCGACTCGAGCTGCTATCCTACTGTGCGAAATGTGAGGTTCACGCAGGCCGGTGTTTTTCCCGTGCAGCTCATTACGCAAAACGAATCCGGCACCGATACCACAACGATCAACGTGACCGTCATCAACTTCATTCCGCAACCCTTGCTGGGTAACGATACCACGATCTGTGAGGGCGATTCGGTAAGACTCGTCTATACACCGGTGGAAAACAGCGGCCATTATTTCCTGAAATTGGGCGGGGGCTTTTTCTCCACCGAGGACACGGTATTTATAAAACAAGGCGGTGCCTATATCTGTGCTGCTTTTTCGCCCTGCGGCTTCCGGTACGATACTATTAATATCACGGTGCTCAGGCGGCCGCTTGCCCGTTTTGGCTATTCAGACAGCTGTGGACGTTTGCAGGTCTTTTTTTCTGATTCCTCAGAAACCGGTGGAAGCGCAGGCATGGAATACCGCTGGGAATTCTTTGATAAGAATGACATTGAGCTCGGCAGCTCGGCATTGCAAAATCCTTCCTTCACCTTTCCTTCCTTCGATACGGTAAGGGTGCGGCTGATCATAAACAGCGGACAGCCTTGCCTGTTTGCCGATACAGTATGGCAAACCATTGTGCTGCGGCCCAAGCCCGTGGCTTCCTTTACGACAACTGAGACCTGCGGCAGTCTTACCGCATCGTTCAGCAACAGTTCTTCCATTGCTGCTGGTTCGATCGTTCGCCATCACTGGGCCTTTGGTGATGGTAACAGTTCTTCTGCCCTTGAGCCGGTGCATACCTTTCCCTCTTTTAGCTCCTTCCCGGTAAAGCTGGTGGTAGAGTCCGGGGCAGGCTGCCTTAGCGATACAGTAAGCCAGACCCTCACCATCCGGGCAAAACCCCAGGCCAGCATCACCTATAACAATGACGCCTGCGAGAGCCAGGCCTTTACCCTTGTCAACACCGCCAGCGCGGAGGCCTCAACTATTCAAGATCATTACTGGCGCATCCTTCCCACAGCCCAGGTCTTTACCACACCCGGCATCGAGCCCTCGCTTCCTGCCGGCAGCTATACTGTTCAATACACGGCCCTCTCAGCCCAGGGATGCCCGAGCGATACAGTGCAAAAACTCATCACCGTGGAGAGCATACCTTCAGTTAGCCTGCGCGATACCTCCGGCTGTACCGGTACTGCCCTTGCTCTTTCGGCTGAGGTTTTGCAGCCCTTTGGATCGATCGCATCCTACAGTTGGCAGGCGGGCGATCAATCCTCCACTGAGTCTTCACCCTCCTTTAGCTTCACTGCAGCGGGCAGTTATCCGATCCAACTCACTGTTCAGTCCCTTAATGGCTGCACCGGCACAGGAAGCGCAATAACAGAGATCGAGGCTATACCCAGGCCCTCGTTTAACTATTCTCCTCCTTGTCTTGGTGAAGAGGTGCGGTTTACCAACACCTCAGATGGCATCGCTTCTTTTGCCTGGCAGTGGAGCATTAACGCAAGCCCGGTGAGCCAGGCACCCTCGCTTTCTTATACTTTTCCCTCCGCCGGAGAGTATACTGTCTCCCTAAGAGGGCTGTCGCCTGGCGGCTGCACCGCTTCCGTCTCAAAAACAGTAAGGGTGGCGGACTTTAGCCTTAGTCTCAGTGCCTCCCAGAACCCCGCCTATGAAGGCGATGAGCTAAGGATCGAGACCAGGGCTGCTCTTCCTTATAGCGTTGTTGGCTGGCAGCCTGCCTTCCTTTTTTCCACTTCTTCGGCAATCAGCCAGCAGGTGACAGCCGACTCCACGCGGCTTTACCAGGTGGTGGCCGAGGCTGCGGGTGGATGCAGGGATACAGCCTCTGTTCTGGTGCGGGTAGAGCCTCTTGACGATGTTTATATACCTTCTGCTTTTACGCCCAATGGCGATGGACTCAACGATGTGCTGAGGGTGGTGGGAGCAGGCATGAGTGAGTTTTCTTTTGCCATCTACAACCGCTGGGGCAGGGTTGTATACCATAGCCGCAACAAAGGCGAGGGCTGGAACGGGCAGCTCAATGGAAGTCCTGCTCCTGCCGGCAGTTATGCTTACCTGCTGCAGGCTACCAAGGGAGACAAAAAAATTCTCAAAAGAGGTACGGTCACGCTGATAAGGTGATTGTAAAAAAGCTCAATCAGCCCCATCTGCATAGCCTATCGCCAATCTGCAGGCAATGTTCAACAGGGTAGAGGAAGCGGCGAAATTTTATCAAACTAGCCAGCCGCGCGATGAACATAGGTATGGTAACGATCAAAGCTTTGTATAAGATTTTGACCGATCTTCAAGCAAACGGCTGTTTATGTCATCAAGGCTAAGGCTCATAGTTCTTCTCTTCTTTGTAGAAACATCGATTATCGCCCAGCCGGTCCCGAGGTTTGAAGACGCAGAACGTTCCGTTATAGAAATACCGGAAAGCCAGAAAATGAGATTCGGCTACCTGGTTGTTTGGGAAGACCGGTCAAAAAAAGAAAGAACGATCCGTCTCCCCGTTTTTATCTTGAAAAGCAGGGGTGACCGCCCTAAACAGGATCCTGTTTTGTTTACAAGCGGCGGTCCCGGCGGAAGTTCGCTAAATACCGCCCGGTTCGGACAGTACTACAGC
This sequence comes from Flavisolibacter sp., assembly GCA_035761965.1. Taxonomy (GTDB): domain Bacteria; phylum Bacteroidota; class Bacteroidia; order Chitinophagales; family Chitinophagaceae; genus Flavisolibacter. Next base: position 2,767 of record DASTPZ010000325.1, on the reverse strand, counting down.
TTTCTCAATGACAGGGATTTTATCATTTTCGAGCAGCGCGGAACAAGGTATGCCCAGCCCAGTCTGGGCTGCCCTGAGCTCGATAGCATCAAAAGAAGTAACAGCTGGCTGCAATTGACCGATAAGCAAAGAGAAGCCCTCCAGGTGCAGGCGGCCATGCTTTGTAAAACAAGGCTCATGACCGATGGAGCCGATCTCTCTGCCTACAACACAAAAGCCAGTGCAGATGATATTGAAGACCTTAGAAAAGCTTTGGGCATACAACAGCTCAATCTTTATACGGTTTCATACAGCACAAAAATTGCCCAGGTAATGCTGAGGGACTATCCGGCTTCGATCCGGAGCGCGGTCATGGACTCGCCACTGCCCTTGTGGGTAAACTACGATGAGACCAGCCTGTGTTTTTTTGCGGAGAAGATGGATCTGCTTTTCGCCGCCTGCGATCAGGATAGTGCCTGCCGCCTGGCTTATCCCGATCTTAAGAAAAGATTTTTGCAATTCCTGCAAAAGGCAAACAGGAACCCGGTCCTGGTAGAGCTTAAAAGCCCGGTCGACAGCAGCGTGATCAAGGTTTCACTAACCGGTTCCCAGATCGCTTCATTCGTTGACCTGGGTAATACCTATAGCCTGAGAGGATTGCCCAAACTGATGGACAGGCTTTGCAAAACCGATTACGAGGTATTGAAGCCCTTCATCTATCAGCTGTTCACGGGCGATGACCGGGCTATGGGCATGCGTCTTTCTGTGTGGTGTTCGGAGGAATTTCCCTTTGAGCGCATGGGTTCTCCGGCCAGCAGGTGTCCTGTCTCGGCTGCCTACAAGGGAATGAAGACAGAAGCTGTTCCGCTGGAGGTCTGCAGGACCTGGAAGCTAAGACCGGCAGACGAAAAGGAGAACAGGACATTCACAAGCGCTGTGCCTGTATTGCTGATCAACGGTGAGTTTGATCCGGATACCCCTGCTGCCTGGGGTGAGGAAATGTCGCGACAATTTTCGAATAGCTATCATTTGGTGTTCAAAGGCATGGGCCACACACCAAGCCAGTACTGGGATGACGGCTGCGCCATGCAGTCCGCCCAGGCTTTTTTTGATAACCCGGCGCAACGGCCGGCATTAAAATGTTTTACCCCATCGAAGGCGCTTGAGTTCAATACCGGCAAACAAGAATAGAGACGCTTTCGCGGGAACCGGCCCTGCCATCTCATTTTGCGGGAACCAGCCGCATCCTTATCTTTCGGATAAAGACCGATGCCTTAAGCAATACAGTAGCAGTGCAAAACGAGCTTCACATACGAAGGCTTTACCGGCCCGTTCAACCAACCGTCCGGCAGGCGGGAGATAGTGTTTACTACAGGGAGATGGCCCCCGATAAAAAGCTCGATAACCTTATTCATTGCTATTGGGAGCTGAGAACGGCAGAGAAGCTTTCAAGTCCGTTTGTTTACCGGGTAGTGGCCGATGGCTGCATCGATATATTCTTCGAGCTCAGCCACCCTTCCGAGAACTTTGTCATGGGCTTTTGCAAGCAGTACACAGAGTTCCCGCTCCAGGGAAAGTTTCACTATATCGGTATCCGGTTCTTTCCAACCTCCTTTCCTTCCCTATTTAAAATAAACGCAAAGGAGCTAAGCAACCGTTTCGAGCGGCTTGAGCTGGTGGTAAAAGAAGCATCGGATTTTATTGCCAACAGCTTTTCAGAAAAAGATGATTCCCTGTCCGTCTGCAACAAGCTCGATAGCTACTTCCTGCAGAAGCTGGGTAAAACGGGTATGTCGATCGATAACCGGTTTGCAGAAGCTTTTTCGGCTATCCTGGAGAACCAGGGAGCCGTCAGCGTTCAAAAAGACCTGGATATAGGTCTTAGCCCAAGACAGCTCAGGCGGTACTTCGAGTTTTATGTAGGCGACTCGGCCAAAACCTTCAGCCAGGTGGTCCGTTTTCAGCATATCCTTCATGCCCGGCCCTCGGCACAAAGCCTGAAGCAGAACAAGATCTATTATGACCTGGGGTATTTCGACCAGGCTCATTTCATCAAGGAATTCAAAAATTTTTACGGTCTAACGCCAGGCAAGGCCTTTGAAGGATAATATGTCCGTTTTTTACAAGCCCCGGTTTCTCCATCGAAAGAACTTTGTGATATCAATCACCAAAAAAACTTTGATATGAAGCTCAATGCAGGCGTAGTTACCGAAAAATTGGCCGAGAGCAAGGCATTTTACACAGGATTGCTCGGATTTGGCGTTAGTTTCGAAAATGAATTTTACCTCCTGATGCATAGCCCGGGGCGACAGGCTGAACTCAGCTTTCTTCTTCCATTCCACGAATCGCAGCAGCCATTTTTTCACCGGCCTTTTGGCGGAGAGGGCATCTATCTCACGATAGAGGTGGACGAGGTTGATAAGATGTACAGTGAGCTTAAGGCAAAAGGTATAGAGATGAAAATAGAGCTGCGCGACGAGCCCTGGGGCGACCGGCATTTTGCCATAGAGGATCCAAACGGCGTAGCAATAGATATCGTTAAATACTCGGCACCGGGATCATGAGATTGAGCTTTGAAGTATACACGGACAAAGTAGCCGAATGCAAGATTTTTTATACCCGGTATTTCAATTTCGGAGTAAAGCTGGAGCTGGACGGGTTCGTGGTTTTGCAGCATGAAACTAATTCCTCTTACGAGCTGATGTTCTGCCTTCCTCATTCTCCATTCGTTCATCCTGTATTTCATCCCCGGTTTTCCGGCAGGGGCGTGATCCTGCAGATGGAAGTG
>DASTPZ010000324.1:0-2182 GCA_035761965.1 Flavisolibacter sp. | reverse complement strand
AGTGAAGTGGTGATTCGCAACGACCTGGATGTGGTAAGCTTTCTGCAACGGGTAAAGCACGACAGCAGCTTCTACAAGGCCTTCCGCAACCTGAGGGTGCTTGGTTTTACCTCTTTGAACAATATCAATATGGTGGACAGGAAGGGAAAAAGCGAAGCTTCCCTTTACAGCAAAACGCGTCAAACCCGAAAAGATGGATGCCGCAGCATGGAAGTGCTTGAGGAGAAGGCCACAGGTGATTTTTATGATAAGGGAGAGTTCAACTACTACACGGCGGAACTGTATGCCGGCCTTTTCTTTACCGAGGACAAGGTTTGCGGCGAGCACAATATTGTTTCGGGCACCACACGTGATGTACGCAGTAAAAAGGGTACAGAAAAGCACAAGGAACAGCTGAAAATGCTCTTCTTCAATCCCGGCAAAAAAATACCGGGCATACCGTTTATCGGCGACAAGGTCGACATATTTGATCCTTCGGTTTCCAAGCACTACGATTTTTCGATAGATATGGAGGAGATGGGCGGACAGCTTTGTTATGTATTCAAGATATTGCCCAAGGCGGGGCTCGGCTCCTCGCAGCGCAACGATATTGTGTTTGACAACATCACCACCTGGTTCAATGCAAAGACCATGGAGATCGTGGCCCGCGATTATGATCTCAGCTACGATACGCCTGTGTATGATTTTGATGTGCACATGGAGGTGAAGATGACCCGTTTCGGCGACCTGCTTGTGCCCAGCCTCCTCACCTATAACGGCAACTGGAAAGTTGCTTTCAAGAAAAGGGAACGGGGCATTTTCACGGCAACACTTTTTGATTTTACGAACTAGGTCTGCCGGTTATCCCTGATGGTTTTTACGTAGGCTCTCCATTTTTCGATCACCTGGCTCATGTCCGGGGGAAGCTCCGTTTCAAAGAACATTTCCTTTTCGGTGGCGGGATGAACAAAGCCCAGGGTCTTGGCATGCAGCGCCTGTCGCGGACAGATTGCAAAGCAATTGTCGACGAACTGTTTGTACTTGCTGAATATGGTGCCCTTAACGATCTTGTCGCCCCCGTAAAAATCATCGTTGAAGAGGGGATGACCAATGTGTTTCATATGCACCCTGATCTGGTGCGTACGGCCGGTTTCCAGTATGCATTGTACCAGGGTTACATAGTTGAACCTTTCAAGCACTTTATAGTGTGTGATGGCTTCCTTGCCATGGTCGCCCTCGGGATAGGCTTCGAACAGCTTGCGAAACCTTAGGTTCCGTCCAACATGGGCGACGATGGTACCTTCGTCCTGCGCCACGTCGCCCCATACGAGCGCCAGGTAGCGGCGCTTGACCGAGTGGTCGAAAAACTGCTTGGCCAGGTGGCGCATGGAGCGGTCGCGTTTGGCCAGCACCAGGAGCCCGCTAGTATTTTTGTCGATCCGGTGAACGAGTCCAAAGCGCGGAAGCACCTCTTCCGAAACCGAAGGATTTTCGGTTTTGAGGTAATGGGCCACGCCGTTAAGGAGAGTGCCTGAGTAGTTGCCGCTTCCCGGGTGTACCACCAGGCCCGCAGGCTTGTTGATGAGCAAGAGGTCCTCGTCCTCATACACAATATTGAGGTCCATTTTCTCCGGTACGACCTCGGTTGATTCGGGAGAGAGATCGGAATACACGACGACCTGGTCAAAAGCCTTGATCTTATAATTTTGCTTGACCTCCTTGTTGTTGACGAGGATGAGACCGGCATTGATCGCCTGCTGGAGCTTATTTCGGGTGGCCCCCTCGATCCGGTTCATGAGAAACTTATCGATCCGGTAAGGCTCCTGCCCTTTGTCGGCAGTAAAGACAAACCGCTGGTAAAGCTCTTCGCTGCTATCGGAGATTTCCTCGCTTTCCGGCTTGTTCAGTTCTTCGGTGCTCATAAAGCTGCAAAAATAGGCTTTGAAGCCGAGAGAAGGGGGTGGCGGGTGCGCGTACACTGCGGCAGCAGGAAATATAAACATGCTAAATTTGCGGGATGGAAAAACAAAAGGTCGAGTTCCGGGACCTGGGGCGGATGGATTACAAGGACGCCTGGGACTACCAGGAGGTGCTGATGCAGCAGAACCTCAGGATAAAGGCGCTGGTCGCGCAGGATGGGGCCGGGCCGGAGAGCTTATCCAACACGCGTCATTACCTTCTTTTTGTTGAGCATCCTCCGGTG
>DASTPZ010000323.1:0-7345 GCA_035761965.1 Flavisolibacter sp. | reverse complement strand
GTGATCAAAGAAGGTAAAGGTGAAAAAGAGATTAGGTTCCGTCACTTTGTAACCGGCCTGCCCATATGGATGAACTATCATCTTACGGTGCTTTACAACAGAACCGGCGAGCCAATAGGGCTGGCGACCATCAGCCGTGATATCACTGCCCAAAAAGATTTTTCAGAAGAACTTAAAAAACAGGTTTTCGAAAGAACCGGGGAGCTTGAGCTTTCAAGAGCAGAAGCGGAACACTCCAAGGAAAGACTTGCCGCAGTTTTTAACAATGCGCAAGCCGGCATGTTCACTTTCGCACCGGTATGGAATGAACAGGGCTTGCTTGTCGATTTCCGTTTTGTTATAACCAACCCGGCTTTTGCCGCTTACGTGGGACAAACGCCCGAGGTGCTGAATGGTGCTTTAGGCAGCACCTGGTTCCCCGGATATCTTACCAACGGCGTATTTGATATGTACAAACAGACCTTTCTTACAGGCGAAACCTTGCGAAAGGATGTGCACTATCATGTAGACCAACATGACCTTTATCTCGACCTGATGAGCTCCAAAATGGGCAACGAAGTGCTTGTAAGCTTCAACGATTATACACCGCTGAAGCAGGCACAATTGCAGCTGCAGAAAACCATCGAGGATCTCAGGCGGTCGAACGCCAACCTTGAAGAGTTTGCCTATGCTGCTTCCCACGATCTCAAGGAACCGATACGTAAGATCCACTTCTTTTCAGACCGGCTCAAAATCAGCCTTTCGGACCGCTTGAACGAAGATGAAAAAATCATTTTCCAAAAAATGGAAACCGCTTCAAGGCGAATGAGCTCGCTGATAGATGATCTTCTCAGCTATTCGCAGGTCGGGCTACGGCCTCGAATGCTGGAAGAGGTAAATATGAGCCAAATGATCAGGCAGGTGCTCGATGACCTTGAGCTGGAAATCGAGGAAAAGAAAGCACAGGTCAAACTAGGAAAGCTGTTCAATATACAAGGGCATCATCGCCAGCTTCAGCAGGCCTTTCAAAACCTGATCGGCAACGCGCTCAAATACAATAAGCCAGGCACACCGCCCGACATCAGCATCGGATGCAGCAAGGTCAAAGGCAATAAGCTGACCATACCTCTTTCGCAGGAGGAAAGGGAGAGAGACTATTATTGCATTTCGATTGGAGACAATGGCATAGGCTTCGACCAAAAAGATGCAGAGAGAATATTCAATGTTTTTACCCGCCTGCACGGGAATACAGCCGCCTACAGGGGCACAGGTATAGGGCTGTCCATCGTAAGGAAGGTAATGGAGAACCATGATGGCTTTGTAAGCGCCGAGAGCAAACCCGGACAGGGATCCATATTCAAGCTTTATTTTCCACAATAGCAGCAAGAACCTGGTTAAGCGGGGGTATTACCATTTTTTGCCAGCAGCTTTGCCATTTTCCAGGATCTTTCGGGAAGGCCGGTGCAGTTGCCCTTACCTTGCCGGCTGGCATGTAGAATTTCACTAAAAAACAGGCAGAGCTTTTCTGCAGGCAGGAACGTCACTGGCAAGGAACAAATGTCTTTTCGACTGCAAGGTGATCGCACCAGGGTCATCATCCCTTCATTTTCCAGGGAAGCCTGCGATAAATAATTTTCTGTCCCTGCCAAATCCAAATCCCACCTTCTAACGTAGGTTTCCCTGTTTCGAATTGCCGTACCCGCATAGTTTAAATAAATAGCATATACATAAAGCTGCAGGTATGAGCGCTTCGAGTATCAACCGGCGGATAAGGAAACAGATTTTAGTACCTATAGGAGCCTGGTCTTGCCATAATACCGTACCCAAAAATTATTGCATGGAAAACTATTCCCAGCCAAACAGGCAGCAAATCAAAGAAACCATACAGGCGCTTGAAGATACCTATGCCGATTTTCTTGGACGGGGCATAGAGCCCAAGGTCCTGAATAATATCTTCATCAGGATCAGGGAGCTGAAAGCAGAGCTTGAGAAGACGGATGAAAGCAAGGCCGATTCTCAAGATCTTTTTTCCAGGATAGAAAGCCCGGGCCTGGCCGCAGCTGCAAGATGGCGCTGACCCGTATATGCGATCGCGAGGTATGGGCCTCTAATCGCATGTAATGCTGGACGTTCCTATCATCACTTATAGAAATAAGTAAATCTGAACTTCCGCCGGTTCAAGATTTTATGATCATGCAAAACTTAAGAAGGGCTCGCATCCACCTGCTTATCTTTCTCCTCCTTCCCTAGCTTCCCTCGCCCTCTCCTCATTTGTTGCAGAGGATCTTTCCCTGTTTGCAATGTGGGTATCATCTGGACCGTTTTTAGGCCTGTGGCTACCTTTTGTACCCTGCGGTATGGGCATATCCTCGTTCCCCTGGTTACCAATCGTAACACCCTGGCTCTGCTGCTGGCTTTCTTCTATATTCTTTGACATAAAGGCTGCTTTACGATGAAAAAATCTTTCGTATCTCTCCGCGCTCCTCCTGTATGGAAGCAGGATGATAATGATCCGGCTCCATAAACATGCCAAGCTGCCTTGCAATTATTTTGTTTTGCAAAGAAAGAAAGACAGCGAGCGGCTCCGTCGGCCAGATCTATCCGCCTTTCTTTATTTGCAGGCAACCGGGCATAGTTTGTGTGCAGCTATCCATTCATCGAAAAACACTTTTTATGGAAAATGTAAATCACCTCAAAGACCTGCTGAGATATACAGCCCAACATCTTTATTCTTCGGAAGAGCAAATTATGGAAGCCATGCCTGCCATGATTGACAAGGCAAGCAATCCCCAGCTCAAACAAGCTCTTGAGCAGCATGCCAGGCTAACCGATCAGCAGCTCAACCGGCTTACACAGGTAATGAACCACCTGGGTGAGAACATGGACAGGGGCATTTTTGCGAGTCTTTTTGCTACTGGACAAAAAAGCCTGGCAGTGGAAGGCCTCATCAGCGAAGGACAAAAGCTCATGTCTGTTGATATGGACCCGGATGTGATGGATGCCGCCATTATCGGATGCGTTCAGAAGATCGAGCATTATGAGATCTCTGCTTATGGAACAGCACGCAGCTTTGCCGAACAGCTGGGACTTACCGACGTTGCACAGCTTCTTCAGCAGACCCTGCTCGAGGAGCATGATGCCGACGACTTGCTTACTTCCTTGGCCGTTCAAGAAGTAAATAAAAAAGCAGAAGCTGGAACAGGCGCCTAGCTTTGGCTCAGCTTAAGCTGCCGAGATGGAATTTTCCGTGAATGCACTGCCTGGTACATTATTTTGTCTTAAGGCAGTGCTTCTTTCTTTAAAAAAACCGCTTATCATGATCTGCCGGCAAGTGTCCGATGACAGCATTCAATGTATGACCGTAAACCAGGTGAGGTCGAACAGCCTGCTGCATCAGCTATTGCATGAGCTTTTTCGAGATCCGTTAGATTACAGCCATAACCCAATATTTCTCAATATGCCGGACACTGCTTATATTTCCTTACTGTGCGAAACTACTGTGCTGCCATACTGTTCTCAATCACCTTCTTCCTGCAGGTGGATCTGTATGGACAGGCGGTACGCAGACTGTCGGGCCAGGTGATGGCGGAGAATGGCGATCCGCTGGCGGGGGCTTCTGTTTCACTACTCAATAAAGACAGCAGTCAGGTCCGCCATGTGCTAACAGACAGCAACGGGCGATTTGCCCTGTCCCATGACCGGAATGGAAGCTATTTCCTGCTTGTAAGCCATACCGGTTATCATTCCTATAAGTCGGTGGCTTTCGATCTGGATGATACAGACCTCGGCGCGATCAGGCTTGTTGCCCTTACGAAGGGACTGAAAGAGGTGACGGTACGCTCAGACAAAGCGCTAATAGCTTTAGAGGATAACAATATCGTTTACAATGTTGCCAGGAGCATCGATGCGCAAGGCGGCAACGCACTCGATGCGTTGAGAAAGGCGCCTGGGGTTATGGTTGGCAGCGACAACATCATTTCGCTTAACGGCAAACAGGGTGTGCTCGTATTGCTCGACGGCAAACAAACCTATCTTTCAGGGCAAGAGCTTTCCGACCTGTTGAGGTCCATGCCGGCTTCTGGCATCAGGTCAATTGAGATCATCGCCAATCCAACAGCTAAATATGATGCTGCGGGATCGGCAGGTATCATCAACATCAGGACCCTGAAATCGCAGATAAAAGGTCTTACCGGTACTGCCACTACCGGCATTTCTTATGGCATCACGCCAAAACATAACCAGGACCTTTCTTTCACTTATAGAAAGAATAGATGGATCACATACGGGAGCTACAATCATTTTATCGGCAACTATACTTATGACTATGGCTCGGATCGAATACAATCACAAAAATTTTACAATAGCGCAACGGATGACACTGATAAAAGAAAAAGGCTGAATAGCAGGCTGGGTGCAGATTACCTGCTTAATAAAAATAATACATTGGGCATACTTGTTAACGCCAATTTCATCTTCGGCGGTGGTATCACCCGTACAACAACAGGGATTGGACCAGCGGCAACCGGCATCACCGAAAAACTGCTGACAGCGGCAAACGACTATTATTTTCAACAGACGGACCGCTACAATATTAACCTCAATTATAAATATGAAGACGCTTCGGGCAGGATGCTCAATGCCGATGTGGATTATGGCCATTTCAATAAAAGCAATCGTAACCTTCAATCAAATGTTTATACCGATGCGCAGGCCCAGGTGATCAGCAGCAATCTTTACCGGTCCCTCAACGATATCGCCATTAATATGAAGGCATTCAAGCTAGACTATACGGCGCCGGCCTGGAAGGGAACACTGGAGGCCGGAAGCAAATACGCCGTTGTAAGCTCGCAGAACAATGCAAGCTTCTATCATGTATTGACTACGAAGGATAGCCTCGACAACAGGAGATCGAATCGTTTCGGCTTTGATGAGAGGATAAGCAGTGTGTATATAAACTACAAGAAATCTATTGGCAAATGGTCCCTGCAGGCAGGCTTGAGGCTTGAGCATACCTCTTCGGAGGGTTCACTGCTTTTTAAAGATGGTGGACGCGATACGGTGCAGACCACACCCCGGAATTACCTGGATCTGTTTCCATCGGTCAGCATAGCCGTGAAGCCCGCTACCGACCATAGCCTGCTGCTTTCCTACTCCCGGCGCATCGACCGGCCGGCCTACCAGGACCTGAATCCTTTTGTCTATCTCCTGGATGAGCTATCGTTCTGGCAAGGCAATCCGTTTCTTCAGCCACAACTAAGCCACCGCGCCTCTATACAATATGTTTACAAGAGCAAGACCATCATCAGCCTCGGCTTTGCCCATACCGACCGGTTCAGCACCAGGATCACCGATACGGTGGAATTAGTGAAGATCGTTATGATCCCCAGGAACCTTGGCAGCCAAAAGAATCTTTCACTAACAGTTACTCAAAATGTCTTGCTGTCAAAATGGTGGGAGCTCAGCTTCAATGGTGTTCTGTACCAGAACCGCAACAGGATAGCTTTTGACGCATTCAGGAACCGGAACATCCGGCAGCTCGCAGGGAGACTAAGCCTGCAGCAGCGATTCAAGCTTCCCTTCGATCTTGCGGCAGAGGTATCGGCCTTCGTCAATACGAAAAGACTTTCCGGCGCCAATGAGATCAGCAGGGGCACGAGCCAGGTGGACCTGGGCCTGCAAAAAACTTTTCTTAAAGGGAAGGGTATCCTGAGGCTGGCGCTGAATGATCTTTACAAAGGAAGCAAGCTGAATTCCATGCAGGATATCCAGGGGCTTTACCTGGAAAGCTATAGTTATTACGAAACCCGTCAGATAAGGCTGAATTTCACCTATAAGTTTGCCGACAGTCCGGTCAAAGGTGCACGAAGCCGGAGCTCGGCGCTGGAAAATGAGAATGGAAGGATCCGCTGAGTAAACCAGCCAGGCCTCCAATACCGCATTGTATAGAAGGAAAGCACTTAAAGTCCATAGCTAAATCCGAGCCTTACACGTTTACCGGTCGATTCCGCGCCGCCGGTATACTGTATACTTGTCCTGTTGGCTTCTGCAAAGAAAATAAGCCGGTTGATCCATTCGTACCGGATGGAAGCGCCTGTTTCCTTATAATCGAAAAGCTTTTGGAACAGGAAGCCGGGTTGTGGCTGCTGAAAGTATTGCTGTTCGAGGGTTCCGGCCGCGCCCTTTCTAACGTCCTGGTGCCATAGCTTCAGCTGCATTTTTGGCAATGGGTTATACTGGAGAAAAGCATAGAGTCTATCCGAATTATTTCCCATCCAATCTCCCAGCGAATAAGAATGACTCTCATAGGTCTGGGCGGGCAGCAGGTTCCGGTACACGAAAGGATTTATTCTTGAATACTCGATACCTGCAGTAAGGTAGTTCAGGAAAAGGTCGGTGCGGTTGATACCCAATGTATAGCCTAATTGGTTTCTTCTTTCCCTGCTGTTAAAGATCTTCGACGCCCTTATCTCATCGATAAAAACCTGTGCATAGATATGCGTATTCTTCAGCTGATTCCGCGAGCTGACCATTCCGAAAAATTGCGAATTGTCGCCTACGCGGATATTATACCTGCTTTCCTGCTGGTCGTAGATCTTAAAAAAATTAATGGGGATCAGGTAACCGATGTTCAACTTGTCGGAATAAACCATCGATTCTCCTAGGGCGACTACCAGTCCCTTGAGTGGTGTTATCGTAATGGTATGGCTTGCAATGAACTTGGGTATGTATTGTTCTCTTATTCCTCCATATATACCAGACCCAGTGTTGTATGTTTCGTTTGAATCTATGACGTTGGACTGCAGCCATCCATGAAAATAATTGAAGTGCAGCCAGCTCCAGGGTTTATAATCGAACCTGATGAATGGAAAAGAAGGAGCCTTGCCTGAAAGAACAATATTACCGCCCAGTCCATATCCCCACGACAGGTTCTCTTTTCCTGCAGAAACAGAACCATTCGACCACCGGTAGCCTATATTGAAGTTAAGGTTGCTAAAGTTAATGGACCGGTCAAGGCCGATGGTAGTTACGATGCCCTCCTGCGGCGTAAAGGCCCGGGTTCTGTCGATGCTGTCTCCTTTCTCGGTTACGTCCCTGAAAGAAAAATTCACGCCCCAGCGTTTACCAAAATAAGCTCCCAGCCTTACGCCTGAGTAATACTGTGTATTGCTTTTTCCGCCGCTTCTGAAATGAGCCGCACCAAAAACCGGATCGACAAACAGCCTTATATCGCCTTTCTGGAAAAGACCGGCCCTTAACCTGCCGGCATCGTCCTTGCGGAACAGATAATTAGCTTCCGGTCTATTTGCATCCGAATCAAAACTGTAGTCCCTGAGATAAAACTTCAACTCTTCTGATTCAACCTTGC
>DASTPZ010000322.1:0-4341 GCA_035761965.1 Flavisolibacter sp. | reverse complement strand
CACGCCATCCCGCCTCAATAACCAAACAGTCCATACAGCCACTTCTCTCCTGCCTGGTACGCCTGCGATCCAAAAAAATATATTTCCAGGCTTTGCTCAACAATGATGAAGCTGCCGACATAAAAAAGCACGGGGTGTATCCTTCCGTTCCGCATCTTGTCCCAAATCCAGGCAATAAGTATCAGGCTATCGGCCAGCACCAGTTCAAACCATATATCGGGCCGGGGTACCGATGGAAAATAATGCCTGAAACGAAACCAGGCCGGCCATAATACAACGATCGTCGCCAACAGCATAAGCCGTTTATGTGCGGCGGGGCTCTTCCGGTTAATAATCCCTGCCAGGACAAGTGTGAAAAAAAGCAGTCCGGATGTGAATACGCCCAGCAGACCCGAATAAGAGATTTCTCCCAAACCCTGTCCCAGTTCGCGCTGCACCACAAACACGCCCGCAGGCACCATGGTTATCACCACACCAGCGGCCACGGCCAGTCCAAGCATGCCCAGGTACTGGTGTAAGCGATAGTTCCTAACATGTATGAGCGCAGGCTGGATAAGGAAAAGGATCACCCAGGCAAATGCAAAGGCGCCGTGTATATGCACAGAAACAGGAGCACGGAAGCTCCCATTGGCCACCGGAACAAAAAATGTTTTGCCAAAACCCACCAGGGTGGCGAGCAGACCCACGAATGCCATGGCGAGAAAAAAAGATGGCCATTTGCTGCGAGAAGCTGTCTCCATTTAAGAACCTGATGATTTGAGATAAAACTGCCTGATAACAATACATTCTGACAACCGGGCATCTTAAAACAGTGCCTCAATCCGCCAGAGAGTAAAATAGGTATTCTTTAACTCAAAACATAGCCCAGTAAAGATATCGGGCGGTTCCTAAACCCTTCTCAGCCCTTGATTTAGAAAATATAGAAGCGTTGATAAGCTAAAGCATCTCTCCTCTCTCCCTAACGGCACAGCGCTTCGATACGATTTATTTAGTTCACTACCTGTTGCTTAATATCAGCCAGTACGATCTCTGCGGCCATCATACAGTCATTCTGAAACTTGTCCAATAGAACGATAGCCGCATAAGTAGGTACCCGTTCAAAATACTTTTTTGTCCAGTGCTTATCTGACCGGACCTCTTTAACTGAAAGCAAAAAGCTGTCGAGCTTTTGCCTTTTTCTTTCATCGAGCCGGTAACTGTCTGTAGCAGCGAAAAGGCGAATGAAGGCTTTGGTAAGTTGCTGTTGGGATCTTGAAGCGATCAGCAGTTCAGATGCAACAGAAAGTCTTTCCCCTGAACTATCCCGCACCTTTATGATCTGCTTTAAACTATCCAGAAGCCGGCTTACGTCAACAGCAGCAAAATACACGCTATCGGCCTTTATGGCGTACGACTCGTGTTGTCTGCGGCCAGCATTGATGTCGGCGTACAATTGTCCGGCAGAAGTGCCGATTACATCGTTTGTTTTCACAAGCGATTGGTCGACGGTAGTAAATGCGTCATTTATCTGTTCCGATGGAGATCTGCAATTAGCCAGAAAGAACAGAAAAAGAAAATAAAATGGTGAGCCCGATTTCATTGAGGCTGAATTTAGCTTGAATGCTTAAGCAAGGGGTTCTAAGCGGACTCAGACCCCTGCCCTGCTGCCTGATAAAGGTAAGCTGCTTTGCTCAAGGCCAAAAGCCTGTCCTTCGCTGCCAGCCGTCCGCAGGCGGCGAAGGACCCGGAATTCGTTGCCAAGCTGACCATCAAAGCAATCTTTCATTGAAAGTTTCTAAGCATTAAGCGCAATCATCATTTTAATTGCTGATCGTCGCGCGGATATCCAGGCTTACCGCATCAAAGCTTGGGGCATTGTTGTCTCCATACAGCTTGGGCCTGAGGACTGCGGTGCTTTGATAGTTGCCGGGCGGAGAAGACAGGCCATTGACGGTGATATTTACACCTGCCATTTCGCCGGGCATCAGACCCAGATTGGGAATGGATGGCATGGCGCGAATGGCGCTGGAGCCCGCAGGCACCTGGTTGGCATAGGTGGTAGCATCAAAGCTGACTGCATGGTTGCCCTGGTTGATATAGCGGGTGAGCGCAGGATAGAAACCTGTATTGCCGAATATGGTGTTGGGAGCGATGATGCTGGCATCGTCGAGGCGAACGGGATTTCTTACATCCACCATCACATCGTAGATCTTGTTCTCCGTTCCATTTTTTACTGCCAGGTAGAACACCTTTGGATAGGCAAAATCAATATCGAGACCGGCCGAGGGATAAACGGCAGTCGAAGCAGCCGGCGCACTGGTCGCATCCTGGCTCCAATACAGCCCTGCCCCATTAAAGCTGACCGTTGGCCTGAGGCTTGTGAAATCCGTTCCCAAGGGCACGAACACATAGATCTTGCCCATGCCACCGATGCTGTGCACGATCTCGGCGGCTGATACGTCTGCTGCCAGTTGCGGGTTCCTGGACTTCTCGAAGCGGAAGCCTGTTACCTCAGGGCCTGTGCTCCCGGTACCCTGCTCTTCAGTGATCGTTATTTCATAATGTACTTTTTTATCGGGGTCGGTATTGGATGCGATCTCGTATACAAGGGGACCGGCGGAAAAATTGCGGATCACTCCAAGCGCGGGATAAACAGTGAACCGGTCGCTGGTAAAATTCGAAAGCTTCGGCGTTAGCTGCAGCCCATGACTCCCCTGGGGCACCAGCACCGTGATCTTGCCAGGAGATGTTTCTGCTCCACCGCTAATGGTGGGGTGAACGACCTGGATGGACAGGTAGCCCGTCTCCACTAGCTGAAAATCGTTCATCCGGGCGGAGGCCAGGTCCACAGCAGGATTTGATGAGGGGTTGCCGAGGTCCTTTTTGCAGGCGAAAAGAAGAAGCAGAAAGGACAACAAGAACAGGAATCTGGGCTTTTTGCTATTCATTGGTAAGGGTGTGGCTTTGATGAGAAGCAAAAAAAGCCAGTTCAATCCAGCTTTCCATACCCTTACGGATGAAATGAGGTTTGGCTTTTATGAATTGAAGAACAGCCAAGATCTCCCGTGCAATACAATCGTTGCAGAATCTAAAATTCCTCTGTACAATTTGCAGATCTGTCTTCCAGGTAATCCCTGGTAATTCTATACCTCAAACCAGGTGTCGCCCGCATCTGCCATAGCAATGTTCTTATAAGTTTTTTAGTTTAAGAACTGGCATCCGCATTATTATCCTTACTCGTCATAGCCTTCTTTTCGCTCTATTTTCAGTCCTGTCCGGCCCTCAATCTCCTCCGCTAAGCTTATCAACGCATTGCTTGTTCTGGAATCTCTAATAACAAGATCATTTAGTCTCAGCTGCCTGCTTCCTGGACCTCTGGCAGGCAAGATCTCGTAGAGAATCAACTGACTTTCTTCTTCCGCTTCTAAGGGGGCCGTATCCCATTTATTTGATATGAATGTCTGATTCAAATCCGGTATTGAATATAGAGCTACTTCATTTAATTCCAGCTGATCAGAGACATACTTTGGAGTTTGATATAGCGTCCTCTTGTATAAAGCCATCTGAGCCGCCCGTAAATCCACATCTTTTTCAGCAATGTATGGGTCTGCCAATTCGAAATGAACAACTGTAAAAGGGTGTTGATCATCTGAAAGCAAGAATTTTCGTAGTGGCATATTCCCCGTTATTTTCGCGGACAGCATCTCTTCTACTGTCCTTGATTTTTCGAGGTAAGGCATGGCAGCCTTCTTTTCGTCTATCCAGTCAATAAAGATTCCTGCTGCCGCTTTTCCGCTGTCTTTTTCCCTAGTATCGCCGTAAACCGACAAACTGATTCTTACATCTCCAAATATCCATGTAGCGCTATAAACGACAACACTTGACAGATACCGTTTAGGTAACTTATGCTGCCTATATAAGCTTTCTGTTCGATTGGGTTTACCGAGGACCTTTCTTAGCTGTTTCATGAAGGGGGAATGCAATTTCTGAAAAATACCAGGTTTGATGGGAGCCAGTTCATATTGCACCTGCAAAACAGGCCTATCCTCAAATGGTGCTCTAACCTCACTTTCGGTGGTTGCTAGTCCAAATACATTTTTGCACCTACACCTGATATTTGGCCATCCTCCATATGGCTTGAACTTCTTAACGTCTTCGAGTAGTGTGGCTACTTCATTAAATGGCCGTCCCCATTCAATTTGAAGTTCGTCAATTCTATAATATTTCAGGATCATCAGGTTTGGGTGAAAATGGACTAAACAGCAATTAACACTAAAATAGCCGACATCATCCATTGGCCCAAATAACACAAACCCAAACACCCGTTTCGAAACAAAAAACAAGCACTGACAGAAGAGTATG
>DASTPZ010000321.1:0-12049 GCA_035761965.1 Flavisolibacter sp. | reverse complement strand
GGCGCGGTTGATATGGTAGGATGTGTCCTTGAACCGGCTGGTATCCGGAGGCATATTGCTCGTATCGGTTGAGGCATCGCCATCGTTGGCGGCATTGTTGCAGCTCATCATTATTACAGCTCCCAAAACCACAGTAAGCATCTTCTTCATACAAATCCTTTTTTCCTTCCAGTACAATTATTCTGCCATGCATAAAAAGGCCGCTCCTTGACAAGAGCGGCCCCGACAGAACTATAACCAACATGCAAATTATTCAAACAGCAACTTGCGTATCTCTGTTGAATTTGCGTCAATGTCCCTTATTCTAAGAATATAGACGCCTGGTTTAACGGATGCGTCCCTAACATATGTATGTGTGGCCGACACGATATTCTTCAGCTCTGTTCTATATACTACCAATCCGCCGGTGCTTACCAGCTCGATGCTGAAGCGTGCAGGCCTGTCGGATGACAGTGATATCTGCAGCTTGTCCTTTACAGGGTTGGGGTAAACAACATAAGACTGTGAAGCTCCCGACCTGAGATGAACGATGTTTGTATACTCTATCCTGCCATTGACATATACCAGCTTGAGCCGGTAGTAATTGCTGCCTGTGCCAGGATCGTTATCGGTGAAAATATACCTGCCTCCATTCTGGACCGGCACTGCGCCGATAGCTGTGTAAGCGCCGCTTTGCCCCTTGCGTTCAACCACATAGGAAGTAAGTCCGTCCTGGCTGGCATTGCTCCAGCTCAGCTGATTCGTATTTCCATTCTTCCTGCCCTGCAGCTGGAAGTCGAGTGCCAGTACCTGGTTGCCGCAATCGCCATCGAGCACGAAATAAGAAAGCCTGGTGACACAACCGCCGTTCACGACCATCTTGCACACATATTCGCCTATTTCTTCAGGCATAAAAAAGGGCAGGTTATATGAAAGTCCAGAGCCTACCAGCACGCTGTCTGAGGGCGATGTTTTACGATACCAGGTATAGGTTGCATTGGGAACCGTATCTACAGACAGGGTTATGTTCCGGAAGAAGCAGGAATCCGTAGCGGTAACGGATATGTTCTGCAAAGGCAGCACGCTCACATCGCTCAGTGTGGCATTACCACAGGCATCGATAGAGCGAAGCCTCACCAGCGAGTAGACTGTACCGGTATTGATATTGAACACGGGGCTGTTTTGCGGGGCCGTGGTTATATCGGGCGTGGAAGGTATGCTTCCGATGATCTGGAAAGTAAACGGACTTACACCGCCCTGCACATCGGCACCCAGGCTGAAGCTGTTGTTATCGCACTGGTAGATGGCAGACTGGCCCTGCGTTGGATAAGCATATGGCGGTATGACCACCGTATCGTACAATTTGGTATTGCAGGTTTGCTGGTTATACTCGACGATATATTCCGCAGGTTCCAGGTCGGCGAAAGTATATACACCGCCGGTAACCGAAGAATGGTTCCTTACGAAATTGACATTGTTCTTTTTAATGATGCGCGGCAGCACCGTATAAAAATTACTGGTAGCTGAGGCCATAAGATCGCCCGAGCCGTTAAGCCAGGTAGAGCTAGGACATTTGGCCCTTATGGTAGTGCTCTTTGTAACGATGTTGGCATCGGGTGTTATGTTGGCCGAGTCCTTATTGCCGCAGTTGTCTGTACCTACGATCTTATACTGTGTACCCACCGGAAGGGCAGGCAGCTGTATCCTGTAGGGGTTAGTCGAGGTCACAGTGGCAAATACCTGCGAACCGTCGGGATGATAAACCTTTATATCAAAAGGACTATTGCCGTTTGCAAACTGTACATCGATATAGCTGTTGCCGATATTGCACGATTTAATAGTGCTCAGGCTTATGCCCCTGTTGAAGGCAAAGGTCTGGCATACCCGCATAGTGGTGTCGTAACAGGCTTCATAGACGTCTACACAATAGGATCCGTAGGGAATGTTATTGAAAGTGCCCGTATTGTTACAGGCAACCTGCACATTGGCCGCATTATACAAACAATAAGTAGCATTGAACAGGTTGGAGCCGTTCACCCTGATGGAAACGCCTGTACAGTTGGAGCTCAGCAGCTGGATGGAGGCATTTACCGATGGTATGACCCTTGTGCCGGTGAAGCAGCGTGTGATAACGGTGTCGTAACAGTCGTTGTCGACCCTTATGCAGTATGAACCATAGGGCAGGTTATTGAACACGCCTGTGGAATTACAGGCTATCTGCACGTTATTGTTATCGTATAAACAGTATTCCGGGAAGGTAAGGTTTACCTGGCCGGTGATGCTGGCCGTGAAGGTTGAGCATTGCCTGTTTGTGATCTGGACCGTTCCGCCTACCGAGGGCACGGGTCTTCCGCTGCCGAAACAAACCGGCATGGTGGTATCGCCGCAGGAAATAGCCCTTATGCAATAATTGCCATGCGGCAGGTTGGGAAAAGCGCCGGTGCTGTTGCAAGCAACAAGGTTACCCTGTGCATCATAGATGCAATACTGCGGGTTGATGAGGTTCGAGCCGCTCGTTGTGACATTGAAGGTATTGCAATTCGCACCGCTGATGTTATAGCCCGTAAGCATCGGCGTGAGCCTTCTGACCATAAAGCAACGGGTAATGAGCGTATCGGTACAGCCATCCTTCATGGATATGCAATAGCTGCCGTAGGGCAGGTTAGGGAATACCCCGGTGCTGTTGCACTGCAGCACTGCATTGTTTTCATCGTAAAGACAGAACTCAGGGTTTGTAAGGTTGATCTGGCTGGTAATGGTGGCCGTAAAGCCTGTACAGTTGCGGTTGGTGATACTTACGGTTGAACCGATGGCCGGCGTTGGCCTGTTCACAACAAAACAACGCACAATAGTGGTATCGTAACAATCATCTGTTACCCGTATGCAATAGGAGCCATAGGGTATATTGGGAAAAGAGGCAAGACTGCCGCAGCTGATAAGGTTATTGGCATTATCGTACAGGCAATACTGCGGGTTGGTGAGGTTCTGGCCCGCAATGGAAGCCGTAAAAGTAGAACAGGCAAGGTTGCTGATGGATGCATTGTTCAGCGATGGCCTTACCGAATTGGGCAGGGTCCATGTTGTAGTGTGGATACCGCCGCAAGGATCTTTTACCACCAGCCTGAGAGCCCTGTTATTGCCCAGCAGCAGGCTGAACTGCGGCGTGGAGAACCAGGTGGTATCGGTGCCCATCACATAACCATAGCTAAAGCCATTAAAAGCCGTTCCCACGGTGTTCACGTTCCCTTTGTTATCCCTGATCCTTATATAGACATAGGCGCTGTCGCAGCCCACACGCACAACCGAAACAGAATCGAACCACCAGGTATAATTTTCGATCGTGATCCTTCTTACCTGGATGCCTCCGCAGGAGTCGCGCAGCTGTACCGAATATTCTCCCGGCGTAAGACCTGTGAAAGACCCCGTTGTATTGGTAGCGCCAACATTGGAAGGCGAAGGGGCAATAATACTGTATGTAAAGGGTGATCTGCCAAATTGCGCATTGATGGCCGTCAGTGTGCCGTCGTTGCCACTGCAGCCTGGATCTGTTTTGGTGAGCTGAAAACGCGGATCGCTGTAATCGCCTGCCACCTGAACGCTGTCGACTTCAACCGTACAGCCGGTTGCCAGGTCTTTTACCTGGATGGTATAGTAGCCGGCCTGCAGGCCCGTGATATTGCTTGACGATGTAGTAGGGGTAACAACCGGTCCGATAGCCTTGTAATTATAATTGCCTGATCCACCATTCACTGTTACCTGGATCGACCCCGTGGCAGCGCATCTTGATTCTAGGCTGGTGTAACTTACTGATAGTGAACTGCAGTCTTGAGCAGTCACTTTCTGGAAGAGAAAGAGTATAAGGGGTAGAAGGTAAAACTTTACTTTCATAGGCTTGGATTTTGGATCGTTTCCCAGGCAGTTGATCTGCGGTTTTAGAACCGGAACCAGCTAACTGTAAAACCTATCAAAGGAAAAAAATTTTTAAGGTTTATACAATAGTATAAATACCTTATCATTCAGGGTATTTCATGGTAGTTTTTACTAAGTAAAAATAATTAGGTGGCTCGCCTCCTTTTAATGTGGGAGTTTTGCGCATCCCGTCGTCGATATTTCCACGGCATATTTTTGTTTGATGAATGATCCGTTTCCAATGGTCAAAACCTCCTTCTTCACGACCTGGAAACAGGCTGAACAAAAACATCGGCGCGAACGGCCTTCACATGATAATTTTGCAGCATGACAGTTCGCCAAAAATTATTAAAGCTGCTTTATCCTGTTTTGATGGCCGTTCACCGGGTTACCGGCAAAAAAAAGATCCTTAGAAACAAGAGCGAGGCAAGACCGGTCATCCCGTTTTATTCGCTGTTCATTCAGCTGAACAACGGCCAGCTGCTTTCTTTTCAAACCTTACGGGGTAAAAAGGTCATGCTGGTAAACACGGCCAGCGATTGCGGCTATACGGCGCAGTATGCTGAGCTGCAAGCGCTTTACGAAAAGGCGGGCGGTAACCTGGAGATCATTGCCTTCCCTGCCAACGATTTCCGTGAGCAGGAAAAACGAAGCGACGAAGAGATCGAAAACTTCTGCCGCCAGTACTTCAGCATCCGTTTCAGGCTGGCAAAAAAAAGCAGCGTGGTCAAAAGCGAGAACCAGAACACCATCTTCAAATGGCTGTCGAGCAAGGACCAGAACGGCTGGAACGATCAGCAGCCTACCTGGAATTTTTGCAAATACCTTGTTGATGAGCGGGGCTTTCTCACCCATTTCTTTGACCAGGGCGTTCCGCCGCTTGATGAAGAGGTAACAAAAGCCGCGGGAATAAAAGCTCCCTGAGAAAGGATTGAGCATCCCGCAGCCGGCCGACCATTAGCCGCAGCTATGCGCCATAGCATCCATGTCAAGCTTGCGGGGTGCGAACTCAAAGCCCTGGTAACGTGTCTCTACCTCATTCAATACCTCATCTATGGCCTCAACGGCATCGATGGTCACCAGCTTCAGCCTGAACTCCTTTATATTGGGCAGGCCCCTGAGGTAGTTGGTATAATGCCTGCGCATTTCATTGATGCCCGCCTTTATTCCCTTCCACTCCACCGAACGGTGAAGATGTGCGCGGATGACGGCCACGCGCTGCCCGATATCGGGCGGAGGCAGGTGGGTGCCTGTTTGTACAAAATGTTTGATCTCGTTGAATATCCAGGGGTAGCCGATGGCGGCACGGCCGATCATGATGCCATCCACCCCATAGCGGTTCTTATATTCCAGGGCCTTTTCGGGTGAGTCGATATCGCCATTGCCAAAAACCGGGATCCGGATGCGAGGGTTTTCCTTCACGCGGGCGATATGCGTCCAGTCGGCGGAGCCCTTGTAAAGCTGGCACCTTGTGCGCCCATGTATGGCCAGGGCTTTTACACCCACATCCTGCAGTCTTTCAGCCACCTCGCCTATATTGATGCTGGCATCGTCCCAGCCCAGGCGGGTCTTTACTGTAACGGGCAGATGGGTAGAGTTGATCACTGCCTTGGTCAGCCTTACCATGAGGTCGATATCTTTCAGCACGGCTGCACCTGCGCCCTTAGTGACTACTTTTTTAACCGGGCATCCGAAATTGATATCAAGCAGATCGGGCTGCGTGGCATCGACGATCCTTGCTGCCAGGGCCATGGCCTCTTCATCGCCACCAAAGATCTGGATACCGATAGGTCTTTCATAATCGAAAATGTCGAGCTTCTGCCGGCTTTTGATGGCATCGCGGATGAGGCCTTCACTGCTGATGAATTCCGTATACATCAGGTCGGCCCCGTTCGATTTGCATACGGCACGGAACGGCGGATCGCTTACATCCTCCATGGGTGCCAGCAGCAGGGGAAAATCGGGCAGGGATATGTTGTCAATTTTTACCAAGGGAATCCGTATCAGTTGATCGCTGCTTATCTTGCAGCTTGCCAATCCGCCAAAGGCGAAAGGCAAATTTACATCAAGAAAGAGCGCAGTTATGCAAACATATCTTAAAACCAGGTCATCGTGGGTTCAGTTGTTCCTGTTCCTTGGCATGGCCTTCGGCATTTTTATAGTACTGTCGCTGATCGGCATGAGCATACTTTCGGCCATCACAGGCATTAATATGCTCGAGATCCAGCGCATTGACGAGTGGGACCCCAATAACCCCAGGATGATCTTTTACATCAGGGGCCTGTTGCTGATACAGTTCCTTGGACTTTTTGTGATCCCTTCCCTACTATTCTCCTATTTCTCCGATCCGCAGCCCTTGCATTATGCCGGTCTCAGGCGCCCATACAAGAACCGCTATTGGGTACTCGGCATTGTTACAATGCTTGTAGCCCTGCCGGCAGCCGAATACCTCGGGCTGCTGAACCAGCAGATGAGCCTGGGGGCCGAAACGCAATCCTGGATGAAGAGCCGGGAAGAGGAAGCCGCCAAGCAGATCCAGTTCATGCTCAGCAGGCATACGGTGTCTGAGCTTCTGCTGAACACGCTTTTTATCGCCGTTTTTGCCGGTGTGGGAGAAGAGCTGTTCTTCCGGGGCATATTGCAGCGCATTTTCATAAGGGCTTTTAAATCCCCCTGGGCGGGCATTGTAGTGACCGCCATTCTTTTCTCGGCCTTTCACTTCCAGTTCTTTGGCTTTCTTCCACGCGTGCTGCTGGGCATTGTGCTGGGCGCCATCTACTGGTACAGCGGCAGCCTGTGGACGGCTATATTCGCGCATTTCTTTTACGATGCCCTGATCATCGTAGTGGCTTATTTCAACCCTGAAATGCTGAAAAACCCCGAGGCTACCCTCGTAGACCCGGCACGGCTGACCATTGCAGGCATCATCAGTATTGCACTTACCGTACTGCTGATCCTGCAGATGAAGCGGTCTTCCTCCGCCTCCTATGCAGAAGAGTTTAAGGACGACAAACCCAAAGACGATATTTTTACATTTTGATCCATGGCATTCAACTGGCAAACTTTCAGAACAAGATCCCTTACGGCCGCCGTATTTGTAGTAGTGATGCTGGCAGGATTGCTTTGGAACGAGTGGTCTTTCTTTCTTCTTTTTTCGGTCGTGCATTTTGGCGCCTGGGTGGAATATGTGAGGCTGGTGGAAAAATTCAACCCCGATTATAAAAAAATCATCGGCTTTCACCGCTATGGCGTAATGGTAGGTGGCTGGTGCCTGATGCTGTTCTTCAGCAATTATGAGCTGGTGGTAGGCGGACTGGCCCTCACCGATCTTGGCTTTTGGGGCGGACTGCTTTTTGCCATCCTGCTGCCGCTGATGATGCTGATCGAATCAAGAAATGTATTTCTGAAAAATATTGTCTATTCCCTTTTCGGACTGCTTTATATCTCCCTTACCCTTGCCTTGCTCGTGAATATGCGCACCAGGTGGACCGAAGCGCAGTTCGAGCTGTCGATGACCATTCCCCTGCTCACGATCTTTTCGCTATGGATCAACGATACCATGGCCTATATCACCGGGTCGATATTCGGCAAAACCCCATTATCGCCTATATCACCCAAAAAGACCTGGGAAGGCACCATTGGCGGCATCCTGCTTACCATACTTACCATATCGCTTATTGCACATTTTACCGGCAGGCTTGCGATCCACCATGCGGCTATCATGGCCGGACTGGCCGCAATAAGCGGTACCTATGGAGATCTTTTTGAAAGCAAGCTCAAAAGAATGGCCGGGGTAAAGGACAGTGGCAGCATCATGCCGGGGCATGGCGGCTTTCTTGACCGCTTCGACTCGGTGCTGTTTGCCATCGTGCCTGTCTGGCTCTATGCTTCTTTTTTGTAAGTTCTGGTGCCTCGACGATGGAGCTATCGATCAGGCATCATCCTGTGCACGCAGAACCGTTTGCTATTTCCTTAGTCCTTTCAGCCAGTCCTTCAGTCCCCTGTATATTTTTTTGGCGACCTGCCGGTGAAAATCTTCATCGAGTATCTTCTTCTCATCGTCGGCATTGCTAAGAAAAGCCACTTCAACAAGACAGTTGGGATACTCTGTAGGTCCGCTCAGCGCAAAATTGAAGGCACCGATATTGCCGAAATTATTCAGGTTCAGCTCGAGCATGCGGTCGAGTATGGCCTGCGAAAGGGGGCGGAAGCCGATATAGCGATAGTAGGTGCTGGTACCTTTGGCATTGGGATTAGATGAAGAGTTCAGGTGCAGGCTGATAAGCAGGTCGGGCTGCCGGGCGCGCACCATGAGGGTCCGGTCGATCATGCTGATGTCTACGTCCTCTTCCCTGGTCATGTAGACCTCCACATTCTTGCGCTCCAGGTATTTCTTCAGTTGCTTTGCCATCATCAGCGTATAGTCTTTTTCCTTGATCTTGCTGTTGAGTCCCGATGCGCCATTGTTCACACCGCCATGCCCTGCATCGATGGCTACAAGCAGCCGTGAGGGCTTAAGGGAGGAAGGCTGTCTTTTTACACGCACCTGGAGGGCATTGTTATTATAATATATGAAATAGCCCCAATGCTGCGGGTGCCTGAGCTCGATAAATATCCTGAACACATCGTCCTCCACCTGCTCGTACCAAACGTTGCTGATCTCCCGCACGGTTTTGAGCTGGGTGATCCAGTTGGTATTGCTGGTAACGCCGAACACATCCACCACGATCCTCGATGGTCCCACCTGCTGGAAGCTGCGGTAAGGAAGGCGTTCGGGCAGGGAAAGAGAAACATAGTCGTATTGATCATCGCCCCAAACCTTCCAGCTGGCGCTGAGATAGGAGGCCTTTGGCTTTGCTGCCGTATCTGTTTTGAAATACTGTTTGGGAAGGTAGGCGGCATGATGAGCCGAAAGCTGCACCTTGTAGTCGCTGCCCGAGCTGTCGACAACCTTAACAAGAATATTCGTATCGAGATAGGTCATCTTGGCCCCACCCAACCTATCGTCACCCAAGCCATACTCAAGATGAGGCAAGGCACCGGTTGTGCGGCCGGTAAGGATCACTTGTGCAGGCAGACTACTGTAAAAAAAGAAAAGCGCGGACAAAACCATCCATTTCATCGGCCTAAGATAAAGCATAAAACTACTAGCGGCAGCGCCGTAGTTCTACGAGAGAATGTGTAAGTGGTAATACCCGATTTTTTACAAGTGCATACAATTAAAAACCTGTCGTATTATATTTACGGTCAATACGGTTACAAGACCGATCCAATATCCTAAAACCGAGTATATGAGCTGGCGTGATCTACCTGCCATCCTGTGCATATTATCCCTGACCCTGCCTGTCGCCGTTATCTTTTATAACCGCTTTTACAGTCATCGCAGCCTTGCGGCCTTACTGGTCTATTATACCAGCAGTATTCTCTACAACCTGATGGCCGAGGGGTTCCTTCCTTCCACGACTTCTTTTCTTACCGGCTTTGGCATGCTCAATAATTTTCTTGACGTGCCGCTCATGCTTACCGTGCTGCTTTTCTTTTGCCCAAGCAAGCAAAAGCAAACGATCGTAAAAGCACTGATCATCAGCTTTATTGCCTATGAGGTCGTTGTTTTGGCCATACATGGGTTTAACCGGGTGGCCATTGTATACATACTGGGACCGGGTCTCATACTTGTATTGCTCTATACGGGCTATCTTTTTGTAAAGCAGGTAAAGTTCAGCATCATGCATGGCAAGAACCAGGGCAGGATGTTCATGCTGGCTTCGATCCTTTTTGCCTATGCCTGCTATACGCTGATCTATTATTTCTTTTATATCCAGAAAACCCCGTACAAGGCAGATACCCTTTTGCTGTACTATATCTCTTCCTTTGCCGCGGCCGTCCTTATGGCTGTGGGCCTGCATCTCATGCGCAAACGCATGAAAGAGCTGGAATCACTCAAGCTTACCCGTAAGGAGCTGGCTGTGTTCTTTAGCTGAGCGCAGGTCGGTTTCTCAGAAGCTTCTCCTGTAAATTGTGTGAATTCCATGGCAGCAAACCAACATGCAGCTCATGCAATGATCTAGGCTTACTGATTCTTTTTCGAAAAAGGCTCTATCCCAAATGCCTTCATAAACCGTTCTATTTTTTTAATCGAAGATGGCGTTGCATGCATTGCAAGCGTAATCGCAAACAAAAACCATAGAAACACATCGCCGGTCCTGCAGGAGAACAAGTGAGTGAAAGCCTACCTTTGCGCTGTGCTATTGTTAAAGCTCATACCCCTTTTCCTGCTGCAGCTCTGCCTTCTGCCTGCAAGTGCCAGAGAGAAGACGCCTGCGAAGAAAGCGGCCGCCTTCCACATGGCAAGTATGCAGGAAGGGTCCCGGGCGCGCAAGCTGCAAGGCATTCGGGCAGCAGGCGCCGGTCTTTCAAGAATCGCCAGCCTTCAACAGCGCGAATCCCAAGCTGAGGGCTGTTGCGCTGGTATGCCGCGCATTTGCCATAACCATGGCATATGTTGCGGTACTGTATCAAGCCTTGAGCCGCCAGACCGCTTTTTCCTTCTGAGGCTGCTGCTTTTTCCCAATCATAATTTCTGGTAAGTATGAAGTAAGCCGGTATGAAAGCATGACCGGTTGAAAAAACTGTGAAATAAGGAAGTACCTGGACTCTTCTTCCTGAACTTTTCTTTGACCGGCAAATCCGTTTCACCCTGCCAAGGACTCAAAATAGGAAATGAGCTTTTGCCGGTATCTGTTTGAACTACCTGATTATGGCGCATCTACCCAACCTCATAACCGATCTTGCCCTGATATTGTGTGCAGCGGCATTCATTACCCTGGTATTTAAAAAGCTGAAGCAGCCCCTGGTGCTGGGATACATTATCGCGGGCTTTTTGGTAGGTCCTTATTTCAGCTGGATACCCACGGTACATGAAGGAGAGAACATCAGGATATGGGCAGAGATCGGTGTGATCTTCCTGCTTTTCAGCCTCGGACTCGAGTTCAGCTTTAAAAAATTGCTGAAAGTGGGAGGCTCGGCTTCCATCACCGCCCTCGTGGAAGTGATCGTGATGGTGCTGATAGGCTTTGGTGTGGGCCAGGGCCTTGGCTGGTCGTTCATGGACAGCCTTTTTCTCGGCGGCATTCTTTCTATTTCTTCCACCACCATTATCATCAGGGCCTTTGACGAGCTTGGACTGAAGACCAAACAGTTTGCCACGCTCGTATTTGGTGTGCTCATAGTAGAGGACCTCGTAGCCATTGTGCTGCTGGTATTACTGTCGACCCTTGCAGTAAGCAAGCAGTTTGCCGGTACCGAAATGATCTACTCCATCCTCAAGCTTGTCTTTTTTCTTGCCATCTGGTTCCTGTCGGGTATATTTTTTATTCCCACCCTGCTTCGCAAAGCCAAAAAGCTCATCAGCGATGAGATGCTGCTGATCATTTCGGTGGCGCTTTGTTTCCTGATGGTGGTGTTTGCCAGCCAGGTAGGGTTCTCCCCTGCCCTTGGCGCATTTATCATGGGCTCTATTCTTGCCGAAACCACAAAGGCAGAGCGTATCGAGCACCTGATCAAACCGGTAAAGGATCTTTTCGGGGCTATATTCTTTGTATCGGTAGGTATGCTCATCGACCCCCAGGTGCTTGTAGATCATGCCCTGCCCATCGTTATTCTTTGTCTAGTCACCATTGCAGGCAAGGTATTCAGCACAACGCTTGGAGCCTTGCTGTCAGGGCAGCAGCTGCAAACATCCATACAGGCTGGCTTCAGCCTGGCGCAGATCGGTGAGTTCTCTTTCATTATCGCAACGCTGGGTCTCAGTCTCAACGTAACAAGTGATTTTCTGTATCCTATCGCCGTTGCCGTATCGGCGGTCACTACGCTGACCACACCTTACCTCATCAGGTCATCGGGCCGCTTTTATCATTGGCTTAACAGGCGGCTTCCACCCAACTTGGTCAAGAGGCTCAACCGCTACAGCTCCGAGGCGAAACAGGTATCGCATACCAGCGAATGGAAGATGTTTATCCGTTCAACCATTATCAACGTAGTGCTGCTGTCGGTGATCATTCTCTCTATCATCGTCATTTCCTCCTATTATATCCAGCCCTGGATCAATAGCAATGGCAATTCATTGGTGATGAAGGTGGCAACTGCCCTCCTTACGCTGCTG
>DASTPZ010000320.1:0-5485 GCA_035761965.1 Flavisolibacter sp. | reverse complement strand
CAGGAGGTGAATAAGTAATTGTTGTGATTGGTTTTCTGGTTGCGGAAAACCCCTGGTGAATTGATGAGCCGGTAGCCCAGCGAAAAGTTCCAGTAGGGTCTTATGTTCTGGGTGTGAAGGATGTCGATCATTTGCTCACCCCTTGCTCCAAGTATATAACCCAGCTCTGTGTAGGGCCTCGTGGTATTGTAAAACTTTACCTTGTCCAGCTTCCATTTGTAAACATCATAGGCGTGAAAGCCGGGATCCCAGCCTGCTTTTAGATCAGGCTGGAAAAGTATGGACCGGGTTGCCGTTCCGGTATTGCCCAGGTAGATATGGGTGGCCGGAATGGGATATCGCCTTGTAAAATCGTTAATGGTTGAATCGAGCTTGTATCCTCTTGGCGAATCGAGGTAGTATATGGATACGGTAATGCTGTCTTCCAGCATGTTCCTTGTCTGGAGGCTGTCTGTGCCGCCTGAGCCTGCGGCCGGACGCCCGCTCTGCCCGGAACCTGCTCCGGGTATCTTATTGCCGATGCCTCTTATGATCTCAACAGGTTTTTGAGACAGGCCCGCATGACCTGCCAGGATAAGGCAAACGACAAAAAAAATGCTATGGGTTCTTTTTGTTTTCAATACAAGCTGCATTAATCGAGGGATGCGATCATTTCCCGGAAGATGGAAGAAAATTTGGGCTCGGCCTCTTTGGCTGCCTGCAATACTTCTTCATGGGTGATGATGTTGTCGTCTTCGCGTATGCCTATATCCGTTATCACGCTCACGGCAAATACATTCATGCCGGCATGGTTGGCTGCAATCACTTCCTGCACTGTGCTCATGCCTACGGCATCACCACCCAGGGAATGAATCATGCGGTATTCGGCCCTTGTTTCGAATGTGGGACCGGTTACGCCGAAATAAACGCCTTCCTTCAATTCTATGCCCAGCCTGGCTGCGATGGCTTTTGCCTTCCGGACCAGGTCTTTTTTATAAGGTTCGCTCATGTCGGGAAAGCGGGGCCCCAGCCGGTCGTCGTTTCTACCCAGCAAGGGATTGACAGTGGCAAAAGAAATCTGGTCTGTGATGATCATCAGGTCGCCGACCTTTAAAAGCGGGTCCACACCGCCGGCCGCATTGGAGATCAGCAGGGTTTCCACACCCAGGAACTTCATAACGCGTACGGGAAAAACAACTTCTTCGGGCGAGTAGCCCTCGTAAAAATGAAACCTGCCGGCCATGGCGATCACCGGCTTGCCGGCAATGGATCCAAAGATCAATTTGCCCTGGTGTCCTTCCACCGTGGAGACAGGGAAATGAGGGATCTGGTCGTAACTGATCTCCTTCGTAACGGTCATTTCCTGGATAAAGTTTCCCAAGCCGCTTCCCAGTATGACGCCGGCTTTGGCCCCGGCCTCGTTGAAAGGTTGCAGGAAGGCTGTTGCCTCAGTCAGCTTTTCGAATGTATTCATCGCGGCAAAGATAGCCGTAGCCTTTTAATATGGGTATTTATAGAAATCACAATATTGCTCATCGCAGATCAGGCGGTTGAGCATGGGATCGGCCAGTATATCTTTATAATCCATCCATTTCCCGTTCACTTTTATTCTCCTGTATACCAGCCGCACCGACTGGCTATAGTCGACCCACCAATAAACGTGACCGGTATACAGGGGTTGAATTGGTTTGCCATCGGTCCTGTGCCAGCCATAGATCGCCACGCGGTCTGCTTTGCCATTTTCCGAAAGCCTTCCACTGAGCACAATATCTTTTTTGATCCCTGCAATCAGGCCTTTCCGCTGTTTTCGCTGGCCCTCTATGATCAGGTGATGGTGATACATGGTGGGGCTGCTGTCGCGGAGAGCAAACAAAGGCATGGGCTCTAGCTTTACGGTGGCCGATCTGTAGATATCATCGACCATCTTGCGGGTAGGCAGGAAACATCCAAAGCTGTCTGCTATCCGCTGCGCGGCTCGCGGTGTAAGGTTCACCCTTGCCCAGTCGGCGTCGGAGCCGAGACTGAGGTAATCCGGCGCCACATAAAATACTGCCTCGAACTCCTTTCCCGTAAGGCTATCCCTGTAGCCGGTCCTGACCGGATAAAAATGTTTTAGAAAAGAGGGGATATTGCCCCTGAGTATTTCCAATAACGCAAGGGAGTCGCGCGCCTGCCAGCCCATGGCGGCAGCTTTTGCATAGAATGCAGACCCGCTCAGGCCACCAGGACTGGAAGGAACCGCGATCTTTATCCCGGTAGAGCAGGAGGTCAAAAAAAAGCAGCAGTAAAGAAAGGCCTTCATGGTTTTAAAATTATTCATATCCGCCAAGATTGCCATCGGGGGTCAGCCGCCCGGATTTGTTATAAAAATCTAAAAACGCATTTTTAACCCGTTTCAGACACATGGAGTTTGCAGCGCTTTTCAAAAGGCATATGTCAGGGCCTGTATAATCGGTTTCCATGAAGTTCCTGCTGCCAGCTGCCCTGATCAGCTTTGTTTCTCGTCAAAAAGCCAATCTTCATTTTTTTACTGGAAAGGTTATGCCTGCCACTTCCCGGGCCTCTTGTATGGCGGATCTGATCGATGGTCCGTTCATCAGGGAATATGTTTTTCAGGGAAGGTCGGTTTATCTTTTCGGGACAGGCGGAGGTAAGATCAGAACCATCGATGTTTACGATGAGCATTGCAATAAAATAGGCATGTTGGGCGGCGAGGCGGGGTACAACCGCGTTCGCGGGGTAGATTTTTTCAGCCATGCCGTGTATCGCCGTACCATAGGCGCGTAACCTGGCTGAGTTCTCCTTCTTTTCCCGGCTTACATTTCATCGCTGGAAGCAGACCTGCTTCCGATCTGCTTTTTTGCATTATGGGATGGTGAAGATGATAAGATCTGCCGCATTCGTGCGGAGATTCCCCCAAAACAAGCCTCAACTTCAAAGCAAACTGTTTCCCTTATTTTTGCGACAAATTTTACTACATGAACTTGCATGAATACCAGGCTAAGGAACTATTGAAAAAATATGGTGTTCTCACCCAGGAAGGCGTCGCAGCCAGCACCCCCCATGAAGCTGAAGAAGCATATCGCCAGATCAAAACCCAATACGGCAGCAGCTTTGCCGTGATCAAAGCCCAGATACACGCAGGTGGAAGGGGTAAGGGAAAGGTCAGGGAAACCGGCATCAATGGTGTTAAGGTGGTGAAATCGCTGGAAGAGGTGACCGATGTTTCTTCCAAGATACTGGGCGGTACCCTGGTAACGATCCAAACCGGCGAGGCAGGCAAGGTAGTGAACAAGATACTGGTAGCCCAGGATATGTATTATGACGGTCCCAGCGAAAGAAAGGAATTTTATCTTTCTATCCTGCTCGACCGTTCCAAGGGCCAGAATGTGATCATGTACAGCACAGAGGGCGGCATGGATATCGAGGAAGTAGCTCACAAGACGCCCGAAAAAATATTCAAGGAGTGGGTTCATCCCGGCGGCGGTCTTCAACCGTTCCAGGCAAGAAAGGTGGCATTTAACCTGGGCCTCAAAGGTGATGCCTTCAAGAACATGGTGAAATTTGTGACCAATCTCTATAATGCTTATACAGCGCTTGATTGCGCCATGCTTGAGATCAACCCGCTATTCAAAGCGGCTGATGACAAGATCGTAGCGGTGGATTGCAAGATGAACCTCGATGATAATGCCCTCATGCGTCATCCCGACCTGGCCAACCTCCGCGACATCAGCGAGGAAGACCCGACAGAGGTGGAAGCCGGCAAGTTCAACCTGAATTTTGTAAAGCTCGACGGCAATGTAGGCTGTATGGTAAATGGCGCAGGACTGGCCATGGCTACCATGGACATGATCAAGCTGAGCGGCGGTGAGCCAGCCAACTTCCTGGACGTAGGCGGTACCGCGAATGCACAGACCGTTGAAGCCGGTTTCCGTATCATCATGAAAGATCCAAAAGTAAAAGCCATCCTCATCAATATTTTTGGCGGTATCGTACGTTGCGACCGTGTTGCACAGGGCGTGATCGATGCTTATAAGAACATGGGCAATATCAGTATCCCCATCATTGTGCGCCTGCAGGGAACCAATGCCGAGGAAGCCAAAAAGCTGATCGATGAAAGCGGTCTGAAAGTTCAATCGGCTATCCAGCTGAGTGAGGCAGCGGACCTTGTAAACAAGGCCCTCGCCACTGCTTAGAAAAAGCATGCTCATGCTGTAAAGACCTGCAGAAAAAGGAGCTTTGCAGTATCAATAGTAATATATCAACAGGCCAGGTAATTCCTGGCCTGTCTGTTTTGCAGGCATGGCTGCACTTAGCTCTCTGCAAGCTGGCGGTGCAGCTGGCTGTAAGAAAGGCTCAGGAAATTAGGCAGGAGGTGGGAATAGGTCCACATGATCTTGTCCGGGTCATTGAGCTGTTCAACCATGCTTTTCCATTTTTCCTCACCATGGTTCTCTATGACCGTTTTTTTCTTTTCCTCGGTTTGAAGGTACATGCTCATACCTATTGCATCTGCTTCGGGATGAAATTGCGTACCAAGCATGTACTGGTTGAAGCGTACGCCCATCAGGGCTTGTGCATAAGGCACGTGGGGGCGGTATTTTTCGATGCATAGAATATCAGCGCCCAGCATTTTCAGCTTATTGAAATCGGGAAGGGTTACCTGCCAGTCGCGGCTGTCCACAACATAAAACGGATCCTTCAACCCAGAAAATACGGGGTCATGCTGCCCTTCGAGCGTTACATGCACGGGAAAAACGCCAAAGGCCGTAGATTTTCTTTTGCTGATGTCGCCAACGGCGTAATGGCGGCAAACAAGCTGAAAAGAGTGACAAATAAAGAAAACAAATTTTTTGTTGGTATTGCCGGGATCTGCATTCCATTGCTCAATACCCGACAGCCAGCTGAAATAGGCCGATTCCCATGCCGATCCTTCACTTTCAAGCGGGCTGCCCGGACCTCCGGAAGAAATATAGATATCATAGCTGAGGTCGGGAACGCGGCGGTCGACACGCACATCGAATTCATCAAAGCTCATCTCAACGCCATGGAATTCGCTCCATTCCCTGATGATCTGCCTGATACAACGCATGCCCTGGTTGGCCTGCCCCTCGTAAAGATCTAAGATTGCGATACGTAACATAGTGTTTCAAAACTGCAAATTTACAATAATTTGTTCCCATGACTTCTGCAAAGCCGCGCCGGTAAGGGTTTTACATGAGTACAACCGATTCGGCCCAGGCCCTGATGAGCGACAATGCATGGCGCTGCTGCAGGGCCAGCATGCTTCTGTTATCCGCGAATAAACAAAGTGCATGCCTGAACGGTCCGCTCATCCTTGCTTAGGCAAACGGTCGTATGGTAATTGCCGGCCTTTCCTTTTTCATTTCCCATATACTTTCTCACCATTTATATAAGTGGCGATCACGGTTGTTTTAAGGATGTCGATGCCAGTCGCCGTCATCAGGTCACGGTCGAGGATCACAAAATCGGCGAGCTTACCTTT
>DASTPZ010000319.1:0-13239 GCA_035761965.1 Flavisolibacter sp. | reverse complement strand
GCGTTAATACCGGCAGCTACCATGATTTTATACAAGCCATTATTGGTATGGCTGCCCGCAGGGAAAGCCGCTATGTATGCGTGGCCAATGTGCATATGCTGGTGGAGGCTTACCAGAACAAGGATTTTGCTTCCATTGTGCAAAATGCCGACGTGGCTACACCCGACGGCAAGCCCCTGTCCTGGGCGCTCAGGCTCCTGTACAATACAAAACAGGAGAGGGTATCGGGCATGGACCTGCTGCCCGACCTGTTGCGGGCGGCGGAGCAGCATGCACTTCCCGTTTATATCTATGGCGGACAGCAGCAAACCATCAGCGATACCCAAGGTTTTCTGCAAAAGGCTTTTCCTTCCCTGCCGGTAGCCGGTGCGTACAGCCCGCCCTTCCGTAAGCTGACGGATGAAGAAGAAAACGCGGTGGCGGAAAGGATCAACCAGTCCGGGGCCAGGCTGGTATTTGTAGTGCTAGGCTGTCCGAAGCAGGAGAAGTGGATGGCAGCCATGAAGGGCAAGGTGCACGCTACCATGGTGGGCATAGGCGGTGCGCTACCCGTACTTATAGGTGCACAGAAGCGGGCCCCTGTATGGATGCAGAAAGGCGGCCTGGAATGGCTGTACCGCCTGCTCCAGGAGCCTTCAAGACTGCTGAAGCGCTATACGGTTACAAACTCTATGTTCCTCTACCTGATTACGAAAGCTTATCTAAAAAGAAAGCGGAGAAAGGCACTTCCAGGTGTTTCCGCTATGAATTGAATGATCACCAGCTAATTACTGCAGCATGAACAACCGGTTTTTACACTTACTCCAACTTAGTCTGGCCTTTCTTGATTTTCTTGTCATCAACTGTGTTTTTTTTACGGCTCAATACCTGTTCCGTCAGCAAACGCTTATCGAGCAGAATGCCGAATATGTCTACTTTATTTTTTCCCTCAATATTTTCTGGCTTGTGGTGGTTTTGCTGAAAAACATTTATCACCAGCGTTATATCATCTCCTTTGAGCAGTTCACGAAGGTATCGTTGCAGGCTATGGTTTATTTCCTGCTCCTGGTTACGGTTTACCTGTTCTTTTTTCGTATGCTCCTGCTCTCCAGGATGTTTGTGGTCGTAGTGCTCGCCAGCATCAGCCTGTCGATCTTTCTCAACCGCTTTATCTACCTGGCGATCTATCATTATTTCCGCAAAAGGGAATGGCTGATGAGCCGGATCGTGATCATAGGCTACAATAACCTTTCAAAAAGGCTGGTAGATTATCTTTCAGCCGATGGCATCAATAAGGAGATCGTTGGCTTTTGCGAAGAATACGAAAATGTGCACGAGCTTTCCAACTATCCTATCCTCAGCGATGTGTCGGGTGCGGTGGAGATATGCAAAAAACATGGCGCCAATGAGATCTATTCTACCATCGCTCCAGAGCACAATCACCAGCTTTACCAGCTCATTCAAAGTGCAGACCAGAACTGCATCAGGTTTCGTATTGTGCCCGATCTTGGATTTTTCTTCAACCGGCAGATGCACATCGATTACCTGAAGGAGATACCTGTGATCTCGGTTCGCAAAGAACCGCTGGAAGACCTTGGCAACCGCATCAAGAAGCGGATATTCGATATTGTCGTCAGCAGTTTTGCCATCCTGTTCATTCTGTCCTGGCTCATCCCCATCGTAGGGTTGCTGATCTGGCTCGAATCGAGGGGGCCGCTGTTCTTCGTTCAGCCGCGTACCGGCAAGAACAACAAGACCTTTTTATGCCTTAAGTTCAGAAGCATGCGCCTCAATGCTTTTGCACATTCGCAGCAGGCCACGCGCAATGACGGCCGTGTTACCCGCATCGGGCGCTTCCTGCGCAGAACGAGCCTCGACGAGTTTCCGCAGTTTATCAATGTGCTGAAAGGCGATATGAGCATCGTAGGCCCCCGCCCGCATATGCTTAAGCATACCGATGAATATTCCAACCTCATCGGGCAGTATATGGTAAGGCAGCTTCTCAAGCCGGGGATCACGGGCTGGGCGCAGGTAAACGGTTTGAGGGGTGAAACACGCACGCTGAGCCAGATGCAGAAAAGGGTTGACCACGACCTTTGGTACCTTGAGAACTGGAGCCTGCTGCTTGACATCAGGATCATGATCATGACGGTATACAATACGATCAAAGGCAAGCACGACGTATTCTAAGCCTCATTTTACAAAGCCGGTCCTCGCCGGCTTTGTTGCCGATGATTGTTTTTGATCAACTAATTTCAAATTCCTGCCCTGTGAATTGAATAGTGATAATTTACCTGTTATTTTAGGCCTCGCCTGGTGGCTATAACCACGCCGCTTACGGGCGATCCTTCAATCCAAAGGAAATTATTCTATGAAAACCACCATCCTCGCCAGGATCATATGGCTATTTATCCTATCCGCCGCTTGCCTTTCCGCCAGCGCCAACAATTACTATTTTTCTTCCTCATCCGGCGATGACAGCCGCTCAGCTGCGGAAGCGGCCAGTCCGGCTACACCCTGGCGCTCCATTCAAAAGCTCAATGCAATCTCGGCCCTGCTAAGACCTGGAGACTCTATCCTTTTTAAAAGGGGCGAAGTATTCTATGGCACGATCAGGGCAGCCGCATCCGGCAATGCTTCGGCGCCCATTGTTTATGCTGCCTACGGCACCGGGTTCAAACCCGTGATCACGGCGCTGGTTTCTATCGATGGCTGGGTGCAATCGGGCAATCTTTGGGAGGCCTCCATTCCCGGCAGTCCGGCTGCTATACAGAATGTGCTCATCAATGGACAGCCGCAGGCCCTCGGCCGTTATCCTAACAGTTCTGCGGCCAATGCAGGTTACCTAAGTCTCGAGAGCTATAATGGCAATACATCCCTCACCGATGAACAATTACCTTCCTCGCCCGACTGGACGGGCGCCGAAATCGTGATCAGGAAGAATCGATGGGTGCTCGACCGGAATGCTGTTACCGCACACAATGGCCACACAATTACCTATACATCCGAAAGCGGGTATTGGGCTTCCGCTGGTTATGGATATTTTTTTCAGAACCACCGTGCTGCCCTCGACGAGCGGGGCGAATGGTATTACCGTTCAGGAAAGCTCGGCTTATGGCTTCCGGCTGAAAATCCGGCCAGCTTGCAGGTGGAAGCATCCAACCTGGATACGCTTGTGTCGGTCAGAAACCTGCACGACCTGGTCTTCGATGGGCTGGTGTTCAAGGGCGCCAACCGCAATGCTTTCGAGCTGAGACAGGCAAACAGGCTAGGGCTGACCGGCTGCGATATAAGCTTTGCCGGCAATAATGCCATAGAGGCCAGCGATGTGAGCATGCTTACGGTGGAACATTGCTTTATCTACTACAGCCGCAACATCGCCTGCAACATCAACAACAGCAGCAATACTTCGATACGCAACAACATCATCAGGCATACCGGCGCAATAGCCGGCATGGGTAAGGGGGACAGCGGCTCCTATGAGGCACTGATGCTTTCAGGAGACAACAATACTGCTGAATACAACACGATCGATACCACAGGGTATATCCCCATCACCTTCAATGGTAATCATGTAAGCATCAGGAATAACCTGATAAGACATTTCGCTTTTGTAAAAGATGACGGCGGTGGCATCTATACCTGGAACAACGGCAGCAATGCCCCGGTACACCAGCAGCGAAGGGTCTGCGGCAATATCATACTCGATGGAAAGGGCGCCGGGGCCGGCACAAGCGATCCGGCTCCCCAGGTGCATGGTATTTATATCGACGACAATGCGGATCACGTGGAGGTCTGTGCCAATACAGTGGCTGGCTGCGGTCAATACGGCATCTACCTGCACAATGCCCACGAAATAACGGTAAGAGACAATACCCTTTATAACAACGACAAGCAGCTGGTGCTTTCGCACGACGGGCTGGCGTCTCATTCTCCCATCAGGAATATAAAGGCCTACAACAATATCTATTTTTCACGGCTGCCCAGCCAAATGATCGCCGATTATAAATCCATTCGCGACGACCTCAATGAATTCGGCAGCTTCGACAGCAATTATTACAGCCGCCCGGCAGGCGATCATTTCACCATTTACAGCGCCTACCAAAGCAATGGTGTTTACCACGGCTCGATGCTGGACCTGGAAGGCTGGCAGCAGAATTTTGAAAAGGACCGGCATTCGAGAATAGCGCCGGTGCAGATACCTCTTTACCAGGTACATGGACTGGTAGGCAGCAATAAATATGCGAACGGTTCATTCAACCTCAATGTCGGGGGGCTGTATGCCTATGCTGCAGCAGGTAACGCTCTTGCCACCTGGGCTGCCAACGGTCCGCTCGACGGCGGCTCGCTCAGGATCAGTCATAGCGCCTTTACAGGAACCACTGCCAGAACTTCGGTGATAATAGGCATAGGCCAGGTGCAGGCGGGCAAAAAATATGTTCTTTCTTTTAGTTTGGCTGGAGCAGACGAACAAAAGAACCTCGAGGTCTTTTTTCGCAAAAGTCTCTCTCCCTACAACGAGCTTTCTGAGCGCAAGCTGGCCAAGATCAGGAGCAGCCGTAATGAATATGAATTTTTGCTGACTCCCACGGGCAACGAGAGCGATGCAAGCCTGGTCTTTGACCTGGAAGAGCAGGGTGCGCCGCTTTATATCGACAACCTGAAGATATTCGAGGCCAATGTTACCCTTACTTCACCGGCAGATTCGATCCGTTTCGAATACAATGCGGGCAGCCAGCCTAAAACAGTACAGCTCGATGGTACCTATGTGGATGCCCGTAACAACAGCTATGCAGGCAGTATTGAGCTGCAGCCTTTCACATCGGCAGTGCTCATTAAACAGTCTGTTCCCCTCATCCCGCTGCCTTCCACCTTCCTGTCGTTTGACGCCTTGAAGAAGAATAGCCAGGTCAGCCTCACCTGGACGGTTGGGCTGAACGAGGCTTCCTTGGGTTACGAAGTGGAAAGATCGGCCGATGGTAATCATTTTCAAAAGATCGCTACCATAGCGGCTACCACCACTGGGGGCAGCGAACGTTACCGGTTCACAGACAGCGGACCAGGTGCCTTCCGCAATTATTATCGCATAAAAATGTTGAGGGAGGATGGCAGCACGGTATACAGCTCCATCATTCTTGTGAACTTCGGCCGACCGGGCACGGGCGCCTTTCGCCCCGAAGCATTGCAGCTCGGTCCGAACCCAGCGAACCAATTCATTAATCTAAATCTTGAAGGGGAACTGCGCCAGCCGGCACAGGTCCTTCTTCGATCAGGATCAGGAGCTCTCCTTCGACGCCTCCCTTTTGCGGGTGACCATATGACCCTTGATGTCTCAACGCTGAGACCAGGGATCTATTGCATCCAGGTGATCGCCGATGGGTTTGCTTTGAGCAAGCCTTTTGTAAGACAGTGACCGGCCATTTTTCATTTTCGTTCGAAGCAGCGGAAAGGCAGGTTCCCTGTGTCAAAGCCGCGGGCGGCGTTTTTGGTGAGCCCAAAGTATTGTTAATAACCAAGCTGTGTTTTTTTAAGTCTCATAAAATTATTTTTATTGCGGCCCGGGCTGGAGCAACATCGCCAGATGGCGCCGCCCGGCAAACCAGGCTAATGCTTATTTCTGACAGATATCACCGTTTCGAGGAGGTTTTCAGGGAGCACTATAATTCCCTTGCCAACTATGCGCTTTCGATCCTGCGAAATGAGCACGATGCCGAAGATGTAGTGCAGGAAGTCTTCATCAGAGTATGGCAGAACAACCCGGAAGTTATTGCCACGGCGGAAGCAAGATATTACCTGATCACGGCTACGCGCAATGCTGCCATTTCTCACCTGCGTAAGCAGGCCGGCCGGCAGTTTGTTGACCCGGAAACGGCCGGGCTGCAGCACCAGGCTCCCGAGGAGGCGGGCAACAGTCATGCAGACCCCATGGACCTGGCGGCAAAAGCGCTTCAAACCCTTCCGCCCCAGTGCCGCCTGATCTTTACCATGAGCCGTTTCGGCCAGCTTACCTACCAGCAGATTGCCGAGGAGCTCGGGCTTTCCGTTAAGACCGTCGACAACCAAGTAGGTAAGGCTCTCAGGTTGATGAGGGATTATGCGCGCCGTCACCGTGCAGGCCTGCTCTTGCTTGCCTGTATGGCTTTATGCTGCTTATTATGAAGGCGAAAGAAAAAATTGCCCTTTGGCATAGGGGTTTGCCGGGCTGGCCGCGTTTATAGACTAGGTGAGGGGTGTTGAGGAGGCAGAAGACGGGGAAACTAGATTTTGCCAGGGTAGCCGGTATTCCCATTGTTGCAGTATAAAAATTTCCTGATGGCCGAGGATATCTATAGTTTACTGGGCAGGTACTTCAGCAATGAGGCTTCCGTTGAGGAAGAGGCTGCGGTACAGCAGTGGATGCGCCAGAGTGCGGCCAACGAGGAAGAGTTTCACCTGCTCAGGCAACTGTGGACCGATTCGGCCGGCACGCCGGCGGTTGTATTCGATACTGAAAAAGCCTGGACCAGGGTTGGCCGAAAGATCAGCATTTCCCAGCAGCCAGCTGGCGGCAGGACCCGTGTGCTGCGCCTGGCCATGGGTATAGCTGCTTCGCTCATACTTGTTCTTGGCTCCTGGTGGATATGGCAGCGTCCCGGAACTGAGCTCACGATCGTTGCAGATAATGGAACCAGGGAAATCAGTCTTGCCGACGGCAGCAGGGTTTACCTGAGGAAAGGCAGCAGCCTGCGTTACGACAAAGGGTTCGAGCAACGCGAGGTTGAATTGAAAGGAGAGGGTTTTTTTGATGTAAAACCCGATGCCACGCGTCCTTTTATCATAACAGCGGCCAATACGGAAGTAAAGGTGCTTGGTACCAGCTTTTCGGTGAACACAGCCAATAGCCAGGTTGAGCTCATTGTGAAAACAGGGCGTGTGCAGTTCAGTGCCCCAGATGAAAATGCTGCGCCGTTACTGGTAACGGCCGGGGAGCGTGCTCTTTTTTCCGGAGGAAGCTTTTCCAAAACTCTTAATACCGATACGAATTTCAATGCCTGGCAGTCGGGAGCGCTTATATTTAACCGCACGCCGGTAAATGAGGTGGCGGCTGCGCTTAGCCGGTATTATGGGATCAATGTTACCCTCAAAAAGCAGGACAGTGCGCAGCTTTCGGCTGCTTCGGTCACCGCGCGATTTGTTAACCAGCCGCTCAGCGATGTTTTAGAGGAGCTTTCGCTCATTACCTCTTACCGCATACAAAAAACAAGCGAGGGTAATTA
This sequence comes from Flavisolibacter sp., assembly GCA_035761965.1. GTDB lineage: Bacteria > Bacteroidota > Bacteroidia > Chitinophagales > Chitinophagaceae > Flavisolibacter. Next base: position 6,004 of record DASTPZ010000319.1, on the reverse strand, counting down.
CGAAATCAGCATAAATTAGGAAGGTGAAGTACAGGCTCCTGACGATTTTCTTTCTGCTGCTGTCTGTCGTTGCACAGTCGCAAACTCTTCTTAAAAAACAGGTCAGCCTCACCGGTGGCCCTGCTACGGTGGAGGAATGGCTCTCCAGGCTTTCATCGGCATCAGGTATTGCCATAAGCTATAGCTCCGAAGCCATCGATCTTTCCCTGGTGGTAAGAGCCGGCGGCCATGAGAAAACAGTGGAAGACTATCTCAAGACCATACTCAGGTCGCAAAAGGTAAGATATGTGGAGCAGCATGGAAAGATCGTGCTTGTTCCCGAAGCGCCGGTAAAAAAAAAGTTCACGGTCAGCGGCTACGTTACCGATAAAAGCAGCGGGGAGCGTCTGCCCGGCGCGTCGGTTTATATAGGTGCGGGTTACACCGGCACTACCAGCAATGCCTACGGGTTTTATTCCATCACCCTTGAAGCCGGCCCCGCGGAGCTTTATGCCACGTACACCGGCTATACGCCTTATGCATCCAGGCTGGAGCTGCAAAACGATCTTTCGCTTGATGTAGCGCTCGATCGGCAGTCTGCTGTTGAACAGCAGGTAGTAATTAGCACGGCAGGCAGCCAGGCCGGTAGTGCTCCATCCCGCCACAGTATAAGCGGGCAGCTCATCAAATCTGTGCCTGCGCTCATGGCTGAAGGCGATGTGCTCAAATCGCTGCAACTGCTTCCCGGTGTGCAGGCAGGCAATGAAGGGAGCTCCGGACTCAATGTAAGAGGCGGCAGTGCCGATCAGAATCTCATTCTGCTCGATGGGGTACCGGTATACAATGCCTCTCATGCTTTTGGGCTTTTCAGCATATTCAATCCTGATGCGGTGCATAACGTTGAGATATTAAAGAGCGGCTTTCCGGCCAGCTATGGCGGCAGGCTGTCGTCGGTGGTGGATGTGCACATGAAGGAGGGCGATAAAAACCGTTTTCGCGGAGAAGGCGGTATAGGGCTGGTCTTTTCCAGCCTCACGCTCGAAGGGCCTTTGAAAAAAGGCCGTTCTTCGTTCATGCTGTCTGGCCGCCGCACCTATGCAGACCTTATCCTCGGCCCGCTCTTCAAATCAAACCCCACATCGGTAAAAGTCCTTCCTTTTTTCAGCGACATCAATGCCAAGGTCAATTTTCCAGCAGGTCCCAAAGACCATATCTATATCAGCCTTTACATGGGAAAGGACCAGCTGAAGGTGGAGGAGAGTTTTGAGCTTTTTACCGGACCTGCAGGTGTTGTTGACGGATTGAATAATTATAAGGCCGGCTTTTCCTGGGGTAACATCACATCCATGGCGCGATGGAACCACCAGTTCGGTAAAAGAACTTTTTCGAACTTCACTTTTACACATGGCCGCTACCGGTTCAATACCAACCAGTACGAAACAAGGTTTACCCCGGACAACAAGGTGTTCTCTCTTTCAAAGCAGGATTATTTTTCCGGCATACAGGATTGGGGTCTGAAGGCCGACCTGGATTACCGTCCCGCACCCGATCATTTTGTAAAAACAGGGTTTTCAGCCATCCTGCACCGCTACCAGCCGGGCATCAGCTATTTCTACAGAAAAGACTCGGTCGTAAGGGAAGACATCAGGGTGGACAACAGCACTCTCTGGTCCGGGGAGTACGATGTGTACGCAGAGGACGATATCAGGCTGTCGCCTAACATGAAGCTGAATGCAGGCATAAGGGCCAGCCTGTTTGCTGTAAAAGGAAAGCTTTTCCCCGCCTTCCAGCCGCGTGTGAGCTGGCTTTACCGCCTGAACGAACGCTGGAGCCTGAAGGCTTCTTACAGCGGCATGAACCAGTTCATACACCTGCTCACCAACAGCAACCTCGGTCTTCCCACCGATCTCTGGCTGCCGGTGACCAGGCGGGTGCCACCCCAAACATCAAGACAGCTTGCCGGTGGTGCTTATTTCCGTCCTGCCGGTTCGATAGAGGTTTCCGTGGAGGTCTATTATAAATCGCTCAGGAACGTGATCGATTACAGCGAAGGCAGGAGCTTCGGAAATGCGTACGATAGCTGGGAGGACCTCGTACAGGTAGGTAAGGGCAAGGCCTATGGCGTCGAGTGGATGCTGCAAAAGAAAAGGGGAAAGCTCACGGGTATGATGAGCTATACGCTTGGCCGCACGGTGCGCCGCTTTGCACAGATCAATGAAGGACGAAGCTTTCCATATAAATACGACCGGCGGCACGAGGCAAAGGCCGTAGCCATTTGGCAGCCAAAGGCCGGCTTCGAGATCAGCGGAAGCTGGATACTCTCAAGCGGTATTGCCATTACCATGCCGGTGGCCTATTACTTCGATCCCAACAGCAGCCAGTTCATTGATATATATGAAGGGCGGAACAATGCCCGCATGCCTGCTTACCATCGCATGGATGTGTCAATGAAGTTCAGCAAAAAGAAAAAATGGTTCACACGCACCTGGGTGCTGAGCATTTATAATGTATACAACCGGTTCAATCCTTTTTTCAGGTATAAAGAATACGATGCGGCCAATAAGGTTTATTATTCCGAAGTGGCGGTCTTTCCCTTTATGCCTTCTTTTGGATACCAGTTCAAATTTTAGCGTATGAGCACGAAGACGGCTTGTTTTATATTTTTTGCCTGCCTGGCGGTTTTGGCTGCCTGCACACGCAATACGGATGTACGCGCGCCTGCCCACGAACCGAAGCTGGTGCTGCATGGCTATGTAGCGGTTGGTGAACGTTTCGAGGTATCTGTTGGCCGCACCCTGGCCATGAATGTCCCGGCCTGGGACAGCAATGCCCTTGTAAAGAATGCCTGGGTGCTGCTCTACGATAATGGTGTGTTTGCCGACTCGCTGCGCTACGACAGCATCAGGCGCCGGTATGCAAGCAACCTGGTTACCGCGGCAAGCGGGCATACCTATCGCGTTGTGGCGGGTGTGGCGGGCATGACCAGCGTGGATGCAGAAGCCACAGCACCTGAGCCGGTACCCGCTATTTCTGTGAGCCATATAAGAAATGCAAGACTTACAACCGACGGCGCCCCGCTCAACGACATCCGCTTCCGGTTCAACGACCCGGCGGGCAATAATTTTTACCTTGCCGCCGTCTACCCCGCCGGCAGCCATGGAGGCTTCCTTTGCGTTTACACTTATGAGCCCTCGATCGAAAAATACACCGGCGAGCTGCTGGCCTTCGACAGGGATGCCTGTATCGACAACGATGAAATACTCTTCACAGACCGTTCTTTCAGCGGAACAACAAAAGAGATCATCCTCAGCGCGGACGCGGCACAGATGGAAAGCTATACCGACCCCTCGGGAAATATCCAGCGGCCCGTCCTCAGGCGACTGAACGTAAGCGAAGACCACTACCGTTATTTCAAGCATATGATCAGCCTTAGCCGGGATCTCGGCGGCCCAACCTTTACCGATCCTGTGCCCGTAAAAGGCAATGTTCGCAATGGTTACGGCCTTTTCTCCGTGTTTGCGGCCTCGGTGGATTCCCTGCCTTAATTTTTTTTCTGTGGGCATAGGGGTCTGGTGTCTTACTGCGTTTTAGTATAAAAGGCACCAACTGATGAAAAGAAAACTGCTGCTTCCGGTGATCATGATACTTTCCTGCCTCACCGGCTTCTCACAAAAATTTACCCTCAACGGTTACATTAGCGACAAAAAAACCGGCGAACGGCTGCTGGGCGCATCGATCTTTATCCAGAACAAAAATCTCGGCACTACGTCCAACGGCTATGGATTCTATTCCATCACCCTGCCGGCCGATACGGTTGAGGTGAGCTTTTCCTTTGCCGGTTATGCTACCCGCATTGAAAAGATCGCGCTTTTTCAAAATACCGATCTCAATATCGAGCTTCTGCCATCACGCAGTATGGAGGCTGTTGTGGTAAAGGCAACCAGGAAAGAGGCGATCCAGAACCGCACCCAGATGAGCACTATTGATCTTCCCATCTCCACCATCAAATCGCTCCCGGCCTTCCTTGGCGAAGCCGATGTAATGAAGGCCATCCAGCTGCTGCCTGGCGTGCAGGCGGGCAGCGAAGGCTCTTCCGGCATTTATGTGAGAGGAGGGGGACCAGATCAGAACCTCATCCTGCTCGACGGCGTGCCGGTATACAATGTATCACATCTCTTCGGCTTCTTCAGCGTTTTCAATACCGATGCGCTTCACAGCGTGGAAGTGATGAAGGGAGGTTTTCCTGCCCGCTATGGCGGCCGTCTTTCCTCGGTGATCGATATCAGGATGAAGGAAGGGAACAAGAACGAGTTTCATGGGGAAGGGGGCATAGGCGCCATAGCCTCGCGCCTCACGCTGGAAGGACCTATTGGTAAAAAGAAAAAGGTTTCCTACATGATCAGCGGGCGGCGAACCTATATCGACATCTTCATGCGGCCTATCGTCAAGTCTCAATCCGGCGGCGATCTCGATGCAGGCTACTATTTTTACGACCTCAACGGCAAGATCAATTTTAACCTGGGTGAGAAGGATCATATCTACCTCAGCGGCTATTTTGGCAAGGATAAATTTTTTGCAAAAGAGAAGTTTAACGGCACGGGTATGGGCGGCGATGAAAAGAATACCTTCCGCTCAGATCTCAAATGGGGCAATGCAACGGCTGTGGCCCGCTGGAACCACGAGTTCAACCGCAAGCTATTTGGCAACCTTACCGTATACAATAGTCATTATAGCTTCGATATCGAGGCCGACGACCGCTCTGAAAGTCCGGGCAGCAACGAACGCTACTTCCTTAAATACTTCAGCGGCATCCGCGATTGGAGCGCAAGGTATGACGTCGACTACCTGCCGAACCCTAATCATTTTATAAAGATGGGTGTAAGCGGTACCACGCATTATTATAAGCCGGGTGCTATTCAAAGCAAGGTGTCCTCAGCAAGCTTTAACGAGGATACGCTGATCAAATACAGGTTCATCACGGCTACCGAGCTCGATGCCTATGTAGAGGACGATATACGGATCTCTCCAAAGCTGAAGGCCAACCTCGGGCTTCATTTTACTGGCTTTTCGGTTAACAGGGAATTTCATACCTCGGTGCAGCCAAGGGCTTCGTTCCGCTACCTGGTTACACCCGATCTCAGCCTGAAGGCCTCGTATGTAAAAATGAACCAGTACATACACCTACTTACAAACAGCGGCATCGGCCTGCCCACTGATCTCTGGGTTCCGGTAACCAAGAAAGTGCCGCCGCAGATAGCCCACCAGGGCGCCCTGGGCCTGGCATACAATCACAAGAACCGCTACGAGGTTAGTGTTGAAGGCTATTACAAGACCATGCAGAATGTGATCGAATACGCAGAAGGTGCTTCTTACCTCGATGCCACAGGCAACTGGGAGGACAAGGTTGAAATAGGAAAGGGCTGGAGTTATGGAATGGAGTTTTTTGTTCAGAAAAAAACGGGCAAGACCACCGGCATGCTTGGCTATACGCTAAGCTGGACCAACCGCCGTTTCGACAACCTGAACTATGGGAAGACCTTTCCTTACAAATACGATCGCCGGCACGACCTGAAAATGGCTGTTGTTCACAAGGTGTCTGATGCATTCGAGCTGAGTGCAAGCTGGGTATATGGAACCGGGCAGGCCATCACGCTTCCCACCGAGGTTTATCTCGATGCCAACCAACGCGAGGTGGAAGTGTATGACGGAAGGAACGGCTTCAGGATGAACAGCTTTCATCACCTCGATTTCAGCATGAAGTTCTCCAAGAAAAAGAAGTGGGGTGAACGGTCATGGCTCGTCAGCGTATACAATGTGTACAACCGCCAGAACCCATTTTTTATTTACCGGAACTACGATTACAGCACCAATGTGCCTAAGTTCAGGCAGGTATCCCTGTTCCCGATTATACCTTCCATAAGCTACCAATTCAAATTCTAAAATCAAACATCTTCAAAGTATGAAATACTGGATTGCCCTATCGCTGATGACCATGCTGGTGCTGGCCGCCTGCGAAAAGACCGTG
>DASTPZ010000318.1:0-25484 GCA_035761965.1 Flavisolibacter sp. | reverse complement strand
CTGCTCATATACTTCTTTTAAACCCTCCAGCTTCAGGAGGTCTTTTTCTTTATACAGGTCGGTCTTATTGAAGAGGATGATGGCAGGCACATGGTACATTTCACAAGCAACGAGGAAACGGTCGATAAAACCCTGCGAAGTTCGGGGTTCCCTGAGGGTGGCGATCAGCAGCGACTGATCTACATTGGCTGCTACGATATGCTGCTGGCTTTTTACTCTTGGCGACTGCCTGTTGATATAGTTCCTGCGATCGTGTATTCTCGTGATGATGACGGACTGCTCCAGCTCATTCTCCATTTCAAAATCCACCACATCGCCTACTGCAATAGGGTTGGTGGAAGTAATGCCATCGAGCTTGAAAATCCCCTTCATACGGGCATTCCAGAACCGGCCGTTCCCGTCCTTTACATTGTACCAGCTGCCGGTCGATCTGTAAACAAGTCCTTCCATCGTCAGGGGAATGTACGTAAATAAGTGTAGCGCAAAATTATGTCCAATGCAAGAAAGAAAAGAGCGGCCAGGATGAGGTAAGGGAATTGCTCCTGGTAGCGCGTGCGGCTCACCAGCTCGATCTCCGATTTCTCTAAGCGGTCGATCTGTTTGTAGACCTCTTGCAGGCTCTCTTTGTCCGTAGCCCTGAAATAAGAACCCCCTGTCTGCGTGGCTATCCGCTTTAGCAGGACCTCATCCAAAAAGCCTCTTTTTTCACCGCCCAGCATGCTTTGTTCCTCGGTCGACGCGGCTCCCGGCACACCCATGCCAATGGTATACACCTTCACCCCTTTTGTTTTGGCTATCTCGAGCGCTGTGATGGGATCGATAAGCCTTGTCTCCGGCGGTTGCTCATTACCATCGGTAAGCAGGATAATGATCTTGGACCTCGACTTGCTCGAAGACAGTCTCTCTACCGATGTGGCAAGTCCCTCACCGATCACCGTACCATCGATCAGCATGCCGCTGCGGATGGCCCTGATCTGCTCCAGCAGGCTGGCATGATCAGTGGAAAGCGGGAACTGCGTGAAGCTTTCGCCGGAGAATATCACCAGCCCGATCTGATCGATGGGGCGCTGCTTTACAAATTCAGCCGCCATTTGTCTTGCCACTTCGAGTCTGGTCGGATAAAAATCGGCTGCCAACATGCTTCCGCTTACATCCATGCAGAGCACTATGTCGATACCCTGGCCGCGCTGTCTTGTTTGCACATTCTTGATCTGCGGTCTTGCCAGCGCGAGTATGATACAGCCCATGGCCAGCAGCCGGAACCAAAAAGGCAGGTTGATGAGACGGCTCTTCAGGGTCCTGGCAGTGAATGCAGCCGTGGTTGTTACGGTAAAGGCCGATTTGCGCCAGGATGCCGTGCGGTAATAATATAAGGCCAGCACCGGGAGACTGAACAGGAAGGGCAGTACCCAGGGATATTTGAATTCGATATGTTGGAACCAGTTATACAGCATCTGGTAATTTCTCAATGGTGATAATACTCTGCCTGATGGTTTCGAGGGCGGCAAGGTTCTCCTCGCTACCTGGCTCATACCTGGCAAATTTTGCCATATCGCTTTGCCTCAGGGCCTGAACAAGGCTGTAGTAGCCTTCGCGGTCCAGGGCCAGCTTTTCTACCTGTATAGCCAGGTCGTCGGTTGTTTTTGAAAAAGACTGGATGTTCCTGCGCTTTTGCAGGTATTCGCGAAAAACGTCTACCAGCTGGGTGTAAAAAGATTTTACATCGGCTGGCGGGTTTTCTTTGAGCTGATCCAACTTCCGGAGGGCTTTTTTGTAGGCGCCCTCTTCGGGTACAAAATCAGGCCTGGGCTTCTTCTTTTCTTTGGGAAAGAAGAGTATGAAAAGAATGATAAGTACGGCAATACCGATAAGGTACCAGTGCCACTTGGATTCTTTTGGCTTATCGACCTCGATAATATCCTTTATATCGTGATAGGGCTGGTTGATATCGAAAGGAGAAGGAGAAAAGACCACGTTGATACTGACAGGCTCTGTCTGAAAACGCCCCAGCACAAAAGGCGGTATATTCCAACGACCCGAGTCCCAACTGGTGAGTGTAAGCACCTGCGTAACGAACAGTGACCGGCCATTGCGCTGTGTATCGATCCTGCCTTTTTCAAGGATCTCGAAATGCCGGATACTGTCGATCGTAAACCAGTCACCTCCCGAACCCTCTTCCATACCTGCCTGGAGCAGGAGCCTGAAAGGCTCGCCTATGAGGATCTGCTCCTTATCGGCCGTAGCCTTTATATCCTGGGCCCGGGCGGTTAGAGAGAAGGCAATAAAAATCGGGAGAACAATCAGTTTCATCATCATTTATTCCTGCTGATAAAAAATCGCTGCAACACTTTTACATAATCTTCGTCTGTCCGGACGTGCAGGAGGTCTGCGCCGGATCGTTTAAAAGCCTCCTTGCAATAATCTGTAGTGCGAAAAAACTCCTTTTCGTATTCGTACCGCACAAAAGCGCTTCCTGTGTCCACCCAGCTCTCCTGGCCAGTTTCGGCGTCCTGCACCCTCAGCATCCCGATAGAAGGAAGATAGCGGTCCATTTTATCGTAAAGCTTGATGCCCACTACGTCATGTTTATTGCCTGCCACACGCAGTGCATCCTGGTAACGGCTATCGATAAAATCGCTCAGGATAAATGCGATGCTTTTCTGCCTTGTAGTATTGGTGAAGTACCGCAGGGCCGCCGACAGCTGTGTGCCTTTTTGTTTTGGAGCGGCAGAAAGCAGCTCCCTTACGATGAACAAGGCATGCTGCTTGCCTTTTTTAGGCGGGATGTATTTCTCTATGCGGTCGCTGTAGAGTATCACGCCAATCTTGTCGCCATTGTTAACAGCCGAGAAAGCCAGCACGGCGGCTATTTCCGTTGCAATATCCCTTTTGTTCGACTGAACGGTGCCAAAAACCGAGCTGCCGCTCACATCAACCAGCAGCATTACCGTCAGTTCCCTCTCCTCTTCGAATACCTTGCTGAACGGGTGTCCGAACCTGGCAGACACGTTCCAGTCGATAAACCGGATATCGTCTCCAGCCGCGTACTCCCTCACTTCCTTAAAGGACATGCCCTTTCCTTTGAAGGCGCTGTGGTACTCGCCGGTAAAGAGATCGCTGGTGAGCTTCTTGCTTTTGATCTCCAGTTCCCTGACCTTTTTCAGGATGTCTGCGGTTGTCAGCATAATGCGCAATAAAGATTATCCGGCCTTGGGTCTTTGCTCTCCGAGCATGCCCGTTTTATCTTTTACGGAAGATCGATCTTGTCGAGGATCTTTCCGATCACATCGGTCACATTCACATTTTCCGCCTCGGCTTCGTAGGTCAGTCCCACACGGTGCCGCAGCACATCATTACAGATGGCGCGCACGTCCTCGGGTATCACATAACCTCTTTTGTTGAGAAAGGCCTGCGCTTTTGAAGCAAGGGCCAGGTTAATGCTGCCCCTGGGCGAAGAGCCGTAGGAAATAAGAGGCTTGAGGCTTTCAAGCTTGTACTCCGCGGGGTTGCGGGTTGCGAAAACAATATCGAGTATGTATTGCTCGACCTTTTCATCCATGTAAATGTCCTTTACCATCTGGCGCGCATTGATGATCTCCTGGGTCGAAACCACCTGGCCTACCGCCGCGGTGGCAAGGCCCTGCACATTCTGCCTGATGATGGCCTGTTCCTCACTCCGGCTCGGATAGCCTACCACGACCTTCATGATAAAACGGTCTACCTGGGCCTCGGGCAGGGGATAGGTACCCTCCTGCTCCAGCGGGTTTTGGGTTGCCAGCACCAGGAAGGGCTCATCCAGCTTATAGGTAGTATCGCCAATGGTTACCTGGCGCTCCTGCATGGCTTCCAGCAGTGCACTTTGCACCTTGGCAGGCGCCCGGTTGATCTCGTCGGCAAGCACAAAATTGGCAAATATGGGTCCCTTGCGCACAACGAACTCGTTGCGCTGCTGGTTATAAATGAGTGTTCCGATCACATCGGCAGGCAGCAGGTCAGGGGTAAACTGTATCCGGCTGAACTTGGCCTGGATGGCCTGCGACAGCGATTTGATGGTCAGGGTTTTTGCCAGTCCGGGCACTCCTTCAAGCAATACATGCCCATTGCTTAAGAGCCCGATCAACAGCCGGTCAAGCATATAGCTTTGTCCGATGATCACCTTTCCTACTTCATTGCGAAGGGTTTCAATAAATCGTCCTCCATAGCTGATCCTTTCATTTAGCTGCCGGATGTCTTCCGAGGTTCTCATCATAGATGCGGTTTAGGTTGTTAAATTACGAAACTGTGCTTTAGCAAATAATCTGCCGCAATATTAAAAGTCGGCGGTTTTAACCATTATGCATATAAAACCCCTGCCAATGAGCATTATTCCCGCGATTGCGCTAATTTTATTTCGCATATAATCGAACGATATGAAATACATCAATGCGACCCTCGCGCTTTCTTTTCTTTTTTTGTCCTGTGACAAAGACGATAATGGAGACAGTGGTCAAACAGACAAGACATCCATCCTTACAGGCCAAACATGGAAATATGAAAGCGGCGGTGTGGACCTGAACGGCGATGGCAGCTTTGAGATTCCTTTCTCTACCATCGGCATCCAATCCTGCACGCTAGACAACACTGCCACTTTCAATACCAATGGCACCGGCGTGGCGGATGAAGGCGCTACAAAATGCGATGCCTCGCTGCCGCAAACAACGCCTTTCACCTGGAGCTTTCTTAATAACCAGGCCGATATCCGGCTGGCCGGCTCGGGGCTTTTCGGATTAGGAGGCCAGTTTAAGGTGCGTGCGCTCAGTCATTCCGGATTTTCCCTTTCAAAGGATACCAGCACCACCTTATCGGGAGTTCCTGTTACCGGAACGATTATTGTTAACTTAAAGCATTGATGAGAAAAATACATGCGCTTGTCCCGGCCATGGTGCTGCTCCTGCTGGGATGTCAGAAAGAATATAGCCTGGAGGGCGGGCAGTTTCGCAACTGCATCGACTGCACCTATCTTCCGCTATGCGACAGTTCCTCTTTTGTATACGTGGATTCTTCTGACCTGGTCGACACCCTGCGCGGCGTGGTACGCATTGGCAGGGATACGGTTATCGGGGGCAGGACCTATTCCAGCGTTTCTGGCTTCGCCCCCTTTCAGGGCGGGCTGATGTACAATTGCAATAACCAGGACTACAGGGGCATGCTTTCTCTTTCATCGATCGGGTTCAATGTAGACTCGATCGCCCAGGCATTTATCCAGGACCTTTCGCTCCCCATACCGCCAGGCCTGATCCAGGTGCCTGACCGGATCACAACCTCTTTTTTGAAAGCGGGACTTCCTGCAGGCGCCACCTGGACCGATACTTTGTATAGCCTTGACTTCCCGCCGCTTGCATCGGTTTATGCCGGCATGGACTATGCGATCGTTGCCAAAGGTCTCCAGCGCCAGGTATTTCAGCGGAATTTCACTAATGTGATCCAGGTAAAGGCGCGGATCAATCTTGCCTCCTCGCTGGGCGCCGTACAGCCGCCTGATATAGAAGCGAATTACTATTTCGCACCCGGCACAGGCCTTATTGAAGTAAGGGTAAGCAATGCCGGCACGGTGGAGCGTGTGCTCAAGCTTTACGAATATACCCTCTGATCAGGAAAGGTATCTGGCCACGATAGGCAGGCGCCGCCCTACTCCAAAAGCCTTGGAGCTGACCCTGATAATGGGACAGAACTGGTTTCTTTTGTACTCGTTCGTGTTCACCAGCTTGAGTATCCTCGCAACCAATGCGGCATCGTATCCGCCGGCCACGATTTCAGACGGTCCCCTGTTCAACTCGATGTATTGATACAACACCTTGTCCAGCACCGCATAATCGGGCAGGCTGTCGCTGTCTTTCTGGCCAGGCCGCAGTTCGGCGGAAGGCGCTTTGGACAGGATGTTAGCGGGGATGATCTCGTTCTTTCTGTTCAGGTAATTGGCAAGGGCATATACTTGCATTTTATACAGGTCTCCCAGCACGCTCAGCCCACCGGCCATATCGCCGTAAAGGGTTCCATAACCGGTTGCAAGCTCGCTCTTGTTGGAGGTATTAAGCAGTATGTAATTGAATTTGTTGGCAACGGCCATCAGCAGGTTTCCCCTCGTTCTGCTCTGCATATTTTCTTCGGCAATACCAAAGGGCAGGTCCTTGAAGATCGGCGCCAGCGTGGCCTGGAAGCCTTCGTAGATATCCCTGATCGGAACGATATCAAAACGATTGCCAAGGTTAAGGCTAAGCTGCTCCGCATCGCTTACCGAATGCGCCGATGAGTACTGTGAAGGCATCAGCAGCACATGAACATTCTCCCTGCCGAGAGCTTCGACCGCGAGAGCCTGAACCACGGCGCTGTCGATGCCGCCGCTTGCTCCCAGCGTGGCTTTTTTAAAGCCCATCTTGTGAAAATAATCCCTGATACCCAGCAACAGGGCCTGGTGTATCTCCTGTATGTTCTTTTCATCGGTGAGGTATTCAAGGATGTCGGTATCGCGTCCGACTTCTTTGGCCGAATAGAAATAGGAAGCGGCTTCGGGCGGCACGCCTTCCAATGGAGGCAGGGCGGCATCCGGAGCTATTTCTTCATTATCCATTTTTTCACCGGATGAAAAGAGACGCCCGTCGCGAAGCTCGAACAGGGCGTAGTCTTCTTCGAAATATTTCATTTCTTTCACCAGCCTTCCCCCGGCATCGTAGACCAGGCTGCCCCCGTCGAAAACGATCTCGGTTTGGGCGCCCACCGTATTGCAATAGAACATCGGCATATTGTACTTGATGGTATGGGCTTTCATGATGCTGTGCCGCACGGCGTCTGCTGCGTAGTTATAGGGGGAGGCAGACAGGTTAAGCATGATCTGCGGCTGCTCACCAATGAGCATCTCCATGGGGGTAACGCGGTAAAGCGGATTGTCGCCAAGGTTCCAGATATCCTCGCAGATAGTGATCGCCAGCCGCTTTCCCTTGAAATCAACGCATTTCCATTCGAAAGCCGGTTCAAAATAACGGTATTCGTCAAATATGTCGTAAGTGGGCAGCAGGGTCTTGTGCACCTCTGCTTTTACCTCTTTTTCATAAAGAAAGAAAGCCGCGTTGAAAAGATCCTTGCCTTCGCGGAGAGGATTCATGGCGGGGCTTCCTACCAGCACGGCTATGTCGTCGGCATGCTCCCTGATGCGGTCGATGGCTTCATAGCACTGGCGGATAAAATCCCTGAACTCCACAAAATCGCGAGGGGGATAACCGCAAATGCACAATTCTGAAAACATCACAAGATCGGCTCCGGCTCTTTTTGCCATACCGATCCCCTCGATGATCTTTCTTTCGTTCTCTGCGAAATTTCCAATGTGATAATTTTGCTGTGCCAGGAAAATTTTCATCTTCGTTAATTATTCTATAGTTTTCAAAGTTCCGTAATAAAACATTAATTAAGCCGTTTACCGCCGTATGCGTTTGATCAGCCTTACCACCGCAATTTTTCTGCTGCTCTCCTGCAGCAATTCAAAATCGAGACCCGACGTGTCTGGAATAGCAGCCGACGTCAGGGTGCAAAGGTTCGACCAGGACTTCTTCGCCATAGATACAACGCAGACCGAAGCTTCGCTGGATAAGCTTTACCAGAAGTATCCTTCTTTTCTTCCTATTTATTTTGAATTCTTTTCTCCAATAAATTTTATTGTGCAGCGCCAGGGCAGGCCTTATTCAGATGCCATACCCGAATATTACCGCAACCTCAGATCGCTTTACGATTCTGTACAGAAGCGGTTCGGGGATTTTACACCTTATGAAAAAGAGCTCGAGCAGGCACTGCGCTATGCAAAGCACTATTTTCCTTCTACCCGCATACCGGCTGTTTTTACAACGGTAGAAAGCCTCAATCCGGAAAACAAGGACGAGATCTATGGAGCGCTGTTTTTCAGGGATACCCTTGTGATCAGCCTGCAGATGTTCTTAGGCAAGGATTTTCCTGCCTACGATCCTTCGCAATATTTTGATTACCTCCGCCGCCGGTTTGAGCCGCAGTATATTGTGGCCAACAGCATGAGGGCCGTCTCAACCGGTATTTATCCCGACTCGAGCAGCGAGGCCACCCTGATCGAGCAGATGATCGAAAAAGGAAAGCAGTGGTACCTGCTCGATCATTTCCTGCCGGATACGCCGGACAGCATAAAAACTTTTTTTACACAGAGACAGCTCGACTGGTGCCGTGCAAACGAGGGAAATATATGGGCGGAAGTGCTTAAGAATACACCTGACCTGTATGTGATGGATAAGGAGAGGATACAAAATTACCTGGGGGAGAGTCCGTTTACGCCCGATCTTCCGCATGAGGCATCCCCTGGCAACATAGGTCAATGGATCGGTTGGCAGATCGTGAAGGAGTTTGCTGAAAAAAACGGATCGCTAAGCCTGGAGCAGGTAGTAAAAACGCCAGCCAAAAAGATCTTCCAGGAAGCGAAATACAGGCCTAAATAAGAAATGCCTGCAACTACCTTATGATAATTCGGGTTTTTTTAGGTGAAGTCAGCATGAATCATTGACCGGCTCGCCTGGAACCGGAGCCCAGGGTTAACCGGCCGTGATCAATTGTATTTGAAGGGCGTGATCATATCAAAAGCCGGTATGTTCACTTCAAAAACTTCTTTGTTGTGAAGGTTCTCCATGCTATAGGTACCATGCATACGGCCGATCTCTGTATGCAGGTTGCAGCCACTTACATATTGGTACTCTTCCCCACTGCTGATGACCGGCTGCATACCCACCACACCTTCTCCTTCTACTTCGCGATAGCTGCCATCGCTGTCGAATATGTACCAGTGACGGCTCTGCAGTTTAACGGGAAAAGAATTGTGGTTCTCTATCGTGATGCGGTATGCAAACATGAACTCTGATTGCAACGGGTTTGAGTAGTCCTGCTGATAAAACGTTTCAACGCTCACCTTAACTCCTTCCGAAATCATGCTGACCATACAATTGAATTTTGATTACATTGTACTATAAGACAAAGTTGCTGCCACAATTTATAAACGAATTATTTGGAGTAAAAGTTTCTACAACAATTATTTTTGCGGCACATTAGCCTCAGGAAAAACAGCCATTTGAAACCAGGACCGGGGATGAAATAAGCACAGCCCAAGGTTTACAACGGCCCGGTTATTCCATGTGGCCATTGAAAATAAAACAGTTATATATATGAAGATAGCAGTAGCCAAAGGTGACGGCATAGGCCCGGAAATAATGGACGCCGTGCTGGCCATATTTGACGCGAACAAAGTAGGCCTTACTTACCAATTTGTAGATATGGGTAAATGGGTCTTCGATAAAGGCTTTTCCAATGGCATGACACCAGAGGCACAACAGGCCATAGAGGAGCTGGGCATTCTTTTCAAAGGACCGATGGAAACGCCGAAGGGAAAGGGTGTAAAAAGCGTGAATGTTACTGCCCGTAAGACTTGGAACACCTATGCCAACAAAAGGACCTTTCAGACCCTGCATGGTGTGGATACGGTATTCAGCAAGGCAGGTATACCCATTGACATCACTATCGTAAGAGAGAATATTGAAGACACTTATGGTGGCATAGAGCACATGCTTACCCACGATGTGGCGCTCAGCCGCCGTTTCATCACGAGGCCGGGCAGCCTCCAGGTGATCCGCTACGCCTTTGAAATGGCGAGACAAAAGAACGCAAAGCGCATTACCTGTGGACACAAGGCCAACATCATGAAGCTCACCGACGGCCTCTTTCTCGAATGTTTCTATGAAGTGGCTAAAGAATATCCAGACCTCAAAGCCGATGATAAGATCGTGGATGATCTTGCCATGCAGCTTGTGGTAAAGCCCGATCAGTTCGATGTGGTGGTAATGACCAACCTGCAGGGAGACATCATCTCGGATCTTTGCGCTGGCCTGGTAGGCGGACTCGGCTTTGCGCCTTCGGCCAATATAGGCGATCACATTTCAATATTTGAAGCAGTACATGGTACTGCTCCCGATATTGCTGGAAAGAACATTGCCAACCCTACTGCTCTCCTGCTGAGCGGCCTGGCCATGCTTCGCCACCTGGGGCTGCTGGAAAACGCTGCTCTCATCGAGAATGCGTTGCTTTACACGCTTGAGCAAGGTATTCGCACGGGCGATTTCGGCAACCGCTCAAAACCGGCGGTTAATACCACTGAGTTCGCAGACGCTATCATCGCCAATTTTGGCAAGCTGCCTGAAGTAGGCGCACGCCCGAGCCAGCCCAATAAACCATTCACACCGGCCGTTTGCCACCTGGAGAAGAACCCGATGCTCGTTTCGCGCGAAACCGAAACAGAAAAGATCGTAGGGGTGGATATGTTCATTGAAAGCGCCGAGCAGCCCGGGGCTGTGGCAGAAAAATGCCTGAGGCATACCGGCGACCTGTTCAAGCTCATTACCATCAGCAACCGCGGCACCCAGGTATGGCCCAAGGGATCTGTATTCACTAACCTGGTAAACCAGTTCCGCTGCCGCTTTGAGAGTATAGAAGACAAAGCCCTGACTCAGAACGACATTATTGAGTTATACCAAAGACTATCTGCCGACTTCAAGGTCTGCTCCACGGAAGTACTGAATATGTGGGGTGATAAAAAAGCCTATAGTCTCGCCCAGGGACAATAATTGAAAAAAGCCGGGTCTTAAAGCCCGGCTTTTTGTCTTTCACTTCTTCCTCATTTTTTCTTCTACAATAGCTGCAAGTCTGGTTTCGAAAAAAAGGTTGGGACCTGGTCATTCATACTATACCACCAGCTCTTCGTAACTAACCATAAGCTATAAGTGAAACAGCTTAGGCTTTGTTTTACCGTTAGCAAGCACTGCCATAGCAAACCGGGAAACAACCGGTTTGAGCGAGTATATTCTCATACCGGCAGAGAATATCCCAGAAGAGCTCGCAAATCTCCTTTTTTTGTACTGCGTTCAGGTTTACAAGCCGGTTTGCTCCCGGCGTCGCAAAATTCAATAACCATGAAAAAACACCACCACAACCTGGCATTTTATGCCTTTTCCACCTTCTTTTTACTTGCTTGCTTTTTTAACGCCGGTGCGCAGTCCAAGCCTCAGCTAAAGACCGTGGTAGGACAAGGCGAATACCAGGTGCTCTTTATCGATAGTGCCAAGCAGCTATGGGGACTTGGCAGTAATCTTACCATCGGTACCAATGCTACCGGCACCATAGGGGTACCCCAGAGAGTTTTGGTTACGCCTTCGAATCTCAAATTCAAGATCGCTACCGGGGCCTTGCACCATATGGGCGCCGTTGACACTGCAGGTTACGTATGGACAATGGGTGATAACCAGCAATCCCAGTTTGGCATCGGCAATGCCAACCAAAGCTATATGCCTCACCGAATTACTGTTGACAGCGCTGGTAATCCCTTCAACAATATTGTTCAACTGGAGGGCTTTTACATCAACAGCCTTGCCTATAACGGCTTTTTTGCCGTCAAAGGAGATGGAACCCTTTGGGGTTGGGGCCGGCTGAGAGGCGGTCTGCGCGGTAATGGCACCAACATCGCGCAGGATAACTCAAGGCCTGTACAGATCTTTATTCCTGGCGGAAGAAAGGTAAGACAGATCGTAAGCGGCGCCTTTGTCATTGTGCTTTGTACGGATGGAACAGTATGGACCTTTGGTCCTACCCAGGGTGCCAACCTCGGCTATGCGGCATCAGGCAATGATGCACTCAGCCCACGCCAGCTTACCGGTCTGAGCAATATCAGGATGGTAGCCGGTGCCGGCCAGTTCAACTATGCACTCGGTTATAATGGCGTCCTCTATGGCTGGGGCGCCTGGTCGAATTTCATGGGCGACAATACCTATCCCTCCGGTGGCGGCCTTGCCTATCCCACACCCAGGGCGCTCACCAATATCACGGGCAGCCTTCCTGCTCCTATCGATACGATTGTTGTGAATTCGGTTTGCACGCACGTGATCCTTACCGATAAATCGCTATGGGGATGGGGCTATAGCCCCGAAGGAAATGTGGGCAACGGGGTTGAACGCGACTGGAAATTATTCTCGCCTGCCTATGCTTATGACTTCAGCTACCCTGCTTCTGAAAAGATCCGGCTCCCTGTAAGGGTAGCGCCTACAAAAAATTTCGCGGCGGTATTTGGCAGCAATGTCTTTACCTTCTATACATATGCGCTCGACACTGAAGGCCAGCTCTATTGCTGGGGCCGTAACAAGGCCAGTGTGCTGGCTGTTGCCACCAGGGCAGGAAGCGATGTACTGGCTGCCCAGCGGCAAAGCGCCTGGAACCGGAAATGGCCAACGCCTGTGAACCCTTTCAGCATTACGGTATCTTATCCCAGCTCCTCGCCTGATTGTGTGTATGGCGGCGCATCGGCAAGCCCATGTAACAGCTACGCCATACCTGCCAATACAAAGCCGCAGGCAAGAGCTGGCAGCAATCAAACGATATCCACAAGCAGCATCCAGCTCAATGGTACGGCTAGCACGGATAATGTATTTATTGCTTACTATGAATGGTCGCAGCTATCGGGCCCTTCTCCGTCATTGATCGACCTGCCTGCTTCCAAAACGCCCATCGTATCCGGCCTCGTTCCCGGCACCTATACTTTTAAGCTTAAGGTTACCGACAATAATTGGTTATCGGATAGTGCCAATGTCGTCATTACGGTCAATACCCTTACCTCACGTCCGCCGGTGAACCAGGCCCCTGTTGCCAATGCAGGACCCGATCTGACCATTACACTGCCTGTTGCCACAGCCGCGCTCAATGGCAGCGGTACCGACCCGGAGGGCCAGTCCCTGGGTTTTCAATGGAGAAAGATCAGCGGGCCGGCAAGCCTGAGCCTGTTGAACGCAAGCAGCGCCACAGCCAGCGCCCAGCAGCTTATACAGGGCATGTATGAATTTGAACTTAGCGTTACCGATAGCGGAGGTCTATTAGCGAAGGACACTATGACCATTACCGTTAAGCCAAAACCCAACCAGCCCCCTGTGGCGGAAGCAGGTAACGGAAGCACCCTCACCCTTCCTT
The DNA here is from genome assembly GCA_035761965.1 of Flavisolibacter sp. Taxonomy (GTDB): domain Bacteria; phylum Bacteroidota; class Bacteroidia; order Chitinophagales; family Chitinophagaceae; genus Flavisolibacter. Next base: position 12,443 of record DASTPZ010000318.1, on the reverse strand, counting down.
TGAATACGCTTACCCTTAATGGAAGCGGCACTGATACCGACGGCACCATTACGGCTTTTCAATGGACCAGGGTCAGCGGCCCCAGTTCTCTTACATGGGTAAACAGCAATACCGGTGCAGCCCTCATCAGCGGGCTTACCAGTGGCACCTACGTCCTGCGCTTAACAGTAACGGACAATGAAGGAGCAACAGGTTCGGACGATGTGACGGTGGTAGTGAACAGCGCACCCCTGGCCTCGCCAAAGCCTATTCCCGGCAAGATAGAAGCCGAGGCTTACCAGGCCATGAATGGTATCAATACACAGGCAACATCTGACAGCAGCGCGGGGCAGAATGTGGGATGGATCGATGCAGGCGACTGGATGGACTATTTTGTATCGGTCAGCACGGCCGGTGCCTACCAGGTTGCTTTCAGGGTGGCTTCACCCAATGCAGGCGCAACACTGCAGCTGAAAAAGCAGGACGGTTCCCTGCTGGGCACCGCAAACATTCCGCAAACAGGAGGCTGGCAGACCTGGACCACCATCAACACAACGGTAAATTTAACCGCCGGCAATCAAACCATAAGAGTTCATGCACCAACAGGAGGCTGGAACTTCAACTGGATGCAGTTCACTATGCTGGTAGAGCCTGCCCGCTATATCAAGGTCAATCTTTTTAATGGCTCTAACCCCTATGATAACCAGGAATGGAACAATTGGAACCTGGGTACAATGGCGGCAACAGCCATCACTACAGGGCCGCTTCTTTATGCAGACCGGTCTGCATCTGCAGTTACAGCCCTGCTGAGCAAGAACGAAGGCATGGCCGACCATGGAACTGCCTATGGCGGCGGGATGGCGCCTGCTGAGGTACTTCGGCACGCGAGCTTTGCCACTACGCCCAGAACGCTTACACTGAAAGGATTGTCGGCAAGCAAGGTATACAAGATCGAGCTGTACGCCAGCAGGGCCTCACAAAGCGGCAATAAAACCATCTTTACCGCGGGCACTGCAAGCGACACCGTAAGCACTTACCAGAACCTAACCGACAAGGTTATTTTTTCCGGGTTGAGGGCCGATGCGCAGGGACAGCTGGTAATTGGTATCGACAGGACCATCCTTTACAACTACCTGAACGGATTTATACTTACCGAGGAAACATACACGGGAGGCATAGCCGCGCGCAATGCATCGTTGCAGCCTGCGGCTGCTCTCAATATTCTTACAGGCGCCAGGCTATTTCCCAATCCTGCTTCGGACAGATGCCTGCTCGAGATCGGCGATGATTTCAGGGGAAGAGTAAGCATAGAGCTTATTGACCTGAACGGCAAGGTTGTGCAAGCATTCACGAAAGAAAAGGACCAGCCATACCTGAGGGTACCACTTGCCATACAAAACCTTCCGGCAGGGCAGTATATTGTAAGGGTAATGATGGGTGAGGCTTCAGCCGTTATAAAGCTCTTAAGGCAATAAAGAATCATCGCATAAAAAAAAGGTCAGCATGCTGACCTTTTTTTTATTTAAGACAATTCTGCCTATATCTTCTTGGCAAGCGTGTAGCCATTCTTCTGGAGCCACTGCCATACCTTTTCGCGCTGGTCGCCTTGTACGATGATCTCGCCATCTTTTACGGCGCCGCCGGTACCGCAATGGTTCTTCAGCTTCTTCCCCAGCTCTTCCATATCTTCTTCTTTACCTGTAAAACCTTCTACCAGGGTAACAGCTTTACCGCCACGCTGCTTGGTATCAAGCCTGATCTTCAGCTTTTGCTGCTTGGGCGGAAGCGTTTCTGCAACCGGCTCCTCATCTGCTTCAAACCTGAAATCAGGATCTGTGCTGAAGACAAACCCGTTCCTGTCCGATTTTTTCTTTTTGCTCATAACTAGCTTATTTCACAATTACGGCCTTAAGGCTCAAATCGAGGCTCCTGGCCTGGTGTATCAATGCGCCGGCACTGATGTAATCCACCCCCGTGGCTGCATAGGCTTCTATATTGTCAAGATTGATACCCCCGCTGGCTTCTGTTTCAAAACTTCCATCGATCAACTGCAGGGCTTCGATGATCTTCTCCGGCGTGAAATTATCGAGCATTACCCGGAAAACTTTTCCCCTGCCCATATCCATCACTGTTCTTACATCATCCAGCGACCGTGTTTCAACCTCGATCTTCAGATCGGGGCGATAACGCTGAACATAGTCATATGCCCTATTGATGGCCTCAGCAATGCCACCGCAATAATCGATGTGATTATCTTTAAGCATGATCATGTCAAAGAGGCCAAAACGGTGGTTAGTGCCTCCTCCGATCCGCACTGCCTCTTTTTCAAGCAGCCTGAAATTTGGAGTGGTCTTACGGGTATCCAGGAGTTTGGTCCTGTATCCCTCCAGCTTTCCAGCATAGGTGCGGGTAAGGGTAGCAATGCCGCTCATGCGCTGCATGCAGTTAAGCACCAGCCTTTCGAGCTGCAGGATTTGGTGTACATGAGCCTCTACCTCAAAAGCCGTATCACCGGCATTCATGAGATCCCCATCATTTTTAAAGCGCCTGAATTGAACAGAAGAAGACCGGTGGCGGAATATTTTTTCCGCCACATCTACACCGGCAAGAATACCCTCCTGTTTGATCTTTAGAATGGCCCTGCCTTTTACATCAGCAGGAATACAGCAAAGCGTGGAGTGATCGCCGTCGCCGATATCTTCCTGCAGCGCAGCATCAACCAGCCTGAACAGCCGGGCATCAAAATCATTCATTCAGCAAAAATAGAGAGAGTTTGGAGTTTACGGTCCGCCGGTCCGGGAAGATTTACCTGGGTGTTCACGCATGCCCCTGGAATGACTACACCGACTGAAAACGTATCTCTTTGACCAGTTGCCTGCCATCCTTGGTTTTCATGAAAACCGTGGTGCGGTAGCTGCCCGATTTTGTTTGCAGCTTGCCTACGCAAAACTGGTTGCCCCCGTTTTCGCCCTTGAACTGAACTTCAAAACCCTTAACGCCGTTATTGGCAAAAAAATCCTTTAATACCATCACGGCCTGGGCGCGGCTATAGCTGTCGCTTTTATCGGGAAGCGATATTTCGATATTGTCATCAACATACTTGGACAACTCCTGGGCATTGCCGGAACGGAGGGCGCCAATCACGTCATCAAGGCCGCTGATCGGGGTAAAGGCCTTCGCCGAAAAGACCGCAACAAGCGAAAACAAGAGTAAAATATGTCGCATACAGAAATTTATTGATTTGCCCCTCAAGATCGAAAAATGTGCCATACTAATAGCGGTAAAACGGGTACGATACTAAATTAAACAAAACCTTCACCTTTTTATAGATTTGCACTTTCCCATCCGCAAAAACATGTCAAAAAGAAAAGTCATTTTGATCATCATGGACGGCTGGGGCCTGGGGCCCATCAGCAGTTCAGACGCCATACGCAATGCCCGCACACCTTTTGTGAGCTCCCTGTATGCACAATACCCTAACACCAGTTTAACAACCTGCGGCGAGGCCGTTGGATTGCCCGAGGGGCAGATGGGTAATTCCGAGGTAGGTCACCTCAACCTCGGTGCCGGCAGGATCGTTTACCAGGAGCTGCAGCGCATCAATGTAGCCATCCGTTCCGGCGAGTTTGCGGCCAACCCCGCCCTTTTGCAAGCCATCCGCTATGCAAAGGACAATAGCAAGCCCCTGCACCTGCTCGGTCTCGTGAGCGATGGGGGCGTACATTCTCATATCAATCACCTCAAGGCCCTCCTCGATGTTTGCAGCCAACAGGGCCTCCGGGATGTGTTTATTCATGCCTTTACCGACGGGCGGGATTGTGATCCCAAAAGCGGGCTTGGTTTTATCGAAGACCTCGAGGCGCATCTTGCAGACAGCGTAGGAAGGATAGCTACTGTTAGCGGGCGTTATTTCGCTATGGACCGCGATAACCGTTGGGAAAGAATAAAGCTTGCCTACGATGCTATGGTCAATGGCGCAGGCAACACGGCCGCATCGGCCATATCTGCCGTTTCGGATTCTTATGCACAGGGCATTACCGACGAATTCATCCAGCCCGCTGTGATCATGAATGGCAACACACCTGTAGCTACCATTGCCGATGGTGATGTAGCCATCTGCTTCAACTTCCGCACTGACCGTTGCCGGGAGATCACCAAGGCCCTCACGCAAATGGCCTTCCCGCTGCAGGAAATGCGCCCGCTCCGCCTGCACTACACAACGATGACGGAGTACGATGCCACATTCTCAGACGTGCACGTGATCTTCAATAACGACAACCTTGACAATACCCTCGGAGAGGTGCTGGAGCAAAACGGACTTAAGCAGATCAGGATCGCAGAAACAGAAAAGTATCCGCACGTAACCTTTTTCTTCAGCGGTGGAAGAGAAAAGCCTTTCGAAGGAGAAACACGCATCATGGCGCCATCGCCCAAGGTAGCCACTTATGATCTGCAGCCCGAGATGAGCGCTTTTGAGCTGACGTCGGCCATCCTTCCCGAGATCCGGAAAAGAGAAGCTTCATTCATTTGTCTCAATTATGCCAACGCCGACATGGTAGGACATACCGGTATCTGGCAGGCGGCTATCAAGGCAGTGGAGACCGTTGACGAATGCGTGGGTAAGGTAACCACAGCCGCGCTGGAAAATGGTTACACCGTTTTTCTCACAGCCGATCATGGCAATGCGGATTATATGATCAATGAAGACGGCTCTCCAAATACGGCGCATACGCTCAATCCCGTTCCCTTCTTTATCATCGACAAAGAGTGGAAAGGATCCATACATCCCGGCAAGCTTGGCGATATCGCACCAACCATACTGAAGATGATGGGCTTGGCTTTGCCGCCGCAGATGACAGGAGATATTCTTATCGACTGAGGCCGGCAGGCAATGCAGGACCTGCTGATGTATCCGGAATGTAACCGGATGCAAATCCCTGCAAGCCTAGCTCAGCCGGATTTTCAAAGCTATTGATTGAGCCAATGGAATTGATATGCTTCCGCCTTGCTCATCTTCTCCTGCAAAAACAAGCGCAATTCCCTAACTTGGCGGCAGTCCTATTTATGTGAGAAAGAAAACGACCATAGCCTGGCTGTTGGCAGCCCTTGTTTTTCTTCCCCTGCTTTTTTCGGGTGGTCTCCAGCTTTTTCAATTTTACCTTAAGCATCGCGCCGCTTTTCGGCTCGAGAACGAGCAATTGGTCAGCCTGTCCATACCGCTTCATAAGGTGAAATGGATGGAAGAAGGAAGAGAGATCATGGTCGATGGAAAGATGTTTGATCTTAAAACATTCTCTGAAAAAGACGGGTTGCTCCTTGCCACCGGGGTTTACGACGAAAGAGAGACCAGGGTGATGGAGTGGCTGAATGAGTTCAGCGATGCAAAGCAAACCCGCTTTATCATCAATCTCCTGCTGCTGGTTCAGACGATGGCAGCGACGATCCTTTTTTTACAGGCTACGGGTATTCGCCGCATGGCGTTAAAATACCATCGCCGATTAATGGCCCTCAGGCCCTCTCCTTTCCTGATGTCCTTTTACCCGCCGCCGCGCTGATTTTTCTCTTTGCCTTGTTTCTATTATTTGTTTCACCAAACATTCAAAGATGAAGAAAGCGCTTTGGCTAAGCTTTTTGCTTACCCATGCCCTCTTATGCCTGGGGCAGGACACCCTTCTATCCAAAGGCCTGGATGAAGTGATCATCCACTCCGGCAGGTTCGCCGAAAAAAGAAAGAACGTTGTACAACGCATAGAAGTGATCTCGGCCCAGCGGATCGCCCAGATCAATGCCCAGAATACAGGTGACCTGCTTATCAACTCTGGAAATGTTTTTGTTCAGAAAAGCCAGCAGGGCGGCAGCAGTCCGGTGATCAGGGGCTTTGAGGCCAGCCGCGTATTGCTGGTGATAGACGGCATCCGGATGAACAATGCCATTTATCGTGCGGGACACCTGCAAAATGTGATAACGGTCGACCAGAATATGCTGGAAAGTGTGGAGGTACTGTATGGTCCGGCATCCACGCTATATGGCAGCGATGCCCTCGGTGGGGTGATCCACTTCAGGACCAAGCAGCCAAGGTTGTCTATGGCCGATACCGCGCTATTCAAGGCCTCTGCCTTTGCCAGGTACAGCTCAGCCAACAATGAAAAAACCGTGCACGCCGACCTCAATACCGGTTGGAAACGATTTGCCTGGCTGCAGTCCTATAATTTCAGCGATTTTGACGATATGAAAATGGGAAGCAACTACCCTGACAAATACCCTGATTTCGGCCGGCGATCGCAGTACATAGCCAGTATCGACGGCAAAGATTCCATCATTGTAAACCCGGATGACCGGGTGCAGCGGTTTTCGGGCTACCGCCAATGGGACATTACGCAAAAACTGCTGTTCCAGCAGAACGACAGGGTAAGGCATCTACTTAACCTCCAGTACTCCAGTTCGAGCGATATTCCCCGTTACGACCGGCTGCAGGATACCAGGAATGGCGCGCTGAGGTTCGCGGAATGGTATTATGGTCCGCAGCGGAGACAGATGGCAGCTTATGAGCTGAATATAAGCAGGCTTGCTTTCCTGGATGAGTTCCGGGCCATTGCCAGTTACCAGCACATAGAAGAAAGCAGGCACCAGCGCGAATACCGGCGTTACGACCGCCAGGATCACCGTCTTGAGGACCTCGATGTGATCTCCTTTACCGCCGATGGCCGGATGTTCCGCAAGGCACATGAGCTAACCATCGGTGCGGATATCCAACTCAACTACCTGCAGTCGGAGGCTTTCAGGCGCAACATGCTTACCGGGTCGGAAACAAAGCTCGACAGCCGTTATCCCAATGGCGATAACCGCATGAGCTACACAGGCCTCTACGCACAGCACCTGCTGAAGCTGAAAGGAGGAAAGCTGGTGCTCAACGACGGCGTCCGGGTCCAGTACAACAGTTTGCGGTCAACCATTGCCGATAACTCATTTTTTCAACTGCCATTCACGAGCATCGAGCAGGACAACCTCGCCTTCACCGCCAATCTTGGCCTGGCTTATATGCCTTCCGGCGCCCTCAGGTTCAGTGCAGGTTTGGCAACAGGCTTCCGGTCTCCCAATATTGACGATCTGGCCAGGATATTCGAGTCGAATAGCGCATCGCGGCAGCTTATTGTTCCCAATCCTGATATCGAACCCGAGTATACTTACAATGCCGACCTGGCGGCAAGTGTGATGATCGGAAAGATCCTCAGGCTCGAGGCGAGCGGCTTCTATACCTGGTTCCGCAATGCCATCGCCCTGAGTCCTTTCCAACTGAATGGGCAGGACTCCGTTGTTTACAATGGCAGCACCAGCAGGGTATATGCCAACAGGAATGCAAACAGGGCATTTGTGTATGGCTTTCATACGGCAGCTCATCTTGCGCTGGGAGCCTTCAGTTTCAACAGCACCATCAGCTATACCTATGGCAGGCTCAAGCCGCTGCAAGCTGCTACCGTACCGCTTGATCATATACCGCCGGTTTATGGCAGAACAGGCGCCAGGTACGACCACAAGCTATTCAGCCTGGAGGCTTATGCATTGTATAATGGATGGAAGCGGATAAAGGACTACAATCCCAGCGGCGAGGACAATGCCCAATACGCGACACCCGACGGAACACCTGCCTGGCATACCCTGAATGCAAGGCTTGACCTTCGCCCATACCGCGGCATAACGGTTCAGCTGGGGATTGAGAATATGCTGGACCGGAATTACCGGTATTTTGCCTCAGGCTTTTCTGCAGCGGGGCGCAACTGGATCCTTGCCCTGCGGGCCGATCTATAAAAGAACAACATGACAGACATCAAACAACAGGCAAGATGGATCAGGGCGTTTCGATGGCTTCACCGGAAGCTGGCCATGGCCCTGTTCATCTTTTTTCTCCTCATATCGCTCACGGGGCTGCTGCTCGGTATCAAAAAACAAACAGGCCTCCTGGCACCGACGCAAAAAGGCAGCTCCTCCGATCCTGCCCAATGGCTTTCCATAGCAGAGCTGCAGCGGAAAGCCGAAAACTACCTGATCGATTCTGTATCCGCAACGCTTTCAACAGAGGTCGACCGAATCGATATCAGGCCTTCGAAAGGGATCGTCAAATTCATCTACAAGGATCACTATTACGGACTTCAGCTCGACTGCGGGTCGGGCAGGTTACTGCTGGTCGAAAAAAGAGCCAGCGATTTTATTGAAGACCTTCACGACGGATCGCTTGCCGACAGCTTGTTGGGCGCCGATGGTGAACCGGTAAAGCTGGTCTACACCGTAACGATGGGAATCAGCCTGCTGCTCCTGGTGGTGTCGGGACTTTGGCTTTGGTACGGGCCAAAAAAGATCAGGAGGGCAAAGAAAACCGCGAAATAAGGCATGGAATGCTTGTCCGCGCTCAGTTTTTTTACAAGAAATGGACAAACAGTGCAGCATTAGGATGCAAAAATTGTCTTAAATTCAGGCAACCAAAGTGAGATTATGACCGAGGAAGCCCTTTTGCAAGGTTGTTTGAAGAACAACGCTGCAGCTCAAAAAGAACTGTATCAAAAATACAGCACAAAAATGCTGGTAGTATGCTATCGCTACGCGCACAACCGCGAGGATGCAGAAGACATGTTACAGGAAGGCTTTATTAAGGTTTTTTCCCAGATCCATACGTTCGAGAACCGTGGAGCCCTGGAAGGTTGGATCAGGAGGATCATCGTTCATACCTGCATCAACAACCTGAAAAAGCACAAGCGGTTCAATGAAAGTGTGGATCTGATACATGCCAACAGTGTTCAGGTACGTGAGGAAAGCATACCATCCATCATCCAGGCCAAAGAGGTTATCGAATGTATCCGCCTTTTGCCTATAGGTTATCGTACGGTTTTGAACCTTTATGCAATAGAAGGATTCTCTCATAAAGAGATATCTGCCATGCTCGATATAGAAGAAAGCACCAGCAGGAGCCAGTACACCAGGGCAAAGGCTATGCTTGAAGATATACTGGTACGGAAGAGAATATTGTATAAACCCAAAGAACAGGTAATGATTGCTGCTGGTGGCAGGTGATCCCTATCCTTAACTGCAACTGAATATGGAGAGAAATTTTACAGATGAAAACTTCGAAGACTTTCTTCGCCAAAATGCCGATGGCCTGCGAATGCGTCCCTCGGATGAGGTTTGGAAAGGGATTTCGAGCCGGCTGAATAAACGAAGAAGGCGATGGCTTGGGTTTGGACTAACGGTAGGATTGATGATAACCGGAAGTCTCGGATACCTGATGACGAAAAATACAGAGGGCAGCCAGGCTCCGCTGGCTAAAGGGATGCCTGAAACAGAAAAAATACCCTTGCGGCCGGTTGCCGGATCGTCCCCGGCATCGACGGCAGACGGCATCTCCCGGACAGCATCATCCGAAGTACATACTTCCAATCCGCTCAGGATTGCTTCCTCCAACCCCAGCTCAACTGCTTTTACAACTAATTCCCGGCCGCAAATGATCTCTGTTCATGCACCGGCCATCCGTTCCTCCGAACCCGTACAGTCAGGCATCAGTAGCTCAAGCGGCGCAAACGGTACAAATAGCACAGCGCTTTCCGTGGAAGGTGATAGCTTTACTCCTACTGTCGTAGATTCTTATCCCGAAACTGAACAAAAGGAAAGCCTGCCGGCAGCTAAACTCTCCGAAAGCCAGCCAGCTAAGGATCCCCTTACCATCGAAAGCGTTACCAATAGCTACCTGCCAAGAGCGAGAAAGAACAAGCTCGACTTCCAGGTGTTCTTTACCCCTACGGTCAGCTATCGAAGGCTTAGCGACAACAAGGCTTACCTCCGCAATGCATCGGCCGCTAACATGCCCTCCGCGATCCAGGGACTGTACAATGTGAACAATATGGTCACGCACAAGCCGGCCTTTGGTTTTGAAATAGGCTTTGCCGCCAAGTATCCGCTCACCAGCAAGATCAAGCTGCGCGGCGGGCTCCAGTTCAATATCAACCGGTACGATATCAAGACCTTCAATTCCAATTTCCAGTTTGCTACAATAAGGCTTAACAACAGGGATACGCTTAGTGCTATCACCAATTACAATAACCTGGGTGGTTACCGGTCAAACTGGCTGGAGAATTTCTACTTCCAGGTATCTGCACCCATTGGCGTCGAGTTCAAGCTGCATGGAGACGAGGATGTTCAATTTGGCATAGCCACCTCGATCCAGCCAACCTATGTGCTTGGCGACCGGGCTTACCTTCTTTCCACCGACTATAAAAACTATGTTGAGGTTCCATGGCTGATCCGCCGCTGGAATGTGAATACCAGCATAGAAACCTTTGTGAGCTATTCAACCGGCCACCTGCGCTGGCAGGTAGGCCCGCAGGTCAGGTACCAGGTGCTTTCCTCTTTTGTAAAAAAATACCCGGTTAAGGAAAACCTGTTTGATTTCGGCTTGAAGGTAGGCGTCTCCGTCAACAAATAGTTCAAGGGCTAATTGCTTATCTCGAACCCTGCAACAATCTTTGCAGGGTTTCGTTTTATCTGGGATTGTAATTTTACCGTATGAACAGGCTTCCATTCATTTCGCTCTTCCTGGTGCTTCTATTAAGCTGCTCGAGCAAGAAGAAAAAAACGCCGAAGGACTCGGCACATTATTTCCCGGTATTGCCCTTCCTGATGTCCCAGGCTCAGCAGATTGATAGTGCCATGTATGGTTTCATTCTTATCCGTACACAGGGCAACAGGCGTGATACGATGGATATATCCAGGGAGGATGCCAGGCGTTATGCCAATGATTTTATTTCCATACCTGACTTGCGGGACAGTAAACACGGAAGTGATTATGCCGAGCTGAGCACTTTTGATTCGGTGGTTGGCAAGGTTCTTATATCCTATACTGCGGAAGAGCAAGGCCTTGAGCTTAACCGACAGGATGTTACGATCGTTCCGGGTTTTGGACAGGAAGACAGGATAGAAACAGTGTACCTGGAAAAGATCATTGAAGATGACGACAGCACGGTCGAGAAAAAAATGCTATGGGAAACAGGAAAATATTTCCAGATACGCACCATTGTTCAAAAGAAAAATACACCCGACCGGGTTGAAAACCTTAAAGTTGCCTGGAAAAGCTTTTAACGGCAAATTAATTGTGCAGTAAACAGAGATGACGAGTACAGAATTTCAACAGATATCAGAAGGACTGCCTTCCTACCCCGGGATTTACAAGTACTATGATGCCCTGAACCAGCTTATCTATGTGGGTAAGGCAAAAAACATCCGGAAGCGCGTCAGCTCCTATTTCAGCAAAACCTTCACCAGCTACAAAACGCACGAGCTGGTGAAGCGCATCCGCCGCATCGAGTTCACCATCGTCAACTCGGAGCAGGATGCTTTTTTGCTGGAGAACTCGCTGATCAAGCAGTATCAGCCCCTGTTCAATATCAACCTTAAGGATGATAAGACCTATCCTTATATCGTGGTCAAGAATGAGCTGTTCCCCCGCGTGTTCCTTACCCGGCAGAAGATAGAGGATGGCTCACTTTATTTCGGACCTTATACATCGGTAGGGAAGGTCAGGGAATTATTGAATTTCATCAAGCAAACAATTCCTCTCCGGACCTGTCCTTTAAACCTGACGCCGAAGAACATTGAGAAAGGGAAATTCCGTGTATGCCTGGAATACCACCTGGGCAACTGCAAAGGGCCATGCGAAGCGCACCAGTCGCTGGAGGACTATGACAATAATATCGGCCAGATAAAAAACCTACTCAAGGGAAACCTGGGGCCTGTGATCCAGCATTTTAAAAGCGAAATGAAGGAGCAGGCAGTGAACCTGGAGTTTGAAAAAGCTGAAGCCACCCGTAAGAAGATACAATACCTGGAGAATTACCAGTCGCGCTCTATCGTGGTCAATACCAGCCTGGGTGATGTGGATGTGTTCTCCATCGTCCAGGACAAGGAAGTAGCCTATGTGAATTACCTGATGGTCCAGAACGGTGCGATCATCCAGACAAAGACCATCAAGGTGGAAACGCATCTCGACGAAAGCCTGGAAGAAACACTCTCTTTTACCATCGGGCAGCTGCGAACCACCTTTAACAGCGAGGCCAGGGAGCTTGTTCTGCCTTTTGAGATCGGCTACGAGGAGCCGGGTGTGAGCCTTACCGTACCGAAAGGGGGAGACAAGAAAAAGCTCCTGGAGCTTTCCGAGAAGAACGTGCAGTATTTCATCGACAATATAAGGGCAAAGGAAAGGTTGCAGATGGGGGTGAAAAATGCGGACAAGCGCAACCTTCTGCTGCAGGTACAGGAAGACCTTCAGTTACCCGAAATTCCGCGCCACATAGAATGCTTCGACAATTCCAACCTGCATGGAAGCTACCCGGTATCGGCCATGGTTTGTTTCAGGGACGGCGAGCCCAGCAAGAAGGATTACCGCCGCTTCAATGTAAAAAGCGTGGAAGGCATCAACGACTTCG
>DASTPZ010000317.1:0-8518 GCA_035761965.1 Flavisolibacter sp. | reverse complement strand
GAGCCAGAGGCTGTTGTAGCCACTCAAAAAATAAGGAAGCCTGCCTCTTCCCTGCCGGCTCAATGCTGTTTCCGTGTGCACTGCGTCACCCTCAAAGAACCAGTCCGGTACTGTCATGGCATTGGCAAGGGCCAGTCCCTGCTCGCCGAACAGGTAATAGAATCCTTTACTCAAGCCATGCCGGAAATTGTTGTACTGCTGCACATGCCTGTATTCGTGAAGCGCCAGTTGCTCATACCAGGGCGTATTGCCCTGGTCAAAAAGATTGAAACCCGGCACCAGGTAAAACTCGCTCCTGAAAGGCCCCAGGGCCACATAGCCGTTTGCCAGCGTGGTACGGTTGTGGAGCACGACATTCACCTTTCGCAATCCTGCACCGAGTGAGAGCGGCGTATCGGCTGCCGCGCGCCGGATAAGGGTGGCAATGCGGGAAGCCTGCCAATCGGCCCCCCTGGAAAAAATGACCCTCGCCGTATCATTGTCGATCTGTTTCCACCGGGTAGAAGGCGGGAAAGCACCGAACTGCTGGGCCTGGGCAAAACTGCATGTCAACAACAGCAAACAAAGCAAACGGCAGACTGGCTTCATGAAAAAAAAGATGAGGTTATGGAATCTAAAAAAATGATCTACGCAATAGCCGGGCCATACGGATTGCAGGAAGCCGGGAAGCCCTGCGGAACGGTTGGCTATGCGTGCATCCTGAGCTTTTTGGCGATCTCCTCTCCGACGGGTTCGGAGGCGTAGCCATATGCATTCACCAGCACTCCTTTCAGACCATTGACCGATTCGATGCCATAAACAATGGCCTCGTCTGCCGGATCGGTGTCACCCTCAAAACGATAAACCTCCGTGATCTCGAATTCGCTGGCGGTAAACTTACGGTCATTGCAAACGAGGCAATTTTCCTTTAGGTTGAAATCCTCCGTAAAGCCCCGCTTTTTCAGGTCGTTGATGGCTGTCGATACTGTTTCGTACTGGTACATGTTTCCTGTTTTATGCTAAAGTTAAGCGGTTTGAGAAAACGTAAAAAGCAGGTGTTTACCATGGCCGCTCAAACAATACATACTCATAATTTAGCCAGGGGGAATTTAATAGACCAGCTGGTGCGTTTGCTTGATCACACCCATAACGAAGACGCTTTGCACATTGCCGATGTTTTCGATCTGGCTTAGCCGGTTTACATGAAAATCGTAGTAGGCATCCATATTTTCCGCAACAACTTTTAGCATGAAATCGAATTGACCGGATATGGTCAGGCATTCGAGCACTTCATTCATCTGCATGATGGTCTGGATGAATTTTTTTCCCGCATCCTTGCTATGCTGCCTGAGCGACAGGTAGCAGATCACCATAAGGCCTTTTTTGACCTTGGCGCCATCCAGCAGGGTTACATACTGCCTGATCACACCGGAGCTCTCCAGCCGGCGGATGCGCTCATGCACGGGCGTAGTGCTGAGGTGAACCTTATCGGAAATTTCCTTGATGGTAATGCGTGCATTCTGCTGAAGCAAGCGAAGAATAGCCAGGTCGGTATCGTCGAGCATAGGGCTTTCTTCTTTTTTGATCGCTTTGGCCATGGCTGTACAGAATATTTTTCTACAAAATAGATAAAATCTTTGCTTTCCCTCTAAAAACTGTAATCAAGTCAGAATTTTCATCTATCTGCCTACCTTTGTATTCTAAACAGAACTTATGTCTACTATCGCAAAATCAAACATCGACTTTGCCCTTTCTTATAAAGTAAGGGACCTTAGCCTTGCCGAATGGGGCCGTAAAGAGATCCGTCTTGCCGAAGCCGAAATGCCGGGCCTGATGGCCATACGTGAAGAATATGGTCCTTCACAGCCGCTAAAAGGTGCCCGCATTGCAGGCTGCCTGCATATGACCATTCAGACTGCCGTGCTGATCGAGACCCTTGTTGCGCTGGGTGCGGAAGTAAAATGGAGCTCCTGCAATATCTTTTCTACGCAGGACCACGCTGCAGCCGCCATTGCAGCCGCCGGTATCGGTGTTTATGCATGGAAAGGCCAGACCCTCGAAGAAGCCGATTGGTGTATCGAGCAAACCCTGTTCTTTGGCGGCGCTGACCGTCCGCTGAACATGATCCTCGACGATGGTGGCGATCTGACCAATATGGTGCTCGACAAATACCCCGAGCTGATCCAGTATGTAAAAGGTATCTCTGAAGAGACTACAACCGGCGTTCACCGTCTTTACGAGCGCATGGCCAAAGGCACCCTGCCTGTACCTGCCATCAACGTGAACGACTCTGTTACAAAATCAAAGTTCGACAACAAATACGGCTGTAAGGAATCACTGGTTGATGCGATCCGTCGCGCTACCGATATCATGATGGCCGGTAAGGTTGCCGTGGTAGGTTCTTACGGCGACGTGGGCAAGGGTTCGGCTGCTTCGCTGCAAGGTGCAGGCTGCCGCGTGATCGTTACCGAGATCGACCCGATCTGCGCCCTCCAGGCTGCCATGGATGGATTTGAAGTAAAGAAGATGAAGGACGCCGTGAAAGAAGCCGACATCGTGGTTACCGCGTCTGGTTGCCGCGACCTCATCACCGGTGAGCATTTCAGGCTGATGAAGGACAAAACTATCGTTTGTAACATCGGTCACTTCGATATCGAGATCGACGTTGCCTGGCTGAATGAGAACTACGGTCATACCAAAGACACCATCAAGCCCCAGGTTGATATTTACAATGTGGACGGCAAGGACATCATCCTGCTGGCCGAAGGCCGCCTTGTGAACCTTGGCTGCGCTACCGGTCACCCTTCATTCGTAATGTCTAACTCGTTCTCTAACCAAACGCTTGCCCAGATCGAGCTGTGGCAGAATGGCGACAATTACGAGAACAAGGTTTATGTTCTTCCTAAGCACCTTGATGAGAAGGTTGCCCGCCTGCACCTCGCCAAGATCGGTGTTGAGCTGGACGAGCTCACAGATGCGCAGGCTGAGTACCTCGGTATTCCCAAATATGGTCCTTTCAAGCCCGAGCATTATAGGTATTAATTGAAGCAGGGCATTGCAATCAATGTCTTTCTTCAAAACATAAAAAGACCTCCATCTTCATGGAGGTCTTTTTTAATTCCGCGGTTCAAAGACCGTTTGGATATCTATTGATCAAACCAATGCTTCCACCCGCTTGCGGGCATAGTTGAGCGCAGCTACGGGCGATTCGAACAATTTTGACTGCCCGTCCTCGTCCAGTATTACCTCACCTTTCACATCATGCGTATCAGGCTCCTGGAGATAATACGAAGCGGTAAAATATTCTGTAGGGATAATATTAGGATTTGACCGCTGCACCCGGTATGGGTCAACCTTCAGCCAGATCTCCCGGCCTTTGATGGATTGTTTCTCGATCATATGCTTTCTTTTGTTTGGTACAAAGTTGAGGCCAGTATAAAGCATTCCAGCCGGAATGCGGTATAATATGATCTATCCCGTTCCTGCTGCCATTGATCTGTTCGCCCACTTACTACCTTTATGTGCATATAGCATAACCCGGATACAGCAGCAACATGGCCGGGTGATGCAAGACCGTCCTGCCAGGGCTGTATCCGGGTCTGTCTTATTCATTTACCGGTATCGGTCAGGCCTGGGGTATCAGCCGATTGATCGACTGGAATAGCTGATCCCTGGTGAAGGGCTTTTGAAGAAAAATATCGGCACCGTTCTCAATTGCCACGTCTTCCACAGAAGAATCATAGCCTGAGATCATGATAATCTTTATGGAAGGGAAGTTCTTTTTGATAAAGCTGATGAAATCCACGCCAAAGCCGTCGGGCAGCTTATTGTCCAATATTACTACCGAAGGCTGCTCTTTGGCCAGGTAGGTTTCGGCTGCCGCCAGGTTCTTTACATGGTCAAGCTCCATTTCTTTGCCATTAAGGAGGATGTTCAGCAAAAGGCACATGTCGCCTTCGTCTTCAATGATCAATACTTTTTTGGCTTTGGTGGGCTGCAGTACTGTACTTGTCATGGCTTTAATTTTAATGGTATGGTGAATGGTTTGGGATGGGCAGGCAATCGTTATAGGCCCGCCACACTTAGTCTATAAAAAATCGTTCCAGAAAAAAATTGGGGAATCGGGGTCGGCTTTGCTGCCGGCAGGTCTTTCGTACGTACGGTATAAGACGTGTGTTTCAATGTAAACCCAGATTGTGGAAAGCTGCTCAACATTCAGCTGATGTGCAGACATATGTTACGGTTACGCATCTGTGGACTGGTTCTGCACAATGAGCATTTTTTCGGGTAGCGTCTCCAACACCGTTATTCAGCCTGTTTGAATTGCGGTTATCGTGAGACGGAAGCATCTGCATGGACGCTGCTATTTTGAGGGTCTGTAATGCCTGCTTGGAATTGTGGCCTGTTATCCTCATGGTGTTGCCAAGCCGCGGGATAGCAAAACACAAGAACTTGTACAGGATCCATGGGTTAAGATGACCCTAGCACCTAATTTTGGGTATGAACAAGAACATCGAAATCATCCGGCAGACCAGGCTGCACCTGCTGGCTCTTATAGAAGGTCTTGATACGCACCAGCTGAACCGTGTGCCACCGGGCTTCAACAACAATATTGCCTGGAATCTTATTCATCTGATGGCGGCCCAGCAAAATGTTTGTTATGTAAGGGCAGGGCTTTCCATTGTTATACCCGAAAAGTTTTTCACACCCTACCTGCCCGGTACAAAGCCTGATGGTATTATAGATGATGACATGTTACATGAAGCCAGGGAACTTTTTATCGGCTCGATAGACAGGCTGAAAGAGGATTACGATAAGGCGTTGTTTTCCAACTATACTTTCTGGAAGAACCGGTACGGCATCGAGCATAGCAGCATAGAGGACACGCTCAGCTTTCTTCCCTTTCATGAAGGCCTGCACTTTGGCTATGTAATGGCGCTTAAAAGATGCCTGTAAAAACCATGAGCGCATCCACCTGTAATAGTTGAAGCAGCACATCAAGTTATACTACAAAGGTCTTCCTTAGTCCTTCTTCAAAGCCTACCGGTTCAAAGCCCAGTTCACGGGTGGCCTTTGTGATATCAAATACTGTATCCGGCGGCCGCTTAGCCGGTTGAACCAGCTCTCCCTCTTTTATTTCGGTAATGAGGGAAGCCTCCAGCCCGAGGTGGTCTGCTACCGCCGCGGCCATTTGGTAAGGTGTTCGTATATCCCTACCTGATAGATGATAAATACCAGTGGCTTTTTTATTCATGATGGCGATCAGCCCCCTGGCAAGATCGCCTACATAGGTGGGTGTTCTGCGCTGGTCGCCGAATATCCTGAGCGGCTTGCCTGCCCTAAGTGCTTCTGCTGTGCTGGTGAGCAGGTTCTGCCGGTTGAGGTGGGGCTTGCCATAAACAAGCACGGTGCGTATGATAGCCCAGTCATAACCAAACTGCTTTACTTCCTCTTCCGCGAGCTGCTTTGTATGACCATAATAATTTACAGGCGCAGGAATGTCCTCCTCCCTGTATGGTCCATTGCTGCCGCTGAATACAAAATCGGTGGAGAGATGAATGAAAAAACTTTTTGATGCCGCCGAGGCCTGCAGCAGATTGGCCGTACCGGTTACATTGACCAGGAAAGCAGCATCCCTGTTCAATTCGCAATCATCAGGCTTTGACATGGCGCCGCAATGAAATACAACATCCGGGCGCTCAGCTTCAAAGAGTTTTAAAACCTCTTCTTTTTGGGTAAAATCCAGGACAGCATAGCTGAAGGCCTCAGCTTTAAAAGGCAGCCGGCACGGACCTTTGCCTGTTCCGAGTACTTGGCATCCTGTTTCGAGCAGCTGCTGCACAAGGTAATAGCCAAGAAAGCCATTAGCACCGGTCACAAGGATCTTTCGCATGAACAAAAATAGGGCAAGGGACGATGTTTACCTACCCCTATGCCTGCTATTCCGCAGCACCGGTCAGCTGGAGCACTTCGCCATAGGTTAGCCTGGCAATTGATACGGGCGTATGTCCCAGTCTTTCCAGGTCATCGCCGGTAAACATAAAGTACCGGAATTGAACGGCGCCGTCGGGAACGGGCACGGCTTCCTGCGAATACTGGTGCTTATTGCTCCTGAATTTGATCCTCAGGCTGCCATTGCTGGCCTCATAATACCAGGCATGGTGATAAGCCGGTCTGCCGGGCGATGGATAGAGATAAAAAGGAAGCTTTTTTGCTTTTGGAATGCGCATGCTGTCGGCAGGGATATTCTTCGCGAATACCAGTATCGAACCTCCATTCAGCACCGCTGCGTCGAGCGCACCCAGGGGCTCGTCGTGGTGATACAGCATGAAGCCCGCGCTGTCTGTTCTTGTCCAGCTGTATCCCGCCTGCCAAACCGTTGCGGTGGAATTTGTTGCTGTAGCAGCAACAGCCGCATCTTCTTCGGCAAGGTCTTCGTTGATCATGTGGTTGTCTTTTGAGCAGGCTCCCAGGGCAGCTGCCACAACCAGGGCAAGGGTAAATCTCCGCATTTTCATAACTCACGATTTTAAGGATGAACAATTGAACAAAATCTAAATCCATGCCAGTCGGCCTGTCCTTGTGTTTATTTGTTTTATATATTGCCATATCATCAACCGGTCGATATGAAAATTCTCTTCCTGCTCGTCCTTCCCTTCAGCCTGTGTTTCTCGTGCAGCACGGCCAGGCGGCAGGCCGCTGCAAAAGATGATGGAAGGATCGAGGTGAATTTTGTACAGGTAAATGATGTATATGAAATTGCCCCCCTGTCCGGAGGCCGCGAGGGAGGAGTCGCCCGTATAGCCAGCCTCAAAAAAAAATACCTTCAGCAGAATAAGAACAGTTTTTTGGTAATGGCCGGCGATTTTCTAAGCCCCTCGGTTTACCATAGCCTTCAATTTGAAGGTAAAGCCATCAGGGGGCGCCAGATGGTAGAGGCACTGAATGCCGCCGGGCTCGACCTGGCCTGCTTCGGCAACCACGAGTTTGACATCAGGGAGCAGGAGCTCCAGGACCGCATCAATGAGTCGGCCTTTCAATGGATCGCTTCCAATAGCTTTCAACTGGTCAAAAATCAAACAAAGCCTTTCACAAAAAACGGGGCGCCGATTCCTAAAGCCTTTATCATGCAGCTGCAGGACGCTGATGGTACAAAAGCCAGGATCGGCTTCATAGGCATTTGTATTCCGTTTAACAGGGCTGGCTATGTATCTTATTCCGATCCACTGGCCAGCGCCAAAGAGGCTTATGCCCAATTGAAGGATTCCGTAGACGCGGTGGTGGCCATCACCCATCAGTTCATGCAGGAAGACGAACAGCTGGCAAGAGAGCTGCCCGGCCTGGCGGCCATACTGGGCGGACATGAACATGACCAGCGTTCTGCCAGGGTCGGCAAGGTCACCATCACCAAATCCATGGCAAATGCCAAAACTGCCTTTATCGTCAAGCTTACGATCGACAAGAACAAGGGAACCGTGGAATCGAATCCCCTGCTTGAACAGTTGAACGAAAGCGTTCCCCTGGATAGTGCCACAAGCGTGGTTGTGAACAAATGGGTAGATATAGCCGAGAAGAATTACAGCTCCCTTGGCTTTGACGCAAGAAAGATCGTGCGGTCAACGGGTGAGCCGCTCGATGGACGGGAAGTAGTGATCAGGAGGGAGCCTACCGGGCTTACGAGACTCGTAGCCGAAGCTATGGCGGCAGCCTGTCCGCTTTCATCGCTTGCCCTGCTCAATTCGGGATCTGTAAGGGTCGATGATATCCTGCAGATGCCTTTAACACAGTACGACATCATCCGCACCCTGCCTTTCGGTGGCAGCGTCAGGGAAGTCGACATGAAAGGCAGCCTGCTGGTAAAGGTACTGGAACAGGGCCTGGCCAACAAAGGCAATGGAGGATACCTGGTGCACAATGGCACAGCAGAGCGCAAAGCGGAAGGTTTATGGTTATTAAAAGGCTCACCGGTTGAGCCTGGGAACGTATACCGGGTAGCCTTATCCGATTTCCTTCTTTCCGGTAAGGAAGCCAACCTGGAATTTCTCAACCCCTCTAACCCAGGCATCGTCAAGCTGCATGAAACGCCTTCAGGCACCAGTAATCCTGCCTCCGATGTGAGACTGGCGGTGATATCCTATCTCGAAAAACAAGGTAGATAAAGACGTTGAGAACATCCTGTGCACTGCCGGATATCAGGCAGATCTTGCACGAAAACCTCGCCCGCCTATTGGTACAAACCTGTTCTTTATTCGCCTTCTTTCCCATTATCGTTTTCCATCACAGAATCGATGAGCTTTTGCAGGCTCGGATTTTCCGATTTCAAATAGTCTGTAACCATTTTGATGGCATCCAGTGCCTCGGTTTTGTTCAGGTTGTGTTTTGCGATCAATTGTTGAATTAATTTGTCCATACGGCAAGCATTTAATAGCAGTCATGCCGTTCTCACCAGATACTATATCGCCTTGGCCGTGTAAGAAAATTATTTCCTACCTTCAACACCTATCATTTATCCAAAATGTTTGCCAGGGATGGAAACCTT
>DASTPZ010000316.1:0-3145 GCA_035761965.1 Flavisolibacter sp. | reverse complement strand
GTCGGAGGAAAAGCTGCTGCCCTTTATGGCCTTTGCCCGGAAGTTCGGCCACAAATTCGATACATCTTCACCGGAGAAGATCGCGGAATCTTTCAATACCATGCTCAAAGATGTGGACGGAAAGCCAGAACAGCATGTGCTGGAGCAGCTGGGCATCCGTACCATGGCAAAAGCGGTTTATACGGCAGACAATATCGGCCACTACGGGTTGGGTTTCGAACACTATTGCCACTTTACCTCTCCCATCAGGCGCTACCCCGATGTAATGGTACACCGGGTGCTGGAGGGTGTGCTTAACAAGCAGGCAAGCCCGGACAAAAAAATGGAGCAGAAATGCAAACATTGCAGTGAGCGCGAACGGGCGGCCATGGACGCCGAGCGGGCCGCTAACAAATACAAGCAGGTAGAATATATGCAGGATTATGTTGGTGAGGAATTCGATGGCGTGATCAGCGGGGTGGCCGCTTTTGGCTTTTGGGTAGAAACCATAGAGCATAAGTGCGAAGGCATGGTGAGCGTGACCAGCCTTGCCGAATATGATGAGTTCCGCCTGGTGGATACAGACTACAGTCTTGTTGGCATGCGCAGCGGCCGCAAATTCAGGATGGGCGACAGGGTAAGGATAAAGGTAATTGCGGCCAACCTGCTCAAGCGGCAGCTCGACTACGAATGGGTGCTCACTGCGGCCGTGGAAGAAACCGAATCTGCGGAAGCAAAACAAAAAAGCAAGAAGAAGCGTAAGCAATAGGTCCGGCTTTTGTGGAAGCGTCGGCAGCGAACGATTATTGGCAGCTGACAGGTGCGGTGGCCTTATTTCCGGTCATCCAATCGCCGTGCTGCCTGCTGATTTGCTTTGCTAAATCCATTATCTTTCCGCCCGATATGCAGACCTTCGAATCCTTATCGCAGCAGTTCGGCGAATATTTTCAAACAGAACATTTTCCTCAAAAGCCTTTATCGCTTTACGATCCCAACCGGTACTTCCTGCAGCTGGGTGGCAAGCGCATACGCCCCGTGCTTTGCCTGATGGGCAATGAGCTTTTTGGAGAAATCACCAGGGATGCCTGGCATGCCGCAACGGCGATAGAGCTTTTTCACAATTTCACGCTTATACACGACGACATTATGGACAAGGCGCCGCTTAGGCGTGGCATGCAGACCGTGCATGAAAAGTATGGTGAAAGCACAGCGCTGCTTGCCGGCGATGTGATGCTGGTGGCAGCGTATGATTACCTGAACAAGATCTCGACTGCGCATGCACAGGCGATCATACAGCTTTTCAATAAAACTGCCCGCGAGGTTTGCGAAGGGCAGCAGCTTGATATGGATTTTGAGAAAGCAAACGATGTGAGCTATGAAGCCTATCTCGAGATGATCAGCTTGAAGACCTCCGTGTTGCTGGCCGCCAGCCTGCAGATGGGTGCCATACTGGGCGGCTGTCTCGAACGTAACCAGGGTTTGCTGTACGAGTTCGGAAGAAAGCTCGGTCTGGCCTTCCAGGTACAGGATGACTACCTCGATGCTTTCGGCGATCCCGGAAAGTTCGGCAAACAGGTAGGAGGGGATATTAAGGCGAACAAAAAGACCTTTTTGCTGATACATGCGATGGAGACGGCTTCTGCCGCACAGAAGCAGGAACTTTTACGTTTGCTCGACAGCTCGGGCGAGGATAAGGTGCAGCGTGTACTAGAAATTTTCCGGGCCTGCAAGGTAGATGAATGGGCGCATGCGCTCAAAGAAAGATACATTAATGAGGCTTTTGGCCATCTTGAGGACATAGCCGTTGTTTCGGTACGAAAAGCCCCTTTAAAGGCGCTCGCCTCCTTCCTGGTGGCAAGAGAGCGCTGAACCTAGCCGGGTCTGTTATCGCTGTCCGCATCCGGAGCTCAGCCCTTACTATTTTTTTGCTATTTTAACCCTCTAAAACCAACTGCTGATGCCACATCCACTTTTCAGAAGAAAGCCTATATCCGACATCATGGTCGATAAACAGGATGCTGAGTCGCACAGTCATGGGCTCAGCAGGGTGTTGACAGTGAGGGATCTTACTTTCTTCGGGATAGCGGCCATCATCGGGGCCGGAAGCTTCAGCAGTCTTGGAGGCGCCGTGCTTTCCGGCGGTCCGGGCGTAGTAGTACTCTTCATTATTTGCGGCATAGCTTGTGGCTTTACCGCTTTTTGTTACGCCGAATTTGCCAGCCGGATCCCGGTTGCTGGCAGCGCCTATACCTATGCCTACGCTTCCTTTGGCGAGCTGTTTGCCTGGATCATCGGATGGGCCCTGCTGATGGAATACTCTATAGGCAATATCTACGTGGCCTTTTCCTGGAGCGATTACTTCACCTCGTTTTTGAGCAAGATGGGTGCAGAGATACCAGCCTATCTAACGACATCATACCAGGAGGCGAAGCTTGCCGTTTCCGAAGGCGAAGCAAGCGAAGAGCTGCTCAGGGCCTGGAATACCGCGCCAACCATCGGCAGCCTGCGCGTCATCTTTGACCTGCCAGCCCTGATGATCAATGTGCTGATCACTTATCTTGTTTACCGGGGCGTAAAGGAAAGCCGCAATTTCAGCAACATTATGGTCATTCTTAAGCTGGCGGTTGTGCTGCTGGTGATCCTGGTGGGAGGGGCACTGATCTTTTCAAATGATCTTACCGACAATTGGACCCCGGCCAACAGTGCGGGTATCCGCTCCTTCATGCCGGAGGGCTTTGGAGGTGTTATGGCCGCAGTGAGCGGTGTATTCTTCGCTTATATCGGCTTTGATGCGGTGAGCGTGCTGGCAGAAGAAAGCAAGAATCCTCAGAGAGATCTTCCAAAGGGGATGATCTGGTCACTCGTGATCTGCACCATCGTTTATATTCTTTTAACGCTTGTGCTTACCGGTGCAGTTAGTTATACCAATTTCAAGAACGTGGGCGACCCGCTCGCCTTCATATTTGAAAGTGAAAACCTGGACCTGCCATGGATGCAGGTGCTGGTAGCTATTTGCGCCGTCATAGCTATGACGAGTGTAATGCTCGTATTCCAGCTCGGTCAGCCCAGGATATGGATGAGCATGAGCCGCGACGGACTGCTGCCGCACGCGTTCCAGAAGATTCACCCGAAGCACAAGACGCCTTCGTTTTCAACCATCGTGACC
>DASTPZ010000315.1:0-29092 GCA_035761965.1 Flavisolibacter sp. | reverse complement strand
TTTACCTGGCTCGTAACCGCCGCAGGGGCGTCCCTTGTTTTCCTGTTCAAAAAAATGGACAGGGGTATCCTCGATCCTATGCTCGGTTTCACGGGCGGCGTAATGGTGGCTGCGAGCTTCTGGTCCCTGCTCAACCCTGCTATCGAAATGTCTGAACGGCTCTACCCGAAAATGAGCTGGATGCCTGCAGCCGTTGGCTTCCTGCTTGGCTCTATGTTCCTTTTTCTGCTCGACAAATACACCCCCCACCTGCACATCAATTTCGGGGTTGAGGAACAAGAGGGAAAAAAGACCCAGTTGCACCGCACAACCCTGCTTGTCCTTGCCATCACCCTGCACAATATACCCGAGGGCCTGGCCGTGGGCGTGCTGTTTGGCGCAGCAGCCGAAGGCATGCCCGAGGCCAGCATTGCCGGCGCCATTGCCCTTGCCATTGGGATTGGCATCCAGAACTTTCCCGAAGGCATTGCCGTGTCCATGCCACTGCGCAGGCAGGGCGTGAGCCGGTTCAGGAGCTTTTGGTTTGGCCAGCTTTCTGCCATCGTGGAGCCTGTGGCCGGGGTTATCGGGGCCGTTGCAGTGATCTATATGCAGCCCATCCTTCCCTTTGCGCTCTCTTTTGCCGCGGGAGCCATGATCTATGTAGTAATAGAAGAGGTGATCCCCGAAACACAAAGGGATAAGTACACCGACCGGTCTGTGCTCAGCTTCATCGGCGGCTTCCTGGTGATGATGATCCTCGATGTATCACTCGGCTAAACGGCCCCTGCTCCGATCGATGCGCCTCAGTTGCGAAGGTTTTTTGCAGTTCAAGCATCAAATTTCACTGTTTGGGAAGCTTAGGACCCAAACAAAATATGGACCGGCTAACTTTGCAAAGTCGCCTGTTGCAAAGCAGCAGGCGGCCAAACCAAAACAACCTGGATGCGTAATACTCTTCTCTTTGGCGGCACCGGAAGCCTGGGTACCCAAATCGCCAGGGAATTATACCTGGCAGGCTATAGGCTCACGGCCGTTGTGCGCAACGAAAAAAAAGCCGCCCAGGTGAAAGGCCTGGTTCACAAAACCCTTATTGCCGACATAACCGACCCTGGCGCGATCTCAGGCCTTTGCCGGGGGTTCGAGATCGTCGTATCCTCACTTGGTAAACCGGTTTCTCCCAATGACCGGAGCAAACCCTCTTTCCAGGCGATCGATCTCGACGCCAATACCGCTATCCTCAATGATGCAGTTGAGCAGGGTGTAAGAAAGTTCATTTACATTTCGGCTTTTGGGGCTGAACGCTACAGGCATCTCGAATATTTCAGGGTGCATCACGAGTTTGAGCAGAGACTCAGGGCTTCCGGCATAGATTACTCCATTCTCAGGCCGCCGGCCCTTTTCAGCGCTTTCCGCGACCTGGTTGAAATGGCCAGGAAAGGACGCCTCATGAACATGGGAAAGGG
Source organism: Flavisolibacter sp. (assembly GCA_035761965.1). GTDB lineage: Bacteria > Bacteroidota > Bacteroidia > Chitinophagales > Chitinophagaceae > Flavisolibacter. Next base: position 27,647 of record DASTPZ010000315.1, on the reverse strand, counting down.
CGAGAGGCTGACCAACCCGATCGATGAGGCAGACCTGGCCAGGATTTGCCTGGAAGCGATCGATCAACCTTATAGCATTACAGAAGCGGGCGGACAGGAGATCCTAAGCCGGAAGCAGATCAACCAGCTTATACAGGACGTTGCAGCACCAGGGAAAAAAATAAGGACCATACCGCTATGGCTTGTGAAAGGAGCCCTGCCCCTGCTGAAGCTCGCCGACAGGAATGCCTACGATAAAATGGCTTTTTTCACCGAGGTGATGGAGCACGACACCGTTGCACCCCGTTTGGGTACCAGCAGGCTTAAGACCTACCTGGAGCGAATGGTGAACAATGGGCAGGCACCGAAAACCGGCGGGTTGAAACGATAGAGTTTTTAATAACGCCATAAGCCGTTCGCCCATTTATCCGGCTCATTTACCTCCTGTTCCGGCAGCAGGTATTCCAACAAATAAAGTGCAGGGCAGCCTGGCTGCCTGCGTAGATTTAAAAACAAATATTTTGCTATGAGAAAAATCATCTTGTCTTTTTTCGCGACAGCCTTATCCGCCGCCGCTTTTTCACAAATCACCCTTACCCAGCTTCCCAGCGGAGGCAACAAAAAAGCAACTGTGGGAGAACGCGTCGGCCTCACCGATGTAACTATTCATTATGACCGTCCGGCCGTAAAGGGCCGGGAGGGTAAAGTCTGGGGACAGCTTGTGCATACAGGCTATACCGACCAGGGCTTCGGCAGCAGTAAATCAGCTCCCTGGAGAGCAGGCGCCAACGAAAATACCGTCATAGAGTTCTCCGACGATGTAATGGTAGAAGGAAAGCCGCTCAAGGCAGGCAGGTATGGCTTTTTTATTGCCTACGATTCTGTTGAATCGACCGTGATCTTTTCCAGTAATTCAACCTCCTGGGGCAGCTATTATTACAATGATAAGGAAGATGTATTGAGAGTAAAGGTCAAGCCGGTCAGGCTCAACAATAGTGTTGAAAGGCTGCGCTTCGAGTTTTTTGATCAAACCGAGAACAGTGCTATGATCGGCCTGCAATGGGAAAGACTGATGATCCCATTCAAAGTGGAAACTGACTATATTAAGCAGCAGATCGCTTCGTTCCGGAATGAGCTGAGAACCTCGAAAGGGTTTTACTGGTTGCCCTGGGACCAGGCCGCACAGTGGTGCCTGCAGCGCAATGTCAACCTCGAGGAAGCGCTTTTATGGGCAGATACTGCTTCCGGCCCCACCTTCGGCGGTGCCGCCCTGTTCGGACCACAGGCAACAAAGGCGGGCATACTTTCAAAGCTGGGCAGGCAGGCCGAAGCGGATGCTCTTATGAAAGCATCCCTTCCTTTAGCCAATATGCAGGAAATACACCAGTATGGCCGCTCTCTGCTCGCGCAAAAAAAGACCAAGGAAGCACTTGAGGTTTTCCAGCTTAATTTCAAAAGGAATCCCAACCAATTTACTACCCTGGCCGGGCTTACCCGCGGCTATTCGGCCAATGGTGATTTCAAGAATGCCCTTAAATACGCGGAGCTGGCCAAACCCCTCGCTCCCAATGAGCCCAATAAAAAATTCATCGACGAAGCAATAGCAAAGCTGAAGAAAGGACAGGACATCAATTGATGCAGTGACCGGAAAGAACCGCTGGATTTACTTCATATAAAGGCATAAAAAAAGAGCAGGAACATCTGGAAATCCCTGCTCTTTTTTTTCGATTCAAGCTTTTATTGACAACCGCCGATCACTTCACACAGTTTTTTCTCAAGCTCAGGGCCATGAAGGTCTTTGGCCACGATCTTGCCATTGGGATCTACCAGGAAATTACCGGGAATACTCTGAATGCGGTATAGCTGGGCCGCCTCATTGTTCCAGTACTTAAGGTCGCTTACATGGCTCCAGGCCAGTCCGTCTGCATTGATGGCCTTTACCCAGGCCTCTTTTTGCTGATCGAGCGAAACGCCTAGAATGGTGAAATTCTTATCCTTGAACTTATTGTATACTTTAACCACGTTGGGATTCTCGATGCGGCAGGGCCTGCACCAGCTGGCCCAAAAATCCACCAGCACATATTTGCCTTTAAAGGACGAAAGTGAAACGGGCTTACCATTCACATCGGCCTGCGTGAAATCAATCGCATCGGTACCTACCGCCCCGATCTTGCTTGATGCGATGTATTCGCTCAGGCTCTTGCCGATCCCTGAATTGCGTATGTTCTCATCCAGCATTTTATAACGCGCTTCCATCTGCATAATATCGGGCGTAACCGTGGAAGTTACCCAGAGAAGGAAGGGGGAAACATAGGAAGATTTTTTTGCTGCTATAAAATTCCCCACCTCGTTGTTCACCCGTTGGGCCACAGAGTCGTACTGTCCCATGAGCTGGTCGCGCTTTTTAGCGCTCATCTCCTTTTGTATCTGCGCTGCAATGGCATTAAGCTCGCCGATGAGCGGGTTGAAGATGCGGTTGAATTCAACAAAATCAAGATGTGAGGAAGAGCCTTCGATCTTCAATCCCTTGATGGCCTCGCGTGAGCCGCTGATGGTGATGGCAGTGTTCTCCAGGAAAATGTACTGAGGCTGCTCGTTGCTCATGACCAGGAAATAGAGCCCCGGCTCAGGTATCGATCCCCTCAGCTCAAAAACACCTCCGGTCGACGTACCCGATGCAACAACAGCCTGGTTGTTCTGGGTATTGGTGATCTTTACTTCACCATCGGCAAGACCGGTTACCTGGCCCCTGATGGAAAATCCTTTGACCTGTGAGGGCTGGGCAAATAAAAGAGCCGGAAGAAAGGCGAGGATAGCTAATAGTTTTTTCATGTCTATGAAGATTGGTGCCGCTGCCGGAGTACTTCTATAACGTCCTCCAGACTGCAGTTCTTAGCTTGCAATAATACTATATAATGAAACAAAAGGTCTGCTGCCTCGTTCAAAAATAACGCCCTATTAACGTCCTTGGCCTCGATTACCAACTCAACTGCTTCTTCTCCAACTTTTTGCGCGATTTTATTGATACCTTTTCCAAAAAGCTGCTTTACATAAGACTTTTCATCGGTGCCATTGATGCGGAGTTCGATGATGTGTTCGAGGTAATAGAGAAAATCCTCCTTGTGGTTCTTCTCGCTCCAGCATGTATCGGCACCGGTATGACAAACCGGGCCCGACGGTTCAGCTTTGATCAGCAACGTATCATGATCGCAGTCTACCAGCATTTGTCTCAATTGCAAATGATTCCCGCTTTCCTCCCCTTTTGTCCAAAGCCTTTTCTTTGAACGGCTGTAAAAGGTTACCAGACCGGTCTCTTCGGTTTTCCGGAGTGCTTCCTCGTTCATGAAGCCCAGCATCAGCACTTTTTGCGTGATAAAATCCTGGACAATGGCCGGGACTAGGTGGTCCTTGTATTTTTTAAAATCGATGTTCATGATACTGGTTTGAAGCTATGATGATCCTGAGTTTTTGCGGACTGTCTTACTGCGATACCGCGGCTGGCAAGAAATTCCTTGAGTGCCGGTATCTCTATCTCCCTGAAATGGAAAACCGAGGCGGCCAGTGCGGCATCAGCCTGCGCCCTCTCGAACACCTCGGCAAAATGCACGGCCTTTCCTCCTCCTCCCGAAGCAATGACCGGTATTGGCAGGGCCTTAGCCAGCTGACCGGTGATATCCAGTGCAAAGCCGGCCTTGGTACCATCGTGGTTCATCGAGGTGAGCAGGATTTCACCAGCGCCCATATCGGCGGCTTGCCTAGCCCAGTCGGCGCAAAGCCTTCCTGTGCCGGTTCTTCCGCCATTGAGGTAAACGTACCAATTGCCATCGTCTTCCTGCTTTGTATCGATAGCCAACACAACGCACTGGCTGCCGGCTTCCTTCGCAATGTCTGAAATGAGCCCGGGGTTTTGAAAAGCTGCTGTATTTACAGATATTTTATCGGCACCGGATTGCAATAGCAGCTTTACATCATCAACAGAGCGGATGCCCCCGCCAACCGTGAACGGAATATTGATGGTGCGTGCAATACGGCCTACGAGTTCGGCAAGCGTCTTTCTCCTTTCAACAGTGGCGGTAATGTCCAGAAAGACCAGTTCGTCGGCACCCTGCATGGCATAAGAAGCAGCCAGCTCCACGGGATCGCCGGCATCTCTCAGGTTCACGAAATTAGTGCCCTTAACAGTGCGGCCGTCCTTTATGTCGAGACAGGGTATGATTCGTTTGGTGAGCATGTCAGCGGTTGAAGTTTTTTAGTTCTGCAAGTGAAATATGGCCTTCGTAAATAGCTTTACCAATGATGACACCCGAGCAGCCTGCTTCCTGGAGTGCATGCAGATCATTTACACCGCTGACCCCACCGCTGGCAATAAAATAAAGAGGGGGAAACTTGCCCACTATATTGCTGTACAGCTCCACGGCAGGCCCGGCAAGGGCTCCATCCTTTGACACATCAGTACAAAACACCTGCCTGAGGCCTTTTTCCAAATAAGCTTCGATAAAATCATAGACCCAGATATCGGTCTGCTCGGTCCAGCCGCTTACGGTTATCTTTTCGTTCTTTACATCGGCGCCAAGCAGGAACCTTTCTGCGCCAAATTTTTCCAGCCAGGCAGTGAAACCCTTTTCATCCTTTACTGCCATGCTGCCGATCGTAGCCCAGGAAGCGCCCGAATCAAAAACGATCCTTACATCGTCCTCAGCCTTGATGCCACCGCCGAAATCGATGGTAAGCGAGGTTTTTCCTGCAATGGTTTCCAATACCTTCCAGTTTTTTACTGCACCTTCTTTTGCGCCATCCAGGTCCACCAGGTGCAGGCGCTGGAGCCCTGCGTCGGCAAAGGCCTTGGCCACTTCGAGCGGGTGCTCGTTATAGATCTTTTTCTGACTGTAATCACCATGGGTTAGCCGCACGCATTTACCATCGATGATATCGATTGCAGGGATGATCTCCAGCCGCTCATTTATACGAATGGGCTCTTTATTTTGCTCTTTTCTGTCTGTCATGTTCATGAGATAAGCATTTGACAACCGGACAACCGGATGGATCAGGCGTGATCAAGAAAATTTTTTATGAGCAGTTCGCCATCCTCTGCGCTTTTTTCAGGGTGAAACTGCACACCGTAAAAATTGTCTTTTTGCAGGGCGCTGCTGAATCGTATGCCGTATTCGGATGTGGCCGCGGTTTCCTTTCCAAGGTCGGCATAATAGCTGTGCACAAAATAAAAATAAGGCCTGTCGGACATGCCGGTGAAAAGGGGGCCGGCCGCATCGATGGCCTGGTTCCAGCCAACCTGTGGCACCTTGGCTTCACTAAAGCGCCTTACTTCAAGGTCGAAGATACCCAGGCATTCCGTATCGTTCTCTTCGCTATGGCGGCACATAAGCTGCATACCAAGACAGATGCCCAGCACGGGCTGCCTCAGCTCGAGAATAAGCTTGTCGAGCCCCTGTTCCCTAAGGTAGCGCATGGCGCTGCTGGCTTCCCCCACTCCCGGGAAAATGACCTTGTCCGAGGCCCTGAGCGCTTCAGGATCATCGGTCACCGTGGCGCTTACACCCAGCCTTTCCAGTGCATTGAGCACCGACCGCACATTGCCCGCATTGTATTTGACGATCGAAAGATTCATTTTATTCTAGATATGGGCCGAACACCGGCATCAACTGCATGGCGAAACAACCCGGATTTATTTTGGTTGCCTGCAAACCTTCCTGCGGAACTAGCTCACCTGGCAGAGCGACAGCTTCCCAAGCTATAGGCAGCGGGTCGGGCCCTGTCTTACGATCTAGTTAAAGCTTGAAACTTCAAAGGCTCCAGACCGGTAAAGCCAGGCCAGATCGTGCCATGGTTTGCAACCAATTGCAAATATACTTCTCCAAACAAGCTATTCAGCCGTCGTTGAGCAGCGATAGCCAAGAACAGCATACTCATGCAGACATCCCTAAAGCAAACCCTGCTTACACAAGCATCTCCATCATTCCCGACTCAGCGCAATCTTCGAAACCTTACACGTTTTATACGATCGCCATCCAGAAAGATATTATCCTGTTCTTTGTCATCACCGGGCAGGATAAGCCGGTAGCCACCTGCCAGTAATTTTCCAGGGCTCACCAGCAAGCCCGTGCTGGTGTCCCTTGCACCTATTTTCACCGCGTAGTTTTTGTCACCCTGGTAAGAGATGGTCAGTTCAACGTTCGTTTCGGCATTGATATAGCGGCCGGCCAGAGCGTTGTAATCATAGCCTCCCCAATTGCTGTTCTTGCGTATAAGGCTGTAAGGCGCGTGTGTTGTATAGTAGGCTGTAACCTCCATCTCTCTGTCCTTATTCAGGCTGAAAGCCTGCTTAAAGGCAGTATCATATTTTTGATGGAAAACATTATCGCCTTCGCGCTCCAATTCTACATCGCCGCGGCCCTCCCTTCTCAAATACAGTTTTTCTCCTTTCTTCAGAAACCTGAAAGCAAAATCATTATTGGTAAGATAAGTGCCCAAGATATCCTCCTCTTCAACATATGACCCTCCCGCTGCGGGTCTGAGCGCCCAGTCGCCGGAACTGCCCGACTTATCAAAAACGACATCCGCCATCTGCCTTGTTTGCTGATAAGGGATAGACTTGCCCGTATTGGTCAGTGTTATCATTGAAATACGGTATTGCGGAAACCGGATTACGGTTGCCTTCCAGGCCCCGGTAGCGCCTTCATGAAACAGGTAATCAAGCCCTTTATAGCTTCCGAATTCCACTCCATATCCATACCCCGACTGCGCCGAAGATGCAGAAACCAACTGCTGGCTTTTCGAGATAAGCCTTGAGGAGATGCCCGGAACGGTCCTTCCTTGTATGATCTGCTCCCATTTCACCTGGTCGGCGAGCGTGGAGAAAAGATTCCCATCTCCGCAAACATTCCATATCCAGTTATACGTGGTCCATTTGCCGAAATTAAAGTAGGCTTTCGCTATGGGCCCCCGGATTTTCCGGTAATTATTTTCGAAAGATGTGTTCTTCATGCCCAGCTGCTGAAACAAGCCATTGGTGACCTCAACAAATGATTTCCCGGTACGCTTTTCCACGAGCAAGGCAAGCAGGATGTAATTGCTGTTGCTGTACAGGTAGGAACTGCCTGGCTTGAAGTTCAGTTCCTGTTGCCGGCAAAGCAGCTGCCACACGTCTTCATTTGAAAATGACTGTTCCCACCAGGTAAGGCCTTGCAGTGACCACAGGTCGTATACATCCCTTATGCCGCTGGTATGGGTGAGCAGGTGTTCTATGGTTATCTTCTCCTTTATGGCCGGGAAAATAGCGGGTAAATAGGTCCTGATATCGTCTGACAGCCGGAGCCGGCCCCTATCGATCAATTGCAGCACTGCCAGGGCTGTAAATTGCTTGCCGTTGGAGGCAAGGTTAAAACGGGTACGGGCATCAATAAGACTGGAGTCTACGAGGTCTGCATAACCGGCCATCTTCTGGTATATGACTTCACCATCTGCCAGGATCGCTGTTGCAATACCTGGCGCGCCGGGTGGTACATCCTGGGTGGCGATGCTATCCAGCTTTTTCAGCTGTGCTTGCGTCAGCTTTTTTTGCGCCTCTGCCGTTTGAAAGGAGATGAAGGCAACCAGGATCGCAAAAGGAAAGAATTGATTCATGTATTACCTGTTTTTCCAAAAATCGCTCCGTCCATCGTTATGAAAGGCTCAGATCAGGATTTGACACCTCTTTTCTCCTTTTTTGATTCATTATCCCAAAATGCTTTTTAGAAACCTACTTGTTTTCTCCTCAATACCGTCCTCTCCATCCAATGCTTTGATATAGGCCGACCCGATGATTGCTCCCCGGGCATGCCTGCAGGCGGTCTCGAAACTTTTTTTGTCCTTAATGCCAAAGCCCACCAGTACGGGGTTGTTCAGCCTCATTTCATTTAGCCGCTTCAGATAGCCCTCTACTGCGCCCATATCGTTCTCGGAACCGGTGATCGACGAGGAAGACACGGCGTATAAGAACCCGCTGCTCAAAGCATCGAGCTGTTGCACCCTCTCCGGCGGAGTTTCTGGCGTTACCAGAAAGATAAAGTCCAGGCCATACCGTGTTATGATTTCTTTATACCGGCTCTCATATTCATGCATGGGAATATCCGGGATGATGAGCCCATCGACGCCGGCCTTTGACGCTGCCTCGCAAAACTTCTCGAACCCAAACTGAAGCAGGGGGTTCAGGTAGCCCATCAGCACGATAGGTAGCTGTATATCGTTCCGGACTGATGCGAGCTGGCCAAACAGCCGGCTGATCGTCATGCCATTCTCCAGGGCCCTGGCGCTGCTTGCCTGTATCACGGGTCCATCGGCCAGGGGGTCGCTATAAGGCATGCCCAGCTCCACCAGGTCGGCCCCGCTTGCCTGCAGGGATCTTAGCACTTCAAGCGTACTGTCTATTTCAGGATAGCCTGCGGTGCAATATACATTGAGCACCCGGTGCTTTTTCTTTGCGAACAATTCGGCTATGCGGCTCATGTCAGTTTTTTCCTGACAGGACCTTGAATTCGGCCCCGTCGATAATAAGGGTATTGTAATTGGGATAGGTATTGATATCAAGGGTGATGTCGTACAAGGCAAGCTTGCCGGATTTGTCAAAGCTCACTATCACCGTATCGCCTTTTCGCTCCACGGTGCTCGATTTTTCGCTGCCTTCTGTCATGCATTGGCTGAACTGGTAACGCTCCCCGATGGTATTTGACACCATGCTGAAAGAATCGCCTGTCTTGCCATTACAGGCGGGCGCGATCTTTTGCGCCTTGAGCTCGTGCTTCAGATAAGGCTCGCCGGCCGCACCGCAGGAAAATAATGCAGGGAGCAGCAGGATCGGCAAAAGGCCGGTTGTTGTATTCTTCATATGCCTGGTTAAAGAAGTTCGTAAAAAGCCGACACGTTGGACCATTCCCTGTCCTCCTCTATATCGAAGCTGCTTTCCCGTTCGATCGCCTGGAGGAAATGCTCCAGGAAATTCTCCACCACCTCAGGCTGGCCCGTATAAAAAATGATCTCCCTCGCCCTGTAAAGCGTGGTATGGCCTACATGAACCGAGGCCGTCTGCTCCTCAAGATAATTGATGATGCTTTTTTCAATCTCGTTCAGGTGGTCGTACTCCGCTTCCTCGGGATGGCCGTTCTCATTGTACACATCGGGAATGACCGTGATAAATACCGAATGCGAAAAGGCCTGCTTGTTTTGCAAGGCCTTGAGGTCTGCGTTGATGATGGCAATAGCCGGAAAGCCGTCTACTTCAAACTCGAACCCTGTATATGTTGCTTGTTCGCTTTTCATATTGCTGATTTTATTATAATCCAATGCATGCTAACGGTCATGCATAACCGGAGAAATCATCCCGGTCAATGGCTTCCCATCTCCTTCATGTAAGTGGCGAGGTCCTTATCTCCCCTGCCGCTCAGGCAAACGACCGTTACCTCATCCTCTTTTAGTCCCAGCCGCCCCAGCACGGCAAAGGCGTGACCGGTTTCGAGCGCGGGGATGATACCTTCTAGCCTGGCAAGCTCAAAAGAGGCCTGCAGGGCCTCGGTGTCGGTTGCAGAAACGAACTTTCCCCTTCCGCTTTCATAAAGGTGGGCATGAAGGGGGCCGATGCCGGGATAGTCGAGACCGGCAGATATGCTGTGCGGCTCTACCACCTGCCCGTCTTCGGTTTGCATCAGCAGGCTGCGGCTTCCATGCAGGATGCCCTCCTTCCCCAGCTGTGTGGTGGCCGCGCTTCTTCCTGTATTTACGCCTTCGCCGGCCGCCTCGACAGCCACCAGCTCAACAGCCTCTTCATCCAGGAAATGATAGAAGGCACCTGCTGCATTGGACCCACCGCCCACACAGGCTACTACCCTTGCCGGCAGCTCATTACCTGTTTTCTCTTTTAGCTGCCAGCGCATTTCCCTGCTGATGACGCTTTGAAAGCGGGCTACGATATCAGGATAAGGATGAGGCCCCACGACGCTGCCGATGATGTAATGCGTGTCGGCCGGATGGTTGATCCAATCCCTGATCGCCTCATTGGTCGCATCTTTTAGCGTACGGCTGCCGCTGGTTGCCGGAATCACTTTTGCTCCCAGCATTTTCATGCGGGCCACATTGGGCGCCTGCCGCTCTATATCCTTTTCTCCCATGTACACGATGCATTCCAATCCCTTGAGGGCGCATACCGTGGCCGTCGCCACACCATGCTGACCGGCCCCGGTCTCTGCTATGATGCGCTTCTTGCCCAGCCGCGCGGCCAGGAGGATCTGTCCTACCGTATTGTTTACCTTATGAGCGCCGGTATGACAAAGATCCTCCCTCTTGAGATAGATCTTTGAACCCAGCATCTTGCTAAGGCGGGCTGCAAAATAAAGCGGTGTGGGCCTGCCCACATAATCCCGCAGCAGCTGCTCATAATCCTCCTGGAAATCCGCATCAGCCATGATCTGCAGGTAGCGGGAGCGCAGCTCTTCCACGTTCCTGTAAAGCATCTCGGGAACATAGGCCCCTCCAAAGCGGCCATAATAGCCGTGCTCATCGGGAGAAGCAAATCCTGTCATCACTGCCTTATTCATCGTCACCTTTATTTTTAAATGTTCTCAAGGATATTCCTTGTTCTTTCATTGGTTACATTTCCCGTATTAACTACGGAAGCGGGCTCGAACAGCAGTATCCATGCTTCTTCGCGGGCAACGGGCCGGTGTTCCACGCCCCTGGGCACAACCAGGAACTCTCCCTCTCCCAGTTCAATCGACCTGTCGCGCAACTCCATGCTGAAATGACCTTTTACCACCAGGAAAAGCTCATCTTCCTGCTCATGCGAATGCCATACGAACTCACCGAGTATCTTAACAAGCTTTACCTGTTGTCCGTTCAGCTCCCCGGCGATCTTTGGATTCCAGTATTCGTTGAACAGGTTGAATTTCTGAAGCAGGTTAACCTTTTCCATTTTATGCATTTAGCTCGTTGATAAATTGTTTTACTTTTTCCAGGTCCTTTATACCCGGCGCTAATTCGAAACGGCTGTTTATATCGACCACAAACAAATGCCTGGCCACCGGGTCTTTCATGAACTCCTTTACCAGCCCTGCGTCGCCGGGCTCTATGCCCCCGCTCAGGAAAAAAGATTTTCCAATGTCAAGTCCTTTTAGCCGGTTCCAGTTGAATTTACGGTCGGTGCCCCCGTAAACTGTCTTGTCACCCCCTTCACTTTTTGATACCGCTACGCCTGTATCGAAGAGGAACATGTCGGCATCGCTATAATAATCCTTGATCATCCATTGCACATGATCGTTCTCCATGAAGCGAAAGGCTTTGATCACATGAACATAATCTGCTATGCGCGAGCATTCGTAAGGTGTTTCGTGACCATGAAGCTGAACCATGTCGAGACCATATTCATCCACCCTTCGCATGATCTCGTCATAACCTGCATCTACAAAAACGCCTACTTTATAGGGCTTGATCTTTGCCCTTTTTACGTCGGCCCCGGAGAGGCCATGCGAGAGCACGTAACGGGGACTTTTAGGATAAAAGATCAGGCCGGCAAATTCCACCCCCATATCGCCCAGCTGTTGCAGCTGGTCTATTTTCGTCATTCCGCAAACTTTGATTTTCATCTTTTGCTGTTAACCGGTGATCTTCATCAGCCAGAGCAATCGCGTGATCCTTGCCAGGTTCCTATGCCAACGGCGGACCGGCAATGCTTAAAGGTACGATGGATTCGGGCGATGCGGTCTACAGGGCATAGCTGAACTCCTTGAACGCCCTTCCCGGATCTTCCTGGCGCATAAAATATTCGCCGATGAGAAATCCATCGAATCCATTTTCTTTCAGATAATGAACATCATCAACATGATTGATGCCACTTTCCGCTATCCTCAGCTTGTTTTTGCCAATCTTTTCCGAAAGCCTGACCGATTGCTCCAGGTCGACCGAAAAGGTTTTAAGATTACGGTTGTTCACTCCCACAAGGTCGATCTCCTCACAAATATGCTCCAGCTCTTCTTCTCCATGCAGCTCAAGGAGCACCTCGAGACCGAGCTTCTTTGCCGCGGTTGCGAGTTCCTTCACACGCTGCGGGCTGAGGCAGGCAGCGATCAGAAGGATAGCATCGGCACCGTGGGCCTTGGCCTCCACCAGCTGGTATTCATCGATCATAAAATCTTTTCGGAGGATGGGAAGGTCATTATCTCTTGCCGCCAGCAGGTCGTCCAGCGATCCGCCAAAAAAGCTCGCGTCTGTAAGCACAGATAGCGCCGATGCACCATAGGCCGTGTACATCCTTGTTACCGATTCAACGCTATCGCGGTTATTGATGACTCCTTTGGAAGGCGACCTGCGCTTGAATTCTGCGATGATACCTGTTTTTGCCCTGTTCTTTATAGCCTCGCACAGGGACCTGACCGGCCGGTCGAAATACCTGAGTTTCTCGAGCGCAGCAAGGCCAGTTTCTTTTTTGCTGGCAGCCACTTCCTGCTGCTTTTGTGCAATGATCTGTTCCAGTATGTTCATGACTGAAGCGCTATTAGTTTTTGAAAACCCTGGTAAGCCCTTCCGCTCTCTAGACTTTCAACAGCGGCGGCGTAGGCATCGTCGTAGCCCGCGTAGTCGCCCGTACAATTCAGCGCCATAGCTGCATTTGCCAGTACCACGGCATGCTGTGCCCAGCTGCCTTCTCCTTTCAGCACCTTCAAAAAGATACTGGCTGCTTCTTCCACCGAATGTCCTCCATGCAGGTCCGAAGGCGATACTGTTCGCTTACCCAGCATTTCTGCGGTCATTATTCTTTCGCCTTGCGCCGTGATCACCTTGGTATCGTTGGTCAGCGATATTTCGTCGTAGCCATCAAGACTGTGAATGATCGTAAATGGATTACCCTTCTGTTGAAGCAGGTAATTGTATATCCTTGCCATTTCGAGATTGTAGACGCCTACGAGCTGGTATTTGGGATTGGCCGGGTTGACCATGGGACCAAGCATATTGAAAAAAGTCCTGAACCCGATGTTCTTCCGGATCTGTGCCACGGCCTTCAATGCAGGATGGAAAAGCGGGGCGTGAAGAAAACAGAAATTCGTTTGCTCCATCTCCCTACGCAGCTGGCTGCTATTGTTCGTAAAGCGGTAACCCAATTGCTCCATCAGGTTTGAAGCACCACTGATAGAAGTTGCTCCATAGTTGCCATGTTTGGCAACCTTTTTTCCTGCCCCTGCCACAATAAAGCAGGAAAGGGTCGAGATGTTGAAAGTGTTCTTTCCATCCCCGCCCGTACCAACAATATCGATCGCCTCGTATTCACTCACCGGGAGGTCGACCGCCAGCTCCAGCAGGCCATCACGAAAGCCGCTAAGCTCTTCGATGGAAATGCTTCGCATAAGATACACCGTTATAAAGGCTGTCAGCTCCGTATCGTTATAGCTGCCCCTGGCAATGTTAAGCATCACCTCCCTTGCCTGGGTATAATCGAGCGTCTTGTATTCAAAAAGCTGCTGCAATAATTTTTTCATCTTGCTCTATTGTATTAACCAGTTGCGCAATATCTGTTCTCCATCTGGTGTGAGTACGCTTTCCGGGTGGAACTGCACACCCTGTACATCGAAGCTTTTATGTCTCAATGCCATGATATAGCCATTCTCATCCCTCGCGGTCACTTCCAGTTCGGAAGGGAAGCCTTGCTCACTCACAATCCAGCTGTGATAGCGGCCCACAGGGATGGCCGGGGGCAGGCCCTTGAAAAGGGACGAGCCCGATATAGGAAGCGCCGATCCCGCTTGCGGCCCCTGGTAGATGGTGGTTGCCACGCCATGGTAAACCGTCGACAGGTTGAGCAGGCTTCCTCCAAACGCCTCACCGATCGCCTGGTGACCAAGACAAACCCCAAGTATCGACTTCTGTGCGGCATACTCCCTGATTAAAGGCAAGAGCAGTCCGGCTTCAGAGGGAATGCCCGGCCCCGGCGACAGGATGATCTTGTCATAATCCGCGATCTTTTGAAGCGGGATCTCGTTGTTCCGGTAAACATCTGCAGCCAGTCCCGTGATCTTTTGCACGAGGTGCACGAGGTTATAGGTAAATGAATCATAATTGTCGAAAACCAGGATCTTCATAACTCATATTTGGCGGTTAGCTGATCTGCTGAGCCAGCTCAATTGCCGTTTTTAATGCGTTCAGTTTATTGTTTACTTCCTCGAGCTCGGCCGAAGGCTGGCTTGCCGCCACTACACCGGCTCCTGCCTGCAGAAAGAGGGTATTGTCCCTGCTCAGCAACGTCCGGATCATGATAGCATGATTGCAAGAACCATCGAACCCGATAAAGCCGATAGCGCCTCCGTAGAAGCTTCTGGACGTTGGCTCCAATCCATCGATGATCTGCATAGCCTTGTATTTAGGCGCCCCGCTCAAAGTGCCTGCGGGAAAGGTTCTTGAAAGCACTTCAAATGGATTGGCACTCCTTACCTTGCCGGTAACCTCGCTTACAAGATGAATAACATGGGAATAATATTGTACCTGCCTGTAGCGGCTTACCTCTACCTCGCTGCAAACCGTGCTAAGGTCGTTTCTCGCAAGATCGACCAGCATCACGTGCTCGGCGTTCTCCTTCGGATCCTGTAGCAGCTCTTCGGCTTTCTGCCTGTCGATAGCGTCATCACCGGTTCGCTTGAACGTGCCGGCTATGGGGTGAACCACTGCCCTGCCGTTACCGATCACCAGCTGTGCCTCGGGCGAGGAGCCCATCAGCCGGTAGTCGCCATAGTCGAAGAAAAAAAGATAGGGCGATGGATTGACCGAACGCAGGGCGCGGTACACATTGAACTCATCGCCCTGGAAATGCTGGGAAAAGCGGCGGCTGAGCACGATCTGAAAAACATCGCCCCTGAAACAGGAGGCTATGCCCTTACTGACCATGTCCTTATAAGCCTCATCGCTCATATTGCTGGTTTGTTCGCCCACGGTGCGGAAGGGATATACCGGGATGTCCTTGCTATGTATAAGACTCTCTACCAGGCCTGCCTCGCTCTGCACTCCCTGCACCTTGTTCTCGCAAAAGAACAGCTCGTCCTTGTGATGGTTGATGGCGATGACGTATTGATAAAGACGATAACGGGCAAGAGGAATAAGGTTGCTTTTATCGGCAGGCTGTTTCAAACGGATGGTCTCGAAAAACGACACGGCTTCAAAGCTGAGGTAACCGAATACCCCCTGGGCAAACCTGGCTTCTTTTGCGCTTCCCGGCTCTATCTCAAAACGCTGCATGAAACCCCAAAGCAGGTCTTTCAGGGCTTCCTTGCCAAGCTTGATCCGCTCGGGCACGGCTGCCGGCAGCTTGAACTCTATTGTGTCCTCGTTCATGATCTCGATCCCGCCTATGGCGTTTATGCAGATAAAGGAATAGCTGTTCTCCGCGGCATGATGATCCGTGCTTTCGAGCAGTATGGTATCCCTGAACCGGTCGCGGAGGCGAAGGTAAATACCAACTGGTGTGTGAACATCTGCCAGCATCCTTTTTACGGTCGTTCTAAGACTGATCTTTTTCATGTTGTTTAACCGGCTTGGCGGTATTGATTAAAAACAAAAAGCCCCGAAATAATCCGGGGCTTCTGAATATGGGAAAACACAGCAATGACTATACAGAAACCCTCTTGAAGTTTGTATGCCACCACCAATGCTTATTGATCAACTGTTTCATCGGTGCAAAATTGGGTGAGAAAATTGAAACGGACAAATAATTCTGCAGGGGCGGTATCTGCAGCAAATGAGGCAAGCGCCGGGCGTTTGCTGATATGCGCTAACTTAGATGGAAATAAGATGATATGATCATTGAACACAAACAAACAGACAGGAGGGGAATGTTCTTTGTACCCGGTGAAGAGGACGAGCCCATGGCCGAGCTGGTTTACATGAAGCAAGGTACACACACGATGATCATCGAGCATACCGGGGTATCGGAGGCGCTGCGAGGCCAGAACGTGGGCTATGAACTGGTAAAAACGGCTATCGAATATGCGAAAGCGCATCACCTGAAAGTAATACCCATGTGCACTTTCGCCAAAGCCATTATTGATAGGAAGCCAGAGTTCAGGGATGTAGTCGGATAAGCAGGCGACGGCAGCCCCGCGTGATCTTGCACAGTACCGGCAGAAGTAAGGATGTTACAGGAGCACTAGAGCTACCCTGCCATCAGAATCGTGCGAAGAAGAGTTATGGCTGTGCGAAACGCTCTTCGACTTTTTGCCTTTCAAGATAAAAGCTGCCTGTAGATTGTTCGTTTGTTCTCCAGGTGCCATCAACAAAATTCTTCCTTCGGTTGATCTGTCCTTTCATTGTATACTCCTCCCCTTCGGGTGTTACATAGGTAAAAGAAACCGAGTCGCCGAGCAGGCGGTAGGTACCTTCCAGCCTTGTGCGCTCATCTACACCGCCGGTATAGAACTCCATTTTATCGGAGGCATCAAATTTAACGATCACCTTTTCCTTTATGAGATTGGAGCGGTAATAACCCATCCATATCCCATCGATATCATTCTCGCCCGTGCCGCTGGTAAAACCAGTAAGCAGACTGCCTGCCAGTAAGTAAACTGCTATTTTCATAAACCCCGATTTTAATCCACACATTTATCAAGAATAACAATTGTGCCAAATCGGGGGAAGCCTTATAAAACGCCCTTTGTAGACGGAAGATGGTCTTTCAGGAGGTCCTGCCTGACCGCCATTTTTATGGCTTTGGCAAAGGCCTTGAAAATAGCTTCGATCTTATGGTGCTCATTTTCCCCTTTACATTCGATATGAAGGTTGCAGCGTGCTGCATCGGAGAAAGATTTGAAGAAATGGTAGAACATTTCAGTTGGCATATCGCCTATTTTCTCGCGCCGGAAGCTGGCGTTCCAAACCGTCCAGGCCCGGCCGCCAAAATCGATCAGCACCTTGGCCTCTGCCTCGTCCATTGGCAAAGCAAAGCCGTAACGTTCGATGCTTCTCTTGCTACCCAGGGCCTTGCCAAATGCTTCGCCCAGTGCTATGCCTGTATCCTCGATAGTATGGTGCTCATCGATCTGCAGATCACCCCTGGCTTCGATGCGAAGGTCCACGAGCCCATGCCTGGCAACCTGGTCGAGCATGTGGTCAAAAAAATGAAGCCCGGTTTGTATGGAAGCCCGACCGGTGCCGTCGAGGTTCAGGTCTATGCTGATGGAAGTTTCGTTCGTTCTGCGTATGTGCTGCACCATTCTTTGCTCTCTGCGGAGATAGGCATAAATATCCTTCCAGTCGGTTGTGGCAAGGGCCACTACACTTTCGAGAACCTTAACATCATCGCTGATCTCGGCTGCACCCAGTTCAGGATTGTTCTTGAGCCAGAAGGCCTTGCAGCCAAGGTTCTTCGCCAGCTGCACATCCGTAATGCGGTCACCGATCACAAAAGATCCCGGCAGATCATAAGCGGGGTTGCCGATATATTTGGTGAACATGCCTGTACCGGGCTTGCGCGTAGGTAGATTTTCTTCGGGGTAGCTTCGGTCGATCAGCTCCTCCGCGAAATTGATACCCTCGGAAGCAAACGCGCCCATGATAAGATCATGAACAGGCTGAAATTGTGCTTCGGTAAACTTGGGCGTGCCTAGGCCATCCTGATTGGTTACCAGCACGAGCTCATAGTCCAGCTCTTCGGCTATCTTTCCAAGATATTTAAACACAAAGGGATAGAACGACACTTTATCAAATGAATCGATCTGGTAAGTGGGCGGGTATTCCCGGATCATGGTGCCATCCCTGTCTATAAACAGGCATTTTTTCGGCCGGGCCTTTTCGTGCTCCTGCATATTATTGGTTTTTATATTCCTTAAGCGCTTTCATCAGTTGCCGATCCTGGTCACCTGTGCCAATAGTGATCCGCAGGCAGTCATCGCAAAGCATTATGTTCGAACGGTTCCGGACGATAATGCCTTGCACCTTCAGGTAATCGTACACTTTTGTCGCCCCTTCCATCTTTACCAGGAGGAAGTTGGCATCAGAAGGATATACCTGCTTCACAAGCGGGAGGGCCGCCATTTCTTTCGCCAGCTCTTCCCTTTCTTTAACTGTCTCCTTTATCATGGCATTTACGTCGTCCAGGTGATCGAGGGCCTGCAATGCCAGCTCCTGTGTTGCCTGGTTGATGTTATAAGGCGGCTTGATCTTATTCAGCACGCTGATGATCTCTGGCGAAGCAAAGTTCATTCCCAGGCGTAAGGCTGCAAGCCCCCATGCTTTTGAAAAGGTCTGCATAACCACAAGATTGGGGTAATCGCCCAGCTCTGCGATAAAGGATCGGTGACGGCTATAGTTGATATAGGCCTCATCCACTACCACAAGGCCTGAAAAATTATTGAGTATAATCTCGATATCCTCTCGTTCCAGGCTGTTGCCGGTGGGATTGTTAGGCGAGCAAAGAAAAATGAGCTTTGTTTGTTCATCGATCGCTGCTTCGATGGCTTCGAGGTTGAGCTGAAAACGGGCGGTCAGCGGCACCTCTTTAACAGGCACATCGTTAATGGCGGCATATACTTCATACATGCCATAAGTTGGCGGGCAGATCAGTATATTATCATGCCCCGGATCGCAAAAAGCACGGATCAGCAAATCTATGCACTCATCGCTGCCATTTCCGAGCAGCATGTTTTCGGGCCTCACCTGCTTTATGCCGCTGATCTTTTTTTTGAGCTCCCATTGCAGGGGATCGGGATAGCGGTTGTACCATTTGGTAAGGGGCGAGCCAAAGCTGTTCTCATTGGCATCCAGGAAAATATTCGCTTTTCCACTGTATTCGCTACGTGCTGAGGAATAAGGCTTCAGCGACCGGATATTTTTCCTGACAAGATTATCTAGGTTGAAATTCATACTGCTAAAATTTTGTATTCACAATTAGCCTAACGCTTACGAAAGCCTTATTCTCACCGCCTCGGCATGTGCCTTTAAGCCCTCTGCCTCTGCCATGGCCACAACCGTTCCCGAAATGTTCTTCAATCCCTGGAAGCTTGCCTTCTGAAAGGTGATCGTTTTTACGAAACTATCCACGCTCACACCACTATATGCCCGTGCGAAGCCATTGGTTGGCAGTGTATGATTGGTGCCGCTCGCATAATCTCCAAGACTTTCCGGTGTATAGTTGCCAATAAAGACAGATCCCGCATTCACCACCCTCTCAGCCAATGTCTCCGCTTCTTTGCAACTGATAATGAGGTGTTCGGCTGCATACGCATTCACAAGATCAAGGGCCTCCTCATCGTCACCGGCCACTATGGCCCGGCTGTTTTCCATCGCGCGCCCGGCAATGGCCTTTCGGGGAAGGAGGCCGAGCTGCCGGGTCACTTCTTCGACCACTGCCTTTACCAGTTCTTCGCTCCTGCTTACCAGCAGCACCTGGCTATCGGGACCATGTTCGGCCTGTGAAAGCAGGTCGGCTGCTACAAAACGCGGATCGGCGGTTTCGTCTGCCCATATACATACTTCGCTGGGCCCGGCAGGCATGTCTATCGAAAGCCCCTCCATCTGTACCAATTGTTTGGCGGCCGTTACATACTGGTTACCGGGACCAAATATTTTATACACTGCCGGAACCGTTTCCGTACCATAAGCCATGGCGGCAACGGCCTGCGCGCCGCCGATCTTGAATATCCGTTTGATACCCACCAGCCTGGCGGCAAAGAGAATGGCCGGGTGCACATCACCGCCTGGCGAACAAGGCGTGCAAAGCACGATATCCTTACAGCCTGCAAGTGCGGCAGGGATGCCCAGCATCAATACCGTTGAAAAAAGAGGCGCACTCCCGCCAGGTACATAAATACCCACCTTTTCTATGCCTACACTTTTTCTCCAGCAATGTATACCCTGTACTGTTTCGATCGGAACAGGCGGCGAAAGCTGAACCCTGTGGAAGCTTTCTATATTACCCGCAGCAGCCCTGATAGCTGATTTAAGACCTGCATCCAGCCAGGACTCTGCCGCAGCCAGCTCCGCTTCGCTCACTTCAAGCGCCGTGAGCTTTGCGCCGTCAAACTTCTCTGTGAGAGCGAATAAGGCAGCATCACCACCCGTTCTCACGGCTTCCATCAATTGCTTTACCGATTCTAACAGCGGCGCATTATCCGCATAAGGACGAAGCAGTATTTCCTTCCATTGTTCTCTTGGCACATCCTTGTATATCTTCATCTTCTTTCTTTTATGGCAATTGTCAAACGATCATTTTTTCGATGGGGATGACCAGGATGCCCTGGGCGCCTGCATGTTTAAGAGCTTCGATCTTTTCCCAAAACTCGTCTTCACTCAATACGCTGTGAACGGAGCTCCATCCTTCTTCGGCCAGGGGCAGCACCGTAGGGCTCTTCATGCCCGGCAGCAGGCCGATGATTTTATCGAGGGCTGAATTGGGTGCATTGAGCAGCACATATTTATTATTCTTAGCCTTCCTCACGGCCCGGATGCGAAACAGAAGCTGGTCCAGGAAAACTTGCTGCTGGGTATCGAGGTTCTGAGCGCTTACCAGTACAGCCTGGCTTTGCAGGATGGGCTGTACTTCCTTTAAGCCATTCATGAAAAGCGTAGATCCGCTGCTCACCAAGTCGCAAACGGCATCGGCAAGGCCTATGCTTGGAGCCAGCTCAACAGATCCACTGATCTCATGTATTTCCGCAGTGATGTTATTTTCTTTCAGGAAATTTGCCGTGAGTACGGGATAGCTGGTAGCAATCCTTTTACCATCCAGGAAATGCACGCCTCCATAATCATCCGTTTTTTTAACGGCGATGGATAACCGGCATTTGCCAAAGCCAAGCGCCTCGACCGTTCTTACCTGCCTGTTCTTTTCGTAAAGCACATTCTGCCCTACTATGCCTATCTGGGCTACATTGTCTTCTACATACTGGGGAATATCGTCGTCCCTGAGGAAATACACTTCGAGCGGGAAATTATCGGCAACACTCTTCAGCTGGTTATGACCGTTCTTTACCGCTATGCCGCAATCGTTCAGCAGTTTGATGCTGTCATCGTGCAACCGCCCTGATTTCTGAATGGCCAGCTTTAACATATACGTCTTGTTTTACCCGGTACCGAAAAACAACGATACCCGGACAGGTGAAATAAAAAAGGCTTACCAAACGGTAAGCCTCAAGTTTATGGATCGAACATAACACCACCGGCTTACCTCCAGGCAAGACCATGATGATGTGTATGAACAGAAAAATTCCGCATCGAGCCGCAAAAATAAGCAGCATTTTTTACCATCCAAAAGTTTTTGGATTCACGGACTGAGGTTTCATCTTAACTTAACAGGACAAATTTTCAAACAACCTCATATGAAACGGATCTATCTGCTCATCGCTTTGGTATTCCTGTTCTTTTCTGGTTCTTCACAGGACGATTTTAAATACCAGGCTCCTCCAAAGGACATCCAGGACCTGGTGCTGGCAAAGCCCACACCAAGCGTATCCATAGACGACAAAGCTACATGGATGCTGCTCCTGGAGCGAAGCGACTATCCTACAATAGATGAAATGGCACAGCCTGAGCTGCGTATAGCCGGACTGAGGATCAATCCCAACAACTTCGGGCCTTCAAGGGCTGCTTCTTCGGTCAACATCCGCATCAAGAACATCAAATCGGGAGAAGTGCATGATATTGAAGGCCTTCCTGCTCCGCTCAGGGCCTCATCTGTTCAATGGTCGCCCGACCAGCAGCGGTTTGCTTTCATTAACAATAGCAATAGCACCATTGATCTTTATGTTGTAGATATTGCCATGAGGCAGGCACATAAAATAAACAAAACACCGCTCAACATCGTATTGGGCGGCAGTTACCAATGGGCGGGCAACAACCTGCTGCTTTATAAAACGATCGTGCCTGGCAAGGAGCTTACTGCCAGGGCAGGAGCACCGGCCGGGCCTGTTGTGCAGGAGAATCTGGGCAAGGCCGCAGCGTCAAGGACCTACCAGGACCTGATAAAAAATGCCTATGATGAAGCCCTCTTTGAATACTACGGAACGGCACAGCTGGTAAAAAATGACCTGAATGCTGAGACAGTGCTGGGACAGCCCGCTATTTACCGGAGCTTTGCCCTTTCGCCCGACAAGCAATTTATTCTCACAACCACGATCAACAAGCCTTTTTCTTATCTCGTCCCCGCGACCGGTTTTCCTCATACGGTTGCAGTCGTGAATATGAGCGGTGAGAATATGCGCACCCTGGCTAAGAATCCAAGCTCGGAAGGGCAGCCGATCGGCTTTGACGATGTAGCTACTTTTCCAAGAAGTTTCAGCTGGAAAGATGACGAGGCTGCAACCATCACTTACGTGCAGGCCCTTGACAATGGACTTGGAAGAAAAAAAGCCGAATACCGCGACGCGCTCTATGCCATGCCGGTTGTGGGCGATGGTCAGCCGAAAGAGCTTTTCAAGACCAAACGCAGGTTTGGCGGCGTGATCTGGGGCACCAGGGATATAGCCGTTTTTTATGAGCGTATGACGGCCGACCGTAAGGTTCGCATGAATCGCTTTAACCAGCTCACCGGCAAGATCGACTCCATTTTCGAACGCAGCAGCAATGATGCTTACAGCGATATCGGTACCCCCATGACGCAAAAGAACCAGTACGGCGAGCAGGCGCTCATTCTGCTCAATGGAAGGGAATTGCTGCTGCGCTCGCAGGGTTCTTCTCCCGAAGGTGATATGCCTTTTGTACAAACCCTGGACCTTGCAAGCGGGATGAAGAAAATGCTCTGGAGATGTGCAGCGCCCTACTACGAAACGGTTATCGATGTGCTTGACCCTGTGAATGGTGTTTTTCTTACCAGCAGGGAAAGTCCAGCCGAAGTACCGAATTATTACATCCGCCATACAAAGAAAAAGATCGCGCCCCTCGCCATCACCGATTTTAAAAACCCTTATGCGCAACTGGAAGGCATTGCCAAGCAAAAAATATCCTACCAGCGCGCCGATGGCATTAACCTGACCGGCGACCTGTATCTCCCTAAAGGCTACAATGCCCAAAAAGATGGTCCCCTGCCCGTGATCATGTGGGCCTACCCCCGTGAGTACAAGTCTGCCGACGATGCTGCCCAGGTAAGGGGTTCTAAATATACCTTTACCCGGATCAACTATGGCTCACCCGTTTTTTGGGTTACACAGGGTTATGCCGTGCTGGACAATGCCGAAATGCCTATTGTAGGAGAAGGTGGTAAAGAACCAAACGATAATTTCATACCCCAGCTATACCTTAATGCACATGCAGCAATCAAGAAGCTGGCCGATATGGGTGTGGGCGATAGCAACCGGGTAGCGGTAGGCGGACATAGCTACGGAGCCTTTATGACGGCTAACCTGCTTGCCCATACAAAGCTGTTCAAGGCCGGAATTGCCAGGAGTGGCGCTTATAACAGAACGCTTACGCCTTTTGGCTTCCAGGCAGAGGAAAGAACTTATTGGGAAGCGCCAGATGTCTACCACCAGATGAGCCCGTTTACCTATGCAAACCAGATCAAGACACCCCTGCTGTTGGTGCATGGGGAGATGGACAATAACCCCGGCACCTTCCCTATTCAAAGCGAACGCTTGTACAATGCGATAAAAGGACATGGAGGCACGGTGCGTTACCTGGTGCTGCCCTATGAAAGCCATGGCTACTCAGCAAAGGAAAACATCCTGCACCTGCTGTGGGAGCAGAACCAATGGCTCGACAAATGGGTTAAGAACGCCGATAAAAACAGGCCTGGAACGGCTGAAAAAGAAAGGGCATTTTAACTGGCCGGCTTATAAGCAGCACACCGGCTTTTGCTATCATAACGGTTCAAGCCGGACCGGCTGGCGAGCAAAACTAAACTGCCCTTTGCCGCCCATGGAGTGCAGATTCGCTTGCACCTGGTATTGGCATGCGCGGCGCAGCTTTTGCATCGTAAGCTGAAATCTCAGGAAAAGAATAAAATAGAAACATCAGCATGGAAATCAACGCAGAGATCATTATTGCCCTGCTTACCCTCATTGCTCTTGAGGTGGTGCTTGGCCTCGACAACATTATATTCATTTCAATCGTAGCCGGAAGGCTGCCGCAACACCAGCAAAAAAAGGCGAGACGGATGGGCATCCTGCTGGCCATGGTCTTAAGGCTGGGGCTGCTCGCCGTCATCTCTTGGATCCTCAAGCTGGAGGGCGAGCTGTTCACTGTATTTGATATCAGCATATCGGGCAAGGACCTCATTCTCATACTGGGAGGTCTTTTTCTTCTATATAAGAGTGCTACCGAGATCTATCATAAAATGGAAGGCGAGGATGGCGATACCTCAAAAAATATCAAAGCGGCATCTTTCCGAAGCGTGCTCATACAGATCCTGCTCCTTGATCTTGTTTTTTCAGTCGATTCCATCATAACTGCCGTAGGCATGGTGGATGAGCTCTGGGTTATGTATACGGCAGTTATTGTAACGGTAGGCATCATGCTTTTTGCCGCCGAACCCATCAGCAGGTTTGTTAACAAGCATCCTGCTTTTAAAATGCTGGCGCTTAGCTTCCTGCTGCTCATTGGTGTTTCATTGATCGGTGAGGGACTTGACTTCCATATTCCCAAGGGCTATATCTATTTCTCCATGGCTTTTTCACTGTTTGTAGACCTCATACAGATGCGGCTGCATGGTAAAAAATCCCAGCCGGTCAAAACCCATGAACATTATCTGCCGGGCGAAGAACAAGCGCCTAAATCAGCCATATGATCTTCTAACCTGCTGCTGAACCAGTTCGAAGATGATAAGGGCCGGCTCACCAACCTTTTAAGGAATCTTAACGTCTGTATGAAGACCTTTGCAAAAACCTTTGGTATGAGGCAGATATTTGTGATAGCGGTTTTTTTGCTGGCAGGGAAAACGGCTTCTGCTCAGAAAGTGGACAGCATCTATTTCCACCTGTATACAGACAGCCTAAAAAAGGGTTTTTATAACTACATCAATGTTGATGGCAAGCTGTCGAACGGCAGCTGGTCGCCCCTGGACTCTACCCAGGTTATGTTCCTGTCCGATGCCGGCTATTTCAAAGGCAACGACCTGTTCATCGACAGCGCCTATACCGGCGAAATGGTAAAGGTGAAGGCCATTCTCAAAAGCAACCCTTCGGTATGGAAGGAGGCTGTGATCTATATAAGAAAAAGAGGCTTCGATGAGCCTCTTAAAACAAATGACGAAATCCTGGATGAAATGCGCAGAAAACAGGGTAAGTCAAAACAGCGCAACGGCTAGGCTGTCTGCATTTCTTTCCAATTACATTTTTTTCGCGTCTTCCAGGAACTTGGCTAACCCGATATCTGTCAGCGGATGCTTGAGCAGTCCGAGTATAGATTCGAGCGGGCAGGTACAAACATCTGCACCGAGCTCTGCGGCCCTCACGATGTGGTTGGCCGTACGTATGGACGCAGCCAGTATCTCGGTTTTGAATCCTTGGATAGAGTAGATCTGGGAGATCTGCTCGATCAGCAGCATACCGTCCCAGCCGCTGTCGTCGATCCTGCCGATAAACGGCGATACATAAGACGCCCCGGCCTTGGCAGCAAGAATAGCCTGGCCTGCTGAGAACACAAGCGTACAGTTTGTACGGATGCCATTATCAGTGAACCATTTGATAGCCTTGATGCCGTCTTTGATCATTGGCACCTTCACCACGATATTGGGATGAATGGCGGCAAGCTTCTTGCCTTCCTCCACGATGGTGGCAAAATCGGTAGAAAGAACCTCGGCACTGATATCGCCATCAACCAGCTCACAAATGGTCTTGTAATGGTTGTTAATGGCTTCCTGCCCGCGTATCCCTTCCTTTGCCATGAGTGAAGGGTTGGTGGTAACACCATCAAGAATGCCTAGTTCATTTGCTTCTTTGATCTGGGCCAGGTTAGCCGTATCGATGAAAAATTTCATTTGTGGTACTATTTAAGATTTAATATTGACTATTGATGATGGCATGGTTTGCGGAGGCCAAAATTCGGGTTAATTCATCAGCTTCCTTCATATTCATCCCTATTTTTCTCAACAGGATGTTCAAATGCCTTCCCATAGTGGTGGCTGAACTTGCTATAGAATACCGGGATGAAGGAAAAAGCTGATCCTCAATAAGTTTTAAAATGAGTGATTGGAGCGGTTTCCCGGGAGGGATTGCAGGAAAAGCTATCGGAGCACAGGAGCAAATCCGCGATACCCCCTAATGACAAACCGCCTGACGGCGGTCAAAAAAAGATGGCAGGCTACTTACATCGCACCGCTACAACCGCCTACCCTTGCTATCTTCCGATCCTGGGGGAGTTCAGCAGGAGCTGGCCGTATAAGACCTGCCGCTGCAAATATAGGGGAAAGCTTCCAGTTGCCCGGAAATGGCCTCAGCTTTTTTTGCGCTCCTTCAGCAAATGCTTGAAACGGCTGAAGGTTTCGGGTTGAATGTTCAGGTAAGAAGCCAGGTATTTTTGTGGCACGCGCTGCATGAGCTCAGGATTCTTGTGAATGAAATCAAGGAACCGCTCGCGGGGTGTAAGCCGGATCATGTTCATCTGCCAGCGGTCCTTTACAACCATGGTAAAGGTGATCACCAGCCTTCCGAGCCTCTCCATTTTATGACTGCTATTGTAAAGTTTCTCCAGGTTATCATAGGTGATAGAAACAACCGTAGTAGGTTCTATGGCCTCAATGGCATATTCCGAAGCAATACGGCTGTGAAAAGATTCCTGTGAATGAATGATATGTCCCTCGGTGGATATCTGGGTATTCACCTCCTCCTTGCCTTTGAGATAGTATTTCCGCACAAGGCCACGGATGATGAAATTCAGGTAATTCTCCACCTCCCCGGCTTTCGCTAAGACCTGCTTTTTTTTGAATTGCCGCACTTCGAGGTAGGGCCTGATCAGGTTGTCGAACTCATCTTCTCCCAGGTCGATGAACTTGTGAAGAAACTGGAAAAAAGGCCTCAGATTATCCATCGGCGGGTATGTATTTCAGCTTTAGGGTTAAAAATGCGGGTTATCTATAGCAAAGATTATACTAGAACAAGGCGCCACTCCCTTTCCATTCTGTTCAGGCTGCCGTTTGAATGCTGTAATAAAGCCGTCTTTTTGACGCAGCCGGAAGAAATTACTTCTGAGTATCCTATACAGAAAACCTTAGTTTTGCCGATCACTTAAAACCAAACTGTAGTTATACCAATGGCACAGAAGATCAAAGTAGCCAATCCGGTTGTAGAGCTGGATGGTGACGAAATGACAAGGATAATCTGGAAATTCATAAAGGATAAGCTCATCCTTCCCTACCTTGACCTCGATATAAAGTATTACGACCTGGGGATCGAATACCGCGATCAGACCAATGACCAGGTAACCGTTGATGCCGCCAACGCCATCAGGCAGTATGGTGTTGGTATCAAATGCGCAACCATCACCCCGGACGAAGAGCGCGTAAAGGAGTTCAACCTCAAGCAAATGTGGAAGAGCCCTAATGGTACCATTCGCAATATCCTCGATGGTACCGTTTTCCGCGAGCCCATCGTGATCAGGAACGTACCCAGACTGGTAACGACCTGGGACAGGCCGATCGTGGTTGGCCGTCATGCATTTGGCGATCAATACCGCGCTACCGATTTTGTGGTGAAGGGAAAAGGCAAACTCAGGATCAGCTTTGA
>DASTPZ010000314.1:0-12890 GCA_035761965.1 Flavisolibacter sp. | reverse complement strand
ATGGCTGGCATGTGTTTTCCGACGCCCGGCTGAAATCCAATCTTGCCCCGCTTTCCGGGTCGCTGCAGAAGCTGATGTTGCTCAAGCCCTACCAGTACAACTATAAGCTTGCTGCCGCAAGCCCGCTAAAAGACTCGGCCTCTGTGAACGTTAAAAAGGCTTTTACGGAAACGCTTACTGATAGCTCCCTTCACTATGGTTTGGTTGCACAGGATCTGCAAGCAGTGTTTCCCAACCTGGTCAGGCAGGATGAAAAAGGCCTGCTCAGCATCAACTATACGGAGTTGATCCCCGTCCTGATCAAAGCCATCCAGGAACAGAATGAAAGGATCAAAAACCTGGAAAACCTGCTGCTCGCCAAGACCGGCACAAATCAATAAGCCATGAGGTACCTAATTCTGTGTTCCATCCTTGGCATGTCCATGACCTGCCTTGCACAAAGCCCGGACAATGCGCCCTGGAGCCCCGCAGGAGCGGTATGGGTGTACAGCGATTTCAGTGCCACCACTAACCGCAACTTGGTGATCTCCTACATCAAAGACACGACTATCGGTGGAAGAAAGGCTAAGAAAATGGAGAACAAGCGGGTGGAATTCCTGGACACCAAATTATCCGTCAAAACCGAAACCGTTCTGGGTTATGACTATTACCTGAACTCGAACGACAGCCTTTTTCTTTGGGAGGACAATGCGTTCAGGTTCATCTATGACTTTACACCGGCCGTTGCCGATCAGTGGACCATTGGTACAAAAAAGATCACCTGCCCGAACGACTTTCCGCTGTCAGGCACCATGCGAGTTGACTCGATCAAACAGGTGAGCTTCGGATCCTCGCTGTATTCGGTGATCTATAACAATGGCCAGGATCAGAATTATGTATTGGGGCCCATTATCAAAAACATAGGCCCGCTTACCGGGCCCTATCCTTTTGTTAACCGTAACAAATGCAGTGTTTCAGGAGGTCTCTTCCAGGGATTGGTTTGTTACAGCGATGGAACGCGCGGCTTGGTTGATCTCCCTAATTCCATGCCTGCTCTCTGCCGATCAGCGACTGCCAGCATCGGCAACAACGCTCCTCTTGAAGCGGACAAAGACAGAACCATTTATCCGAACCCGGTTGAGTCCATTCTGCAGATCAAAGGAAGGCTGGCAGCTGCGGCCTCTTTCAACTATATAATTTTTGACGCTTCGGGCAGGGCCGTGGCCAGCGGAATTTACACCGGTGCCGGAATTTCTGTGGGCAGCCTCAGGCCGGGCTTCTACGTGCTGCAGGTGCAAGGACGCTATTCAAAAAAAGAAGTGTTCAAGTTCTTAAAAAAATGATGAACGTATGAAACAGTTTCTGATCCTTTTTGTTCTTTCGCTGCTTGTTTCGCCCGAGATGGAAGCGCAGAAATTCCCGATTTGCCTGGAGAGGGCGGAGCCAGAGAGAATCATAAGACTTGACCGGAAATCTCAGCTGCTCGGTGTTTCCAAACATCTGCGCATCAACTATCATTTTATGTTGAGATCAAATGGAACGGGAAATTTTACCGAAACCACTGATGGCAATGGCGGCACCGTCTATACCGGCTATGAAATTGCCAGGCTCACCACCGAGTGGATCAACCAGTCCAATCTCTACAATCCACCGATGAACCTCCCGCCGGGAAATTCAACGCCAGCCCTCAACAAGAATTTTTTCTTCGTAACCAACGGCGTTTACTTTCATCGCGATGATGCCTATTTCAATTACCAGGACCTCGCCGGCTTTTTGATTTCCAATTACCCGCTAACTTTTGGAAATGATCATGTAAATGTGCTCAACATCTATTTTACCTATAGTCCGACCGGTGGGGAGGGAGGCTTTGCTTCCAGTCTCGATCCCAACAGCAAGATCAAATACAATGTAAATACCAACTATTGGCAGAAATACATGGCGGATTTCGCACAGGGACAGAATCCGATGGCTTATTATTTTCATGGCGTAGGGCAGCAGGTAAACCACGAAGTGGCACATTTGCTAGGCCTTCTGCATACGGTTAGATACGGTTTTGCGCCTCCCTGTCCCACCAATTGTCCAAATCTTGGGTCGAGCCCGGCCGATCCGGGTTGTGATGATGGTTGTTCCGACACGCCAACTGCCTGGGATATTGCGAGCCTCAGCGGCTGCACCGTGCACCCGGCATCGGGCTGGGGACAAGCCAGCCAGCCCTATAAGGACAATAACCTGATGGACTATAGCGGCGAGGCTGCCCTCACTCCCTGCCAGTTGAACATTATCCATGGCGCCATTGAAAACGGCATGAAGTCCTATACGGCCTGTGATGCCGTGGCCAACGACCTTACACTTTGCTCTATGGACTATCCCCTGGTTACCCATTTCGGTCAAAATGTAAGCGTTAATCCCTGCCTGGGCAGCACGGTCACCGTGGCTCACAACGCAAAAAAGGCGATCTGGTTTTCGCAATCGGTGGAGCTGACCGATTTCGAGGTGTCCAGCACAGGCGAGTTTGAGATAGTGTATCACAGCACCTGCTCATTTTAGCGCTGCCGGACTTCTATTGTGCGGTGATGATAAGATGAAGTATAAGTTTGTTCTGGAAGTTCTCTATTTGCTATACACCTTCCATGAGGTAGTTCGAACTTTATTAATTCGCCCGACTCCGCCCGTCGTAGCTCCATAGAGCGAAGGCGGGCTTTATTTTCATTCATCCGATATATCAACGTGCTTCATTGGGCGCGGTTCTGCAAAAAAGCCTTGGCTATTGCGTTAGTTTGTTATAGCTGCCCTTGACATATACATCACTCATTGGATGTTCCTGGAGTATGATATCGTCCTGTTTTGCTACTATCAATCTGAGGAAACCATTTCCTTGAGGATCGCTTCATGATTGCAGTCCTGACCTGCTGGCACATTCCAAACCCCGTATCGGTCATACAAACGATGTCGGTCATACTGCCATCCCTTTCTATAAGAAATCTGACTTTGACAATATATTTCCCCGCCCTGGCTTTGATTTTAACCGGGATTGACTGGTTCAATGCTTTTTCGAGATCTGGTATCCAGGATGAATCTTGATCGGGGCGAAAGAACGGGGTTACTCCGGCTACTTTGGCAAAGATCTTTTTTGGCTTTTTTTCCTTGGTAATTTCAACAACCATGGTATGATAGGTCCTGACGCTTGTCTGGCCATAAATTTTGGCCAGACATATCAAAAGGAACAATGTTAATTGAAAACATTTCATAACCAGATGCCTTGATAGGGGTCTAATGCCTGATTGAAAATTTGGTTGCGTGCAATGCTCAATTTACAAATGTTTCGATATTATGCAAGGTGTCGACCAGAGGCTTACCAGCCTTACCTATAAGTCTGTTTCAGTACTATGCATTGGCAAGAAAGATTACCCTGTTTTATCTGCCCCAACCAGATCAGGAGTCTGACAGGAAAAGCACGATCCAGGCCCCGAGGCCGGAAAGGCTGTTGGATCAACCGCTGCTGGATAGGCCGGATAGTACGCTGTTTGAACCATCTTATTACCGGAAATTGTTGCCTGCTCTTGCGGATTATCGATACGTCACTAAGCGCTATGGAAAGATGGAGGCAGTCAGGCAGCTGCCGGCGATCGGGAAGGCAGAGACCATTGAAGTGGTCTATCAAAACGGCCGGTTGTCGTATGAGGTGAGGGGGGACAAGTTTGGAAGGATTAGGTATATTACCATTAGGAAATAGGACATTTCTTAATGCATATTGTTACTGGCAGCTTAGCAGGGGAGCTAGGGTGAGATCTTAGATAATTGAATATCTTAGCTTAGTCAGGTCTTTTCGTTTTGCAGAGATTCTTAAACACCTTCAATATTGCATTTGATCGGTCCTAAACATACACGGATGATCGTTCTGCCTTTAATTATCCTTTCTGCGATATTGCTTGGAGAATTCATCTTTGCCGAATTTTACCCCAGTTGGAATTTTATCTCACCAGTTTTGATCAATATAAACCGGGTTATTACAATTTTCGCCTTCTTCCTGCTTTTATTCTTTTTCCTACTGGTTTTTAGAGCGGGCCTCGTGGCAAATATCATATTTGGATCGATTCTTCTTTTCTTTTTCGCAGTATGCGCCTGTTTTACATTGAATCCGATCGATACCCATACCCTGCCAGTAGACGAATCAACCTTATTCGTCTATCCGGATGGTAAGAAGGTTGTGGTGAGAAGCTATCAAAATGCCAAAACAAAC
The DNA here is from genome assembly GCA_035761965.1 of Flavisolibacter sp. GTDB lineage: Bacteria > Bacteroidota > Bacteroidia > Chitinophagales > Chitinophagaceae > Flavisolibacter. The sequence continues at coordinate 8,671 of DASTPZ010000314.1, read as the reverse complement.
GGGCTGATACGGGATACGGTTCTAGTGAAAGAGGTCTATGTTTTCAGGCAGGTGATTAGGCGGCTTAGGTAGCATGATACCTGAAAATCTCCGCTCGTAGCACATGCTTGCCAAAGTTGGGCAGTTTGCAAGCGCCTGTGGTCAATGGAATATCGCCTCTTCCTCCAATAATGACGATTGCAGAAATTATGCAGTAAATATGAGTCCCATAACGTACACAGTACTTTTCTGGGGCTAACGGCTGGTACATCGGGGCACCTTAGTCTTACTATCTAAACGAGGGTAAAGCTTGGCTTCATAAAACCTGTAATACCTTTTATATTTAACCCTGGCTTGTTTAAGTTAAATAGTACAAACCATATTTAACTTTACCGCCGTAAAGTTAAATACAGTACCAAAGCGGAGATCATTAAGGAAATAACAGGCTTCAAAGGCAACTGCCTTTTTGTATTTGAAGCCGGTCTTACTATTTTTCATAAATAAACTATTTTCGCAAATCAACCATATCAAGGTGCTGCTGCTATGAGGCTAATAAGCCCTGGTTCTATTTTCCATTTTTCTCTAACCAATCCCTCAACCATTCAATCTCTTTCTCCTGGGAGCTGATGATATTCTGGCAAAGCGTTCTCAGATCCTTATCCTGGCCGTATTCGAGATAGGCTTTGGCCATATCGACCGCACTTTGGTGGTGCGGTATCATCTGGGCTGCAAAATCCTTGTCGATGTCGTTATAGACCTTTGTATTGCTGTTCATCATTGCCGTCATGGACCCATTCAGCGCCTGCTTGAAGGCCGCCGAATTCGGCGATGCGGTCTTTTCGGCTTTTGACATGAGCTGCTCCATCAATCCTATTTCCTTGTTCTGGTCCTCGATTACCTTTTTGGCGAATGCTTTCAGGTCCGGATCCTTTCCCCTGCTTACTTCTACTTCGGACATGTCCACAGCGCCTTTGTGATGCTCGATCATCATGGCGGCGAAATCAATATCGTTGTTTCCTGTTGGCGCTGCTCCGTGCATCCGGTGCATCATCCTATCCATCGTTCCCGTAACCGGGTTCGACTGACTGGCATTGGAGGCATTCGATGGGGCTTCGCTATGCGCTGCGTGACCTGCACTGTCGTGTTTGGCCTCGCTATTGTTCGAATTCGTATTGCAGGCAAAAAGAGTGAAAGCAAGTCCTGCAAGAAAAAATCCCTTTTTCATATTTTTCGTTTTAAGTCAATAATTGCTGTGAACGATTCACTGATCCGGTTAGGCCAGTTTCTCTGCCTTGTAACCTGCACCTTCCACTGCCCTGATCACATCCGCTTCATCCAGCTCTACATTCGTTACCGTTAACTGCTTAACCGGGCTCGTCGTATCTACTTTCCATGCATTTTCACCGAAGGCCTTGTTCAAAAAAGGTGTTACCGTGGCAACACACGAGCCGCACATTATGTTTGTTTTTACCGCTATTGTTTTCATGCTTGTTATTTTACTGGAGCAAAGTTCTACCGGTTTCCCGGCCAATTGTTACATCATTTTGAGAAAATCGTGTACTTAATTGGCACCTATAGCTTCAGCCATTTCAACCTCAAGCTGTTGAATACGACGCTCAGGCTGCTTAGAGCCATGGCTGCACCCGCCATCATCGGGTTGAGCAGAAAGCCTGTAAAGGGATACAATATACCTGCTGCAACAGGTATCCCAACCAGGTTATAGATAAATGCCCAGAACAGGTTCTGCCTGATGGTAGATACTGTTTTCTTTGACAGGCTGATGGCCTCAGGTATCCTTGACAGGTCAGATGAGATGATCGTCATCTTGGCTACGTCCATTGCTATATCGCTGCCCCTGCCCATGGCGATGCTGACATCCGCCTGCGCCAATGCATTGCTGTCGTTTATACCATCGCCGACCATTGCAACGGTCTTTCCTTGGTGCTGCAGTTCCTTTATAAAGGCCGCTTTGCCGGCAGGCGATACCTCTGCCTGGTAGTGATGAATGCCTGCCTGCTGCGCAATTGCTTTTGCTGTAAACTGGTTATCACCGGTAAGCATGTATATGTCGATGCCTGCTGCCTTCAATCGGCTCACTGCTTCAACTGATGTTTGTTTTATTTTATCGGCAATGGCAATCGCTGCTAAAGCGTCTTTTTCATCAGCCAGCCAAATAACCGTTTGGGCCCTGGCAAGCCATTCATCTGCGCTTTGCTGCAATCCCGGTTCAATTTTTATCTGTTCAGATTTCAACAGGGCGGGGCTTCCCAAAAAATATTCCCTGCCTGCATAAATTGCCTTCACGCCTTTACCAGTAATACTTTCGAAATGGTCAAGGGAAAGCGATCGGGCATTGCGCTGTTTCAGGTGGCTAACTACTGCTTCCGCTAATGGGTGCTCTGATCGCTGTTCAATGCTCAGGAGCAGGTTGGAAAGCCCTGTCTCGTCCACACCTGTTCTCCACCGCATGGATGCCAGTTCAGGCCTGCCTTCCGTAATGGTGCCTGTTTTGTCCAATACGATTGCGTTTATCTTCTCGGCTAATTGGAGGCTTTCCGCATCTTTTATCAAAATGCCATTTTCCGCGCCTTTTCCTATGCCTGCCATGATCGCTGTCGGGGTAGCCAGACCCAGCGCACAGGGACAGGCAATGACCAGCACTGTTACGAGGGCTAACAGGCCCTGCGTAAAGCTGTTTTCGCCACCCAGTATTACCCAGGCAAGCAGGCTAAGCACAGCTATCAGAATAACGATCGGTACAAAGATGCCTGCAATTTTATCTACCAGCTTCTGTACCGGGGCTTTGCTCCCCTGCGCTTGCTGGACCATCTTGATGATCTGGGCAAGTATGGTATCGCCTCCTACTTTATCTGCCGTAAATTCAAAGCTGCCTTTTTGATTAATGGTTCCTGCAAATACCCCGTCGCCAGGCTTCTTTTCTATGGGTACCGGCTCGCCGCTGATCATGCTTTCGTCAACAAAGGATATGCCCTTGCTTACTCTGCCGTCTACCGCAATTTTTTCACCGGGCTTTACCAATAAGGTATCACCTGGTTTTACAGATCCGATGGGCATTTCCATTTGGTGGCCGCCATGATGTACTGCCGTTACCGTCCTGGGCTGCAAACCCATTAGTTTTTTTATGGCTGAGGAGGTATTGCCCTTGGCTTTTTCTTCAAGTATTTTACCCAATAGAATAAAAGCTATTACTACAGCCGCGGCTTCAAAATACACATGCGCATGCAGGCCCCTGCTATGCCAATACTGCGGGTAGACCGTATTAAAGACACTGAAGAGGTAGGCTACGCCTGTGCTTAGGGCAACCAATGTATCCATGTTGGCTGAGCGATGTTTTGCCTGTTTCCAAGCTCCGATGAAAAATTGCTTACCGAGCAAAAGCACTATTGGAGTTGCCAGGGCCCACATAATATAGTTGGCATAGGGAATATCCATAAAGAACATTCCAATTGCCACCAGGGGAATGGACAGGACAATTGAGGCGACCGTCCGCTTTTTGAGTGCATCAAATTTCTTCCTGTGAATATCTTCCAGCGCATCTTTTGCTTCCTCTGTTTCATCGATCATCAGGTCATATCCGATGCCTTGCAAAGCAGCTTTGAGGTTCTGGGGGCCAGTGATTGTTGGCACATATTCTACCTGTGCTGTAGCATTGGCATAGTTAACGGCAACGCCGACCACCCCGGGCGTATTCTCCAGGATGCTTTGCGAGCTGCTGGCACAGGAGGCACAGCTCATATTGAGCACGGGAAAGTTCTTCTTTACGGTATCTACATCATAGCCAAGACTGCGTATGGCACGTACTGCTTTACGAATAGTCTCCGGTTCATCGTCGGCTGTGATCAGCGCCCTTTGATTATTCAGCTCTACCTTATGCGACCTGATGCCTTCGACCTTGCTCAATCCTTTATCAAGGATGAGCGCGCAGTGCTCGCTTTCAACCCCCGCCAGGGGAAGATGGATTGTATTATCTTGACCGTTTTTCATTGCCTTGTTTTGTCAATACAAAGCTCCTAAACGTCAGCAGGGCGTTGTTATATCCTGTTGGAGAACATGTACAGATAATTGTAGGAAGGTGGTAAAGCGAAAAGTGGGAGAGGAGATCAGCTTTTTACACCATCGATGGGTTTGCGATGCGCGGCACCGAGCTGCTTGAACCGGGAGGGCGTCATGCCGGTAATTTTCTTGAACTGGCTGGACAGGTGCTGCGTGCTGCTATAGCCGAGGTTGAAGGCTATCTGGCTGAGCGACTGCTCGTCGTAGATGAGCCACTCCTTGGTTTTTTCTATTTTTTGAAGAATAAAGAATTGTTCGATGGTTATTCCTTCTACTTCGGAGAATAAACGGCTGATGGACGAATAGTCTTTATAGATATTATCGTTGATGTGTCTGCTGATGCTGAAATGTTCTTCTATACTGCCGCTTTGCACTTTCTGGATAAGCAGGTTCTTGACTTGTTCGATCAGTTTGGTTTTATGATCGTCCAGCAGTTCAAAACCGGTCTGCCTGAGCTCTACGGCAAATTGTTCCAGGCTGGCTTTGGATGGCTTTGCGGCAAGCTCAACCTCGCCAAGACCAATGTGATTTGCCTGGAGGCCATTCTTCTCCAGGATCTGCTTTACAGAGGTAATACACCGTGGACATACCATGTTCTTTATCATTAGCCTCATGGGGTAAAGTTATCGATTGGCATCGGTGACGCGAAAAAACTCGTAGAGGTGGCCACCGGCGGTTTGTGATCCAGGTTGGGCCGGGAGTAAAACCTGTGCCGGCAGCTCCCGGATGAATCGATCCCTGCCTTGCTTCAAACAAGACCTGGTTTTCCGCGGACTTTTGATTGCACATTCAAAACACACTGCTCCGCCTGTATCTGTTCGTTCGATCCTGAATAGCTTGCTTATCACAAGCAGATAGGGCACACAATAAGAATTATCCTCCTGCATCGGGCATGACTTTGGTAGCTGCACCCTACTTGAAAGCCGGGCGCAGGTTTGTGCCTGGTATTATTAACCAATCAAAAAAGGAGATTATTATGTCACAAACCGTAGTTGGCTTTTTCGACGACGCATCTGATGCACAACGTGCCCTGGGACGCCTGCAAAGCAGCGGGATCAGCCGCGACCGTGTAGACCTTTCAGGAGGCGGTTCCCGCATGAGTGGCGGAACAGCAGGAAGTCCCGACGTAAACCCTGTCAGCGGCAGCTCGAGGGATGAGAACTCGGTCCGCGTTACATCCGACGATCGTACCGTAGACCGGGAAGGACGTAATACTAACAAGATCACCGACTTCTTCAACAACCTGTTTGGCGGTCACGACAAGGACAACGATGATGCAAAACGCTATGGCCATGTTGCAGGAAAGAGCAATACCATCGTGACCGTGCATGCGCAGTCCCGCGAAGAAGCGGAGAGAGCGGCAGACATCCTTGATGAATGCGGCGCTGTTGATGTGGATGAACGTTCTACACAATATGGGTTTGCTTCCAGCCGCAATGCCGGAATGGGCAACTCGACCGAAAGGAGCGGAAGCGGCATGAGGTCGAGAAGCTTTATTGTGGACCGCAGCATCGATGATTCGGACCGGCTGAGGGATGAGCTGTAAATAAAGACAGGATCGAATAGTTTATTTACGATGAGCGAGTGGTATAAAGAGGGATCTATTTGGAAGGCATAACCGGCTTATAGGCTGCAAGGCCGGGAATGATCAAAGATTTGGCCGGATATGTTTATTGAAGCTCGACCGTATGCCGCGTGGTATGGTCATTGTATACTACCTGTTCAAACTATTAACCAACAAATCAACTAAGATGAAAAAAGCAAAACGTTTCCTGGCAGTAATGGCCTTGACGGCCTTTCTGGGATTTACCAGTCCTGCGGTGGCACAAACCACTGATAATACAACTAACACCACCACAACAACCGATGACCTCGACGACGATGATGGCGATGAAGGCAAATGGGGTTTGGCGGGCCTGTTGGGTTTATTGGGCCTGTTGGGCCTTAAAAGGCGTGATGATGACAGGAACCGTACAGCCACGCGGTAATTGTTTGTATTGATACAAGGGGGAAGCCGATCAAGGGCTTCCCTTTTTTATGTGATGGTGCATGTCAATCGATCCTGAAATGCAGAGTCAGTGTTGAGCAGAAACAAGGCTCAGCTTTCACAGCCGAGTGTTGCCACTTGTGGTTTCGCAGTAGCTGCATGGCCGGCTCGCGACTGTTTTGATCAAAGGCTCAGTCCTTCGGCTCCCAAAGCTGGATCTTATTTCCTTCTGCATCCAGGATATGAATGAATTTTCCATAGTCATAGCTTTCGATTTCATCCACGATGGTCACACCTTCCTTTCTCAATTCCTCTACCAATCCCTCCAGGTTGTCGACGCGGTAGTTGATCATGAAATCTTTTGCCGAAGGCTCGAAGTATTTAGTGGTATCAGGAAAGGGGGTCCATTGGGTAAGACCCTTGCGGGTGCCGGCTGCATCCTCGTACCATTCGAAGCTGGCGCCATACGGGTTGGTGTTCAGGCCAAGGTGTTTTTGATACCATTCGGTCATTTTCCTGGCGTCTTTGCATTTGAAGAAAATGCCGCCAATGCCTGTTACTTTTTTCATCTGTTTTGCTTTGTTGGTAATGATCGGATCGATGCAAGCATGTTCGCCGGCCATACTTTTGTTCTGGCCTGTTCGCGGGCCTGCTCGGGAATCATAAGATTTTAGTGGAATATACTCAGCTCCTTTTGTTTTCCCAATGCCATCCCATAAAAATTCGGCTGTGGAGGTGCGTGGGGCTGTCTTAACCAGACTGGCCGCCGGTTTCCCGGCATGCCATTGTATAGACAGGTCCTGGCCCGGCGGGAGTTCAAAAAAAACTTTGCGGGAAAAGAAAAATACCTAATTTTGTGACTGATTAGTCAGTCTTAAAATGGACAAAAGAAATCATCTCATAGAAACGGCGCTGGCACTTTTTGTGGAAAATGGCTTTCATGGTACCGCAACGGCAAGGATCGCCAAGGAGGCAGGCGTAGCCAATGGCACCCTCTTCCAGTATTTCAAAACAAAGGAAGAGCTCATCCTTGCAGTTTTCGTCTCGGTCAAAGGCGAGCTGGCGGCATTTCTTGCCGCCGATAAAACGACGGGGGGTGTAAAAGAAGTGATGATGGCTCAGTACAGCGGATCGATCAAATGGTGTTTAAAACATGTTGCCAAATACAGGTACATACAACAGTTCTATAGCTCACCTTACATTCACCTGATGGATCAGGCCGAGCTCAGGCGCTACATAGAGCCGCATCTGCAGCTGGTTGAAGAGGGGATCCGGACAAAGGCCATCAAGGCCCTCGACATCGATCTTGTTTACCAGCTTTTCAGCACCCAGACCTTCGGGATCGTGCAATACCTGATCAATAACAAGGGCAAAAAGCAAAAGGAGGTCATTGAAACGACCTTTCAAATGCTCTGGGATATGATCAAAATAAAATAGATAAATCGGTCAAATGAAAAAAGTAGTATTGATTACCGGTGCATCATCCGGTATTGGCAAAGAAACGGTCAAGATCCTTTTGGATAAGGGCTTTATTGTGTATGGCGCTTCGAGGCGGCTCGAGAAAATGGCCGATCTCTCGGTCATAGGCGCTAAGCTGCTGGCCATGGATGTGAGCAGCGACGAGTCTATTTCAAAAGGCATCGACCAGATCATTGCGAACGAAGGGCGCATAGATGTGCTGGTCAACAATGCCGGCTATGGCTCCTATGGCGCTTTGGAAGATGTGCCTCTTGAGGAAGGCAAGTACCAGTTCGAGGTAAACCTGTTTGGCTTGGCGAGACTGACCCAGCTTGTTCTGCCGCATATGAGAAAACAGGGCGGTGGCAGGATCATCAATATTTCATCGATCGGTGGCAGCATTGGCGAGCCGCACGGCTCCTGGTACCATGCCACCAAGTATGCAGTAGAGGGATTGAGCGATAGTCTGCGGATGGAGCTGAAGCAGTTCGGTATCGATGTGGTCATTATCAAACCCGGTGCTATTCTTACCGAATGGAATGAGATCGCCAGGCAAAACCTCGCCAAGGTCTCCGGTCATACCGTGTACAAAGACCTTGCAAACAAGCATGTAAAAATGCTGGCCAAAGCCGACCGGAATGGTTCGTCCCCGGCTGTTGTTGCCAAGACCATTGCCAGGGCCGTTACTGCCGGCAAACCTAAAACCCGTTATGCTACCGGCGGCGGGGCAAAACTGATCTTGTTCCTGAGGCGCGTATTGTCTGACCGGATGTTTGACCGGCTGATGCTGAGCACGATGAGGTAGATACCGATGTACTGAATCAGTTGTAAGGCAAATCTTTTGATTTTGCGCTTTGTGGAACATACGGATCCGGCAGCGTATGTAAATACAGCAGCCAGGGTGGTAAACTCTTCCGGCTACTTGGTGTTGGGTAAAAATTTTCGGGCCCGGAAACAATCACTGATGATACTGATCGCTTTTTCCTGCTCACGGAAATTTAGGGATGCAAAGCCAAGTCTGGTTGAATAATAATCTGTTCTGAATGTATTATAAAGGGTTCCGTCCGGTATATAAAGGCCTTTTTGCCTGGCTCGTGCGGCTATTTCACGGGGACTTTCATTGTTGAATTTTGTCCAGACTGACATGCCTCCCTCCGGTACCCTGAAGGTAAC
>DASTPZ010000313.1:0-9365 GCA_035761965.1 Flavisolibacter sp. | reverse complement strand
TCTTTATTGCATGAAGCTTCAGAACCGGGTGACCGAACTGTTTGGGATCGATTACCCCATTATCCAGGCAGGCATGATATGGGCCAGTGGCTGGCGGCTGGCCAGCGCGGTGAGTGAGGCCGGCGGACTTGGCCTGCTGGGTGCGGGAAGTATGTACCCCGATGTGCTTCGCGAGCAAATCCGCCGCTGCAAAGCGGCTACGGCCAGGCCTTTTGGCGTGAACATACCCTTGCTTTATCCTGATCTTGATAAACACATTGCGATCATGATCGAAGAAGGTGTAAGGATCGTTTTTACCTCGGCAGGCAACCCCAAAACCTGGACGGCACATCTCAAATCTCATGGAATGACCGTGGTGCACGTGGTGAGCAGCAGCAAATTTGCCCTGAAGGCCCAGGAGGCAGGCTGCGATGCGGTAGTGGCGGAAGGCTTCGAGGCCGGCGGACACAATGGGCGGGAAGAGACTACCACCCTGGTGCTGATCCCTTCCGTTTGCCAGGCTGTACATATCCCGGTCATTGCGGCCGGAGGCATTGCAACCGGAAAACAAATGCTGGCCACCATGCTGCTGGGCGCCGAAGGTGTGCAGGTGGGAACCAGGTTCGTGGCCAGCGAAGAAGCCTCTTCCCATGATAATTTCAAGGAGGCGGTGGTTCGTGCAGCAGAAGGTGATACGCAGCTGTCCTTAAAAAAGCTGACGCCGGTCCGGCTGTTGAAAAACAAGTTCTTTGCCCAGGTGGCTGAGGCGGAAAGGAGGGGAGCGGGTGAAGAGGAATTGAGAGAGCTGCTGGGGAGGGCCAGGGCAAAAAAGGGAATGTACGAGGGCGATATGGAAGAGGGAGAGCTGGAGATAGGCCAGGTGAGTGCCCTGGTCGGCGAAATCCTGCCCGCGGGTAAAATCCTGGAAAACATATGGAAGGAATTCTGCGAAACCCTAGACAATCCGCTAAAAAATGCTAATTTTGGGCCTTGAGGCAAGGTGTTGATTGCTCACCTTTTTAATGAACAACCATGAAAATTAAGTTGCTGCTTTTGACCATCCTGTTTTGCACGGTCGCTGGTGTGGCCAGTGCGAACAACAATCCTCCCAACAATGGCGAGGAGACAAAGAAAACGGATATAGCCGGTGGCGTAATTCATGCGGACAATAAAAAGCCCCTCGGCAACGTAAGCGTTACAGCTTATTCAAATTCAAAAAAAGAAAAAGTTGTGGTTACCGACGGTAACGGCAATTATTCTTTCAGCGACCTTAAGCCCGGTACCTACAGGCTGGTTTTTGAGAAATCAGGCTATCGCAAGGTCACCAAGGAAAAGGTTACCATCCGCTCGGATGAAGGCTGCCAGCTCAATATCGAGATGGATGAGGAAGCTGAGTTCAGGATCATGCCCGGACAGCTTTTCTCAGATTTCGAATAAGTCAATCAAACGCTCAATGTATTGAACTGGGATGTGTGTATCACATCCCAGTTTTTTTTGTTATGCCTTAGTACCGATACGTTCATGGCTTCCCATGTTATTTCGAATTCTTTCTTTTCAAAATACTCCCAGGCTTCTGCAAAGGCTTTTTTATGAAGGTCGCGGGTGGCTATGGTAATATGCGGATGAAAGGGCCTGTTCTCGGGTTTGAGCTTGTAACCCTTTGCCGGGGTAAACAGCTCCTCTGCCCTTTGTTTGATGGCCTGGAGTTCAGGGCTTACTGCAACATCGATAAAGATGGTTCTCGGGCGGAAGGCCGAAAAGCCGGCCGTACTGATCTTAAAAGGCCGGCGAAGAGAGAGGTGATCAGTGTCGGCGATCAATGATCCCTCGCGTTCTGCTTCCATCCAAAAAGGAGGGACAAGCGTAATATGGGCCGGTGATTTGAGTCCAACCATGCATCCATACTTTTCTTTCATCTCATATTTCAATGGAAGGATCCTGGCATCGAGCGCTTCGGGCAGTACAATGGCAATAAAATAAAGGAACATAGGCCAGGGTTGTGGCAAAATTAACTTACAGAAGCTGCCCGCAAGCGGGCCGCAGAAGGAAAATTCAGGCCTGATCGCGCTGCTCTGTGGCCTCAAGCGCACGCTCTACGGTAGACCTGGCCAGTGAGGCCATTACCGGGTAATGTTCTTCAACCCAGTCGTAAACTACTTGAAGAGACATTTTCGCTTCTTCTTCGGAAAGTCCGGCAGCACAAAGCTCCGACAAAAGGTTTTTCATGCCTTTAAGAAGGCAGAAGGGAAAGGCTGTTTAACAAGATGATGTTAATCAAGACAGAACAAAATCATAAAGCCTTTGCCAAAGGATGAGCTTAAAGCAACGGATCCCGCTTACGCGGGATCCGTGAGTTGGTTTGGTTATGACAAGCATCCTAGTCGTGGCCGATCTCAAAATCGTCCGCGCTTTTCTTGATCGTGAAATCCTTGCGGTCTTTCAAGAAACGCTCATATTTTTGAACAGTGGCGGCAGGCTGCTTCTTACCGTTGATGATGAGCTCGCCGCTTTTGAACTCGATCGTATAGTTGCTTTCCTTGTTCAGCAGACCGTCCTTGTGCAGCCCGTCAACAAGGCCTTTGTAAGCAGTGAGTTCTTCTTTTGCTTTATCAAGGCTCACCCTGGCATCCGCCAGTGATCTTTCGATCTCGGGTTTTAGGTTGGCCAGGTCCTGCTCGATCTTTTTAAGATCCTGTTCTTTAATTTTCGCGATATCCGCCTTTATCTTTTCGGTGTCGATGTTTGAGAGCGAGGCTTTAACATCGGCCTGTATCTTGGCAATGTCTATGTCTTTCAAGGCCTTTGCAACTTCTTCGCTTACCTTGCTCATGTCAATCTCTTTGAGGGCAAGGTTTACTTCCTGCTCGATTTTAACGGCATCCACTTCTTTCATGGCTTTTTCCGCTTCTTTCATAGCCTTGTCCACATCCGCCATGATCTTCGACACATCCAGGTCTTTGAGTGATGCTTTTACATCGGACTCGATCTTTTTCCAATCCACTTCCTTCGAAGCCTTGTCGATCTCGAGCCTTCCTTTTTCCAGCTCTGCCAATGCATCATCGATGTCCTTTACTTTCTTGTTGCGGTCGGGAAGCGTGTCTGTCTTTACATGGGTTGTTTTGCCGGGTTGTCCCTGCCATGCGGCAGCTACCACAACAAAGCCGGTTGCCAGCAGGGCCACTGGCAGCTGCCTGGTCCAGAAGATCCTTTTCATAAACGTGGTTTTTAGATTGACGAAATGTTTCGTATCAAATATACGACAGTTTTCGTAAAAGGATCATACCCCGGTTCTTTTCCCATTTCTTTAACAAGATCAATACCTGATCCATTTGGCCATTTCTTTCAGTGTGGGCTTCTTGCCATAAAGCAGGATGCCGGTTCTGTATATCTTGGCGCTGAGCCAGGTTGTAAAAAGAAAGCCCGCGATCAGCAGGATCATTGACAGTCCCAGCTGCCAGTAGGGTACAGTGTCGGGCACACCAAATGGTATTCTTGCCATCATAACGATGGGAGAGAAGAATGGTATGATGCTCGACCATACTGCCAGCGGGCTGATGGGGTCGTTGATAGCATTGATCATGATAATGATGGCCAGGATGATAGGCAGGGTGATGGGCAGGGTAAGGCTTTGGGCATCCTGCGCATCTTCGTTTACTGCGCTGCCGACAGCTGCGAAGAGTGAGGCATAAAAAAGAAAGCCGCCAAGGAAGTAGAAGATGAAGCCAAAAATCACCATTGGCCAGTTCACACTCGACATCTTTACCTGAAGCTCGGCCATGGTCTTAAGGGTTTCGGATGTTTGCGCGGCCCCGGGCCCGGGCATTTCAGCGCCTGACCTGCTTACTTCCTGCAGCACCTCCTGGGGAATCATGGAAGTAGCCACAGTCGAAAAGATAACAAGCAGGATGATCCACATGAGGAATTGGGTGAGTCCGACTGCACCGATGCCTATGATCTTACCGAGCATGAGCTGAAAGGGCTTTACCGAGGATACCATAACCTCTGCAATGCGGTTGGTCTTTTCTTCCATTACACCCCTCATTACCATGACGCCATAAATAAAGAGTGTGATATAAATAAGAAAGGCAGTGATATATCCCACAAGACTTGCAAGGTTGAAATTGCTTTCTGTGCCTTTTGCGAGTTCGGATTTTTTAATGGAAGCAACCCTGATCTGTCCGGCTCTTTCCTTGATGGAATCGATCCGCTTTGGATCTACTTTCAGCTCCTGGCTGATCATATTGTTCTCAAGGGCCCGGCTTATGTCGCGCTCTATCCGGGTGCTTGCGGTGCGGCTCAGGCTTTTTTCAGTAACGAGCTGGATATTGTCGGAGTTATTGATGCCGGTGCGGGGCGCTAGCAGCAGGGCGGAATAACCCTTATCGGTAAAATTGCCTGTGTCGACAGCAGCCTGGAATTCGTAAGTGAGGTTGCTGCTGTTCTGCAGGTTGGATTTGAATATTCCCGAGGGGTCTACCACAGCTACCTTTTCTTTTCGGGTGCCCTTTACCGTTATAAAGATCACAGCTGCCATAACACCGGCAAAAAGTATAGGTGTCAGAAAGGTGGAGAGAAGGAAGGTCTTTTTGCGTACGCGGCTTAGGTATTCTCTTTTTATGATGAGCCAGGTCTTGTTCATAGTTGGTTTTTTAAGCAGTTACTGTTTGAAATTGCCTGGCGGCAGGTGTTCCTTCCACCAGCTGAATAAAGATATCGTTGATCGAGGGCAGTATCTCCTGGAAGGAAATGATGCCGGCATTCGCCTGAAGGAAGTGCCTCAGGATATCGTTGGGTGAGCTTCCTTCGCGGATCTTGACTACCAATGAGTCATCGTTGTTTTGCCTGATGACCTCGAAGCTTTGATTTGGCGTTACCGGTGGCATGGTATCGAAGCCTATCCTGAACAGGTTCTCCTTGAACTGCTGCTTGATACCCTTTACTGTACCGTCGAGGATCTTCTGGCCTTTGTTGACCAGTACGATGTGATCGCAGATCTCTTCGACCTGCTCCATCCGGTGTGTGCTGAAGATGACCGTTGCACCTCTTTTGGCAAGCTGGAAAATCTCGTCTTTGATGACATTGCTGTTCACGGGATCAAGGCCGCTGAAGGGCTCATCCAGTATAACAAGCCTGGGGTTGTGCAGCACAGTGGTAACAAATTGAAGCTTCTGTGACATCCCCTTCGAGAGATCTTCGACCTTTTTATTCCACCAGCTTTGCATTTCGAGCTTCACGAACCATTCCTTGATCAGCTTCATGGCCTCGTCTTTTTGCAGGCCTTTGAGCTGGGCAAGGTAGAGGGCCTGCTCGCCGATCTTCATTTTTTTGTAAAGTCCTCTTTCCTCGGGCATATAGCCGATCCTTTCCACGTCCTTGAGGGCATCGAAGGGTTTTCCTTCAAAAAGGATGTTTCCCTGGTCGGGGTAGAGAATGCCTGTTATCATCCGGAGCAGGGTGGTCTTACCGGCACCATTAGGACCTAAGAGGCCAAATATGGTGCCCGGCTCTACCGAAAAGCTGATGTCGTCGACTGCTTTCTGGGTAGCATAATATTTTTTCAGGTGTTGTAATTCGAGCAGCGCCATGGGCAGTGTGTTTTAGCCCACTAAAATAAACTCAAATGAACGTAGTCCGATAAAAAATGACCAAAACCCCTATTGTCAGGATAAAGCTCGCTTTTGCCATTACAAAGACAGCACGCGGGCTATGGCCTCGGCAACCTTTTCGCCATCCATGGCTGCACTGACGATGCCTCCGGCATAACCGGCTCCCTCGCCGCAGGGGTAAAGCCGTTTTACCTGGGGATGTTCGAGGCGCTCCGTGTCCCTGGGTATGCGTACGGGTGAGGAAGTTCTTGATTCGGTTGCCACCACCACGGCTTCATTGGTAAAATAACCCTTCATTTTTTTTCCAAACGCAACAAAGGCTTCCTGGAGCGAACGGTGTACAAAGGAGGGCAGTACGCTGCCGAGGTCAGCGCTGCGAATACCGGGCAGGTAGCTGCAATCGGGCAGGCTGGCAGAGACAATGCCCCTGGAAAAATCTTCGAGCCGCTGGGCCGGTGCCGCAAGGCTGCCGCCTCCTGCCTCGAATGCCTTTTGCTCGACGGACTGCTGAAAATACATGGCAGCAAGCGGACCATGTTTTTTAAAGGCCTGCGTATCTTTTTCCTCCACGCTTACCACGATGCCGCTGTTTGCATAGGGATTGTTGCGTTTGGAAGGCGACCAGCCATTGACAACGATCTCTCCCTTGCTGGTGGCAGCCGGTGCAATAATGCCGCCCGGACACATGCAGAAAGAAAACACTCCTTTGCCGTTTACCTGTTGTACAAGACTATAAGCGGCCGGAGGCAGGTGTATGCTGCGGGTGGGGCAGTGGTATTGTATGGTATCGATCAGCGGTTGCGGGTGTTCTACCCTTACACCAAGTGCGAAGGGCTTGGCTTCTATCCGGATGCCCGCGGCATGCAGCATCAGGAATATATCCCTGGCCGAATGGCCTGTGGCCAGTATGACCGCGTCCGCATGCAGGCTGTCGCCGTCGGCGGTGTGTACGCCTGTGACCGTTTCTTTTTCGACGATCAGCGCGGTCAGCTTTTTTTCAAATCTTACTTCACCTCCGTATTCGATGATCTTTTCGCGCATGGAGGTAATGATCTGGGGAAGCTTGTTGGTGCCGATATGGGGATGTGCCTGGTAAAGTATGGCTTCTGTGGCGCCAAAGTGAACAAGTGCGCTGAGGATGCGGAAGATATCCCCGCGCTTGGTGCTGCGGGTATAAAGCTTGCCGTCGCTGTAGGTGCCGGCCCCGCCTTCTCCAAAACAATAATTGCTTTCGGTATTTACCACGCCTTCTTTATTGATGGCTGCAAGATCGCGCCGCCGCGACCGCACATCTTTGCCCCTTTCCAGTATCACCGGCTTGATGCCCAACTCTATAAGGCGAAGGGCGGCAAAGAGTCCGGCCGGACCTGCACCTACGATCACGACGGTCTTAGCTGCCCTGCTCACGTCGCGCAACTGCAGGGGAAGCAATGGGGTGGGGCGGAAAGGTTCGTTGATGAAAACCTCGATGGTAAGGTGGAACCAGGCCTGCCTGCCTCTCGCATCGATGGATTGTTTCTGAAGGTTGAAGCCCGTAACCTGTTTGGCCGGAACGGCGCAGGCCTTTGCAATGATCTGCGTGAGCAGCTGATTGTCTGATGCTTCTGATGGAAGCACCTTGATGGAGATTGTTTTTTGCATGCCAGGTATTTATCCTGAAAAAATGCGGTTGACGATGCAAAGTTGCGGTAAAAAAATGATCCTGCATTTGAATGAGCGGTAAGGGAGGCAGTTCCTATGGTGAATATCGCCCGATGCGGGTTGAAATGTTCCACGGTTATGTTGTCATAAGGATTTCTTTTCAAAAACCACCGTTGGGAAAAAAGATCTCGGGAAAATTGTTTTTGCCTGGGATCAGCCGAAGGGCTTGCTCCTATAAAAAAAGGCGTTGCTATAATATAATGGAGTGGCCGGTGGTTTCAATTTTAGAGCCTTTCAAACAGGTAAAAAAAGCGACGAAAATAAATCGGCGAAATGAGTGAAGAATGTGGGAAAAATATGCCATCTTGAACGGAGAACTGTGTGATTGCAAAGCAAAAGATTGGAACCATAATTGCTTATCTCAACCATGCCTTGGTCTAGTAAAAAAACCTCGGAATAAAAATTTTTTTTTCAGTACCTTTTTTAGATATTCGCTCTCCCGTCTAAAAAAAATTTATTTATACACATCCTGTGAAGATCATTTCGAAACCGATCATAACTCAATATAAAAACTGGTATAGCGTACATGGAGAAGAATGCCGAACTCATTTGGACCAATTGTTTATCTATCATAAAGGATATAGTAGAGTGGCAGCATTTTAAAACATGGTTTGAACCTATCAAGCCCGTTTCTATAAAAGATAATGTACTGATCATCCAGGTTCCCAGCCAGTTCTTTTACGAATACCTGGAAGAGCATTATGTAAACCTGCTGGCAAAGACGTTGAAAAGGGAGCTGGGTAAGGATGCAAGACTGGAATACCGCATTATGGTTGATGGCGGCAATAATTATAATAAGCCTGTAACGGTTGACATGGCCGGTCATAGCTACAAGACGTTTTCGAACAACGAGATGGATTTCCCGCTGATCATCAATACACCGGTCAAGAATCCTTTTGTTATCCCGGGCCTGAAGAAAATGCATATCGACCCGCAGCTGAACCCCAACTACACACTTGAATCGTATGTAGAGGGCGACAGCAACCGTGTGGCGCGCAGGGCAGGCAAGACAGTGGCTGAGAAGCCGGGTGCCAACTCTTTCAATCCGTTGGTTATCTATGGTGGTGTAGGCCTCGGCAAGACCCACCTGGCCCAGGCGATCGGCAACGAAGTAAAGCGCCTGCAGCCCAACAAGGTTGTGCTGTATGTTAGCTCGGAGAAATTCATCAACCAGTTTGTTGACCATAGCCGGAACAATGCCATCAACGATTTCATACATTTCTACCAGCTGATCGATGTGCTCATCATCGATGACGTGCAGTTCTTCAACAGGGCGGAAAAATCGCAGGACGCATTTTTTGCGATCTTCAACCACCTGCACCAGTCGGGCAAGCAGCTTGTGCTTACCTCCGACAAATCGCCAAAAGACCTGGAAGGGGTACAGGAGCGGTTGTTGAGCCGTTTCCGCTGGGGCTTGAGCGCCGATATCCAAATGCCCGACTATGATACCCGCATAGAGATACTCGAGCGCAAAATGAAGAACGACGGGCTGGAAATGCCCAAGGAAGTGGTCAAATACATTGCTTATAATATCAATACCAATATCCGGGAGCTCGAGGGAGCGCTGATCTCCTTATTGGCACAATCTTCGCTCAACCGCAGGGAGATCGATCTTGAACTAGCGAAGAAAGTGTTGCGAAATTTTGTAAAAACATCCAGCAAGGAAATCACCATCGATACCATCCAGAAAATGGTGTGCGAATATTTCGACGTGCCTTACGACAAGCTGCTGCAAAAAACCCGCAAGCGCGAGATCGTTCAGGCCAGGCAGATCACCATGTACCTTGCCAAGGCATTTACGAAGAACTCACTCAAGACCATCGGGGAGCATTTTGGCGGCCGTGACCACACTACCGTGATCCATTCCTGCCAGACCGTGAAAGACCTGATGGATACCGACGGCACTTTCAGGGACAGCGTAATGGAGCTGCAGCAGAAGGTACAGCTGGCAGCCATGTAAGCGAATAAGCTTAGAGCCATGAGCTCCGGTTTGCCGGCAAGACGGTCAGTCAGGAGCTCATGGCTTTTTTGCGGGCCCATCCGGCTTCAAGTTTTGGGCATTTTCTTTTGGAAAATTTG
>DASTPZ010000312.1:0-5716 GCA_035761965.1 Flavisolibacter sp. | reverse complement strand
TGGTCGGCAGATACGACATTCTTAATGTTGTCGGCATTCTTCTGCTGGTTCAGCGCTTTTGCCTGCCCCTGCAAGAAACCGGAGACCACTACACTGCTCAACCTTACATTGGCGCTTGACAGGTTTACCTGCACCGTCCGTATCTCATTCTCCTTAAGCTCCAAACGAAAAGAGGTATCGCGGTAACCGATGTAGCTGATCGTAAGCTCAGCCTTTCCCGGCTGGAGGTAAAGGAAAAATTCACCATTAACGTCGGAAACTGTGCGGTTGGGTGTGCCCGACAAAGAAATAGTAGCGCCGGTCAGCCGCTCCCTGTTGACGGGATCGCTTATCCTTCCCTTGATCAGTGCCTGTTGCCCGTAAGCAGCAATAACCGAAAGGAAGATTGCAAGAAAGAAAACTAATTGTTTGCTTTTCATGTTTGTGGTTTGTGCTGCAAATCTTATCCGTTGGCCGCTTTGTAATCTCAAAACAACCGTTACAAAAAAGAAACAGCGGTTTCGATGCTATATATGAAGCAGCAACATGAGTTGAAAACATATTGACAATCAATGAGCTGTTATTTTAAAAAACGCCATTAAGGAATTGTTACGAACATGACGGCCTTGTACTGGGATAAAGGAGTCATTGCGGCTCACCAAAAACGCAAGACCGGATTTTTACAGGTTCTGAATAAAGGCTGTCAGCGATTCGCCCTCGGCAACCGGCAGCTTTTTGCGAAGCCGGTAACGGGCAACCCTGAGGCTATCCTGGGAGATGCCGAGCAGGGTCGACATATCGGCGGAGCTCAGGTTCATACGCAGCAGGGCTACCAGGCGCAGCTCAGCGGGAGTAAGGTTATCAGCGTGCTGCTTGAGGTTGGTGAAGAAGGTTTGGTGCACTTCGTCAAAAATGGCGCGAAAATCATCCCAGTAATTGTCCTGGCTGAAACTGGCACTGATTTTTTGAATGAGTGCTTTCAGCTGCTTCTTCTGGTCTCGCTTTTCTTCTGCCACCATCTTTTGCAGCTCACTCCTCAGCTCTTCCAGCAGCTGGTTCTTTTGAATGAGGTGAAGAGTATGGGAAGACAGCTCCTTGCTGCGCGATTCAAGCACGGACCGAAGCTTTTCTTCTTCGAGGTATTGATTGCGCAGCTCTGCCTGCATCAGTTCCCTATCTTTTTCGTACAAATGCGCGTTCTGCTGGTTCAGCGCTTTTTCGTTACGTATCCTCATACGCTGGCGGCTGATCACAACAGCACCAAGCACGCAGAGTAGGATGACCACCAGCGAAATGGCGAGTGTGACAAGGTTATTGATCTTCTTATCAAGCGCCAGTCTTGCAATCTGGCTATTCTTTTTTTCAAATTCGTACACCGTTTCCAGCAGGGCGATCTGGCGGTTGCCTGTTGAAGAATAGATCTGCTCCACGAGGCTGCGGGAGCGCTCATTATAATAGTAGGCGCTGTCGAAATTGCGGAGCAGCTCAAACCCCCTTCCCAGGTCGCGGTAGGCGCTGGCAATGCCGTTCTGCGACTGTGTCTTGAGCGCCAGTGCCAATGCCTTGCGGGTGAAGCGTATACCGTCGTCGTAGCGGCCGGTTTTGCGGTAAACATCGCCCAGGTTATTGAGTACCTCGATCTGCGCTATCTCATCCCTGTTCCTACTATTGATCAGCAAGGCCTGCTCAAAGCAGTGTAAGGCCGTATCGAACCTGCCCCTGTCCTCGAAAATGCTGCCCATGTTCTCGTATATTTTGGCCATGCCGAGGCTGTCGCCTACCTCGGCATAGAGTGCCAGCGCCATTTGCTGAAACATGAAAGCGCTGTCGTAAGCGAGCCTTTTTTCGTACAGATGACCAATGTTGCCATAGGTCAGCGCCATGCCGGGTTTGCTCCTGATGCTCGTATTGATCTGCAATGCTTCTTCAAAAAGTGCTGCGGCCTTATCAGGCTGTTTATTGGCATAGTAGACACGGCCAAGCGAGTTAAGGCTTCTGCCCAGCTTTTCCTGGTCTTTGCTCTCCCGAAATATCTTTTCGGCGCGCAGGTGGTGTGCAACGGACTGACTGTAATTTCCGTAATGATAAAATATCTGGCCGATCTGCAGATGGCATACACCGGCCGTGAGTGGCTCTTTTGAAGACCCCGCTTCCTTCAATAAGGTTT
Organism: Flavisolibacter sp.; assembly: GCA_035761965.1. Lineage (GTDB taxonomy): Bacteria > Bacteroidota > Bacteroidia > Chitinophagales > Chitinophagaceae > Flavisolibacter. The sequence continues at coordinate 3,570 of DASTPZ010000312.1, read as the reverse complement.
GCAGCAGCATGTAAGCGGAATCAGGGTGATGCCTGATCAGCTGTTCTGTTCTTTCAAGCAGGTCAGTTCTTTCTGTAGCCGTTGTCTCAGGATGGTTTCTAAAGCCAAAGAGGAACAGGAGAAACAGGATACCTGATGAAAAGGCGAACCAAAGGCCTTTGCGAATAAGTTTCTCTTTCTGTGCCATGTGCTGCCTGCATAAAAATAGCATAGGCTGGAAGGTAAAAGTCCTGTTAACGGAAAGATAATCCCAGGGTGGAAGTCGGGCTACTCGTCCCTTCGTTCTTTTTGAAAACCAGCCTTGTGTCTAAAGCCGCACACCATCATGACGGGGTCAGGGCAACATGGTGCTGTCGCTGCGGGTTTCTTTTCTTGCCGGAAGGCTATCATCCCATTTGCGAAGCTTGGTAAATGGCAGCTTCAAGAGGTAGCCTGGTGTGAGTTCACCGGGATTGCTGTAAGAAGGTACGCCTATGACCACGTCCTGCTGCCTGATATTGAGCCTGAGCGTACGATGAACGCGGTCCCAAAAAGAAAAGATGATCGAATAGTTAGAATCGGTTTCCCGCCGAACGACAGAATGATGGATGCCATGCATACGGGGCGTAACCAATATCTCGCCAAGTCAAAGCTCAAGTGCTAAAGGAAGCTTCAATTATTATAGTGGAACTGTACAATGAGCTCATACGCCAACAACATCGCCGGAGAAGCGTCGGTGAGCAAGGCCGTACCGCTACGAATAGTATATAAGTAGCCAGCTCACCAAAGTAAGAGCAGAAGGCTGTGCTCACATCAATATCCGGATCGGCATGACGTGCAAGTTGAAAACGCCATAACAGCTGCACCTTATGCAACAGAATACGCCAGACATAATTCATATGGCCGAGCAGCAGGAAAGCGGCCCCTACTCGACCGCAGCTGAAGCGACTAGAAGTGATTCAAACCAGCTATCAGGGCTAATTCATATGAATAAGCCAGATCACTGCAGATTAGGTTGCCAGCTTATTCAGACAGGCTGACATGCTGAAAAACACAATTCCCTCTCTTCGAACCATTGCCGCTCGGTAGCGGATAATTGATAAGAAGGGATTTATCGAACCAAATCGTTGATGCACCTTCTGTATAAAAGAAGGAAGCATAGTTCTGGTGGTCGAGCACCTTATTGTCCTCAAACTTCATGGCTGCGAGGTCTATTGTCGAAAACACATTGGCATGAGACATTATCCCACGAATATTCGCAAAAACGAGGTAGAGCTTATTTCCATAAACATGGTGGCCTATGGACAAACTGCCACTGGTGAGTGTTTCATTCCATCGGTTGAGGCCTATGCTCTTTAGCGGCTTCAGATTTCGATCATAGAAGGATACTACTAATCCTTCGGAAGTAGGCCGGGAGGTGGGTCTACTGGGTGTTCCAGAAGCTTTTAAATAGTAATATTCCTTTATCACAATGATCTTATCCCCTGCAAGAATGATATCTGCAGCTTGCAATTCATCCATACCTTCGAAATTCCGGCGCATGAGCCCCTTTACCTCTATCTTCTCAATGCCAGATAGGTAAGTTTTGTTGATTTCGTCAGTCGGGCCATAGGAGATGGTTGCAGCAGCGAAGTCGAAACGCGTCAGGCTAAAAAATCCATCTCGTTTGTCCAAATAGGAAGTTGCCAGCAATACCTTGTCCTCCCCAGCATCCTTTCGAAAACACATGGCAACATTCTTCTTCGCTTTAATATTGGTTGTGAGGGTTTTGACCAAGCCTCCTTGTGCATTGTACTTGGTCACCTGTACAAAGTCATCCTTGCAATTGGCCACAAACAGGTCTCCATTGCCATTGGCAAGAAAGGCCATTACATCCATACCATCCGTATCAATCGGCGGTTTCAGTTCACCACCCATATCTTTAATGTTCATCAAATAGGTCTTATAAGATGTAGCCATGAACTTCGGCACCGTTTCATTGATAACAATGCATTTTAATTCGTCGGCGCTATCCCTGAGAACGAACAGATCTACGCTTATCTTTGGCCCATTGGTGTAAAGCGGCTGATCTTGAAGCTTTTCACCAGTGGTCATGTCAACAACAATATATTTGGGTTCATCTACCCGGTAAAAGGCAAGAAGATGCCCATTTTTTTTTGCCAGTCCGATAATATACCCGGGCATTTCGGCTTGCCATTTAACTGCTCCCTTTTTATCCAGGCGAACAAGGCCATATCCTTTATTGAGCGATACGGGTGTGATCACTTCCTCACCTGGCAGGTAAATCATGGCTCCCTGGTAGTCGCCGCCATGTTTGGCGTTTATGTCAGTAACGTTCGGATTAACAGACCGAAGCATCCAATCCTGTTTTGGCCCGAATTTGCTGAATACCTGTGCGTTCGAAGCAAATGCACCCGTAAGAGCTAGGAAGGCCAATAGCGTCTTTTTAATCATGAGGGAAAGATAAGAAGCAAATAGATGAGTCCGTTTTTATTGTTTCGAATAAGTTTTTCACAATTACCCCAGCAAAAAAGGAGACATAAGTCTATTTTTTACCGCGTGCATGGAGATGCCGTTAGATACGCGGAAGGTAACTATATATGAGTTGGGATGGATTGTGTGTTTGGCTATCGAACTGAAGGGGGCTTGGAAAAGGAGATGTTTTTCTTTCTCTTTATTGATGTTTCTCCCATGGCCTTGCCTGTCCTGAGAGCTAGTTTTGTGTATTGATATATCAATCCTATGACTCTAATGAATCCTTAGGCATCGCCTGGGAGTGGAATTAGCTGCACAGCCTGGCTGTTGCTTAAAAGGGAGGAGGCATGTTATTGATTGTTCAGTAGCAGACTTTACCCCATATAGGCGTACGCAACAGAAAACAATGGTAGGTTGGAAGGCGGGGGAGGGAGGGCCCCGCAGGGGAGTCTAGGCTGCCTCAAGATTAAACCGCACACCCTCTCAAGACATACCCTTCTGCTGTAAAAACTCACCTCCTTGGCAATTTCCACCCCACCCTAAACACTTAAAGCAATATTGCCTCTGCAGCCAAGAACCCAACACACCCCACCCCTTCCCAACTCGCATACACCTACCAAATATTGTATATATTACATCCCCAATAACTGCTATGACCAGATTGCTGCCACTACTTGCCTTATCATTTTTACTCACAACAAAACTCTTATCCCAGACCGGCGTGACCGATGCAAAGGCAGCTGCGATACCCGAAGCCAGCTGCGCTTCGGTTGAGTCGCTGGCGTCTTACATAAAGGATAATTTTACGACGGACACAACCCGCATAAGAGCGATCTATGTTTGGATCACGCATCATATCAGCTATGATGTGGCAAGATTAAAAGCAAGAGAACTTGATCCTTTTCCCAAGCCTCAAGCCATTGCCGATGTGCTGGCCACGCGCAGTGCGGTATGCCAGGGTTATTCGGACCTCTTCGCAGCCCTGTGCAAAGCGGTTGGCATCGATGCAGTCGTCGTGAGCGGATATACCCGGAAAGGCAATAGCATCAGTCCCATTTCACATGCCTGGGTAGCCGCCCAACTCGCCGGGGACTGGTATCTTTTCGATCCCACCTG
>DASTPZ010000311.1:0-3844 GCA_035761965.1 Flavisolibacter sp. | reverse complement strand
ATTGGCCTTGTCCTTTTCTGCCGAAATATCGAGCTGGGTCTTGTAGCTTTTTTCAAGCGTTTCCTCGAGGTCGTCGGCAAATATCTTGCAGCTGATCTCGAGGGTTTTGTCAGCCCTGTTGTGGTTCACTTCCGTAACACTGATATAAAAAGGATGAAAGGAGTAAGCCTGGCCAGAGCCAGCCCCCACCGGAAAAGCCGAAGCCAGTAGGAGCATTGCAGACAAGGACCATTTAAACAAGATAAGCGCCATCGGAATAGAAAGTTTTACACCTGCAAAAGTCTGATTTATTTTGAAGGCTCAAAAGTTAAAACCCAAAAAGGCTAATTTCATGCTGCTGCCGGGAAAACTGGCGGGTAGAAAGCCTTTCGGGCGGCAATCAGATAAAATATAGCCTAAACCATGAATGATTTTTCGCTTTATTTCAGCCTGGGCTGGGACCACATCATCGACCCGGGCGCGCTCGACCACCTGCTGTTCATTGCCTGCCTGGCGGCCATTTACATGCCGCGCGACTGGCGCCAGGTGCTGATCCTGGTAACTGCCTTTACCATAGGCCATGCCATTACGCTTGTGCTCAGCACAAAAGAGTGGATAAGCGTTGACTCCTCCATTGTGGAATTCCTTATTCCCTGTTCGATCGTCATTACTGCCATCTCTAATCTTTTTCAGAAAACTTTTACACCAAGGTCCATACGCATCAACTATTTTCTTGCGTTGTTCTTTGGTCTTATACATGGTCTTGCCTTTGCCAACCTTCTCCGGGAGCTGCTGCTGTCCGAGGGACAAAGCTTTCCGCTGGCCATGTTCAGCTTTAGCCTTGGGCTGGGGCTTGGACAGATCCTGGTTGTTTTCCTGATGCTGCTGCTTGGCTACCTGTTTGTCGGGCTGCTGAAAGTTTCCCGTCGCGACTGGGTTATTTTTGTTTCGGCAGCCGTCTTTGGCTTAGCTTTGAAAATGGCGCTGGAAAGGATACCCTGGTAGGGAACGCTCAGCATTAACATAATATACATTCAAGCAATAAATACAATATACACATGAAGAAGTTTTTCCTGTTTTTTGCCGTGGCAGGCCTGGTGGCAGATGCTATGGCGCAAGACATCAAGAACAACCCCGGCTCAAACCATGGCAACAAATTCGAGCAGCTCGGAACCATCCTTCCGACACCGAACGAATACCGCACGGCCAGCGGCGCACCGGGGCCGAAATACTGGCAGCAGCGCTGCGACTACGACATCAAGGCAACCCTCGATGAAGCGGCACTGAAGCTTACAGGCAGCGAAACCGTAACTTATTACAATAACTCACCGGATGTGCTCTCCTATCTCTGGATACAGCTTGATGAAAATCAGCACAGCTCCGTTAACAATGCCAATTACCAGTCCAGCAGCAGCATGCCTGACCAGGCCAGCGCCCAGCAGCTGATGGGCATGGAAGCAAGGGAGAAGGACAATGGCTATGGCCATATCATTACCAAGCTCACCGATGCAGCCGGCAAAAAGCTGAGCTATATCATCAACAAAACAATGATGCGCATTGACCTGCCCCAGCCACTCAAGCCGGGGCAGAAGTTCATATTCAACTGCGACTGGTATTACAAGATCCCCGACCGCATGAGCATGGGTGGCCGCGGTGGCTATGAATTCTTCCCCGAAGACGGCAACCATCTCTTCACGATCACTCAATGGTATCCACGCCTTTGCGTATACAGCGACTACCAGGGCTGGCAGAATCAGCAGTTTGCAGGCTCGGGTGAATTTGCCCTCACCTTCGGCAACTTCAAGGTGCAGGTAACCGTGCCAGCCGATCATATGGTTGGTGGTACCGGCACAGTTCAGAATTACCAGCAGGTGCTTACACCCACGCAGTTTGCGAGGTGGCAGAAGGCCCAGACGGTGAAGGAGCCGGTCGAAATACTCACGCTTGACGAGGCCAAGGCTGCCGAAGGCAAAAAAGCCAAAACAACCAAGACCTGGATCTTCCGTGCCGAGAATGTGCGTGATTTTGCCTGGACGTCAAGCCGCAAGTTTGTATGGGACGCCATGCCCGTTACCGTGGAAGGCAAGAAGATCATGTGCATGAGCTACTATCCGAAAGAAGCTTACAATCTCTGGCGCCGCTATTCTACCAAGGCTGTAGCACATACCATCCGCACCTATTCCCAATTCACCATACCCTATCCTTATCCGGTTGCCATCAGCGTCGAAGCTTCGAATGGAATGGAATATCCGATGATCTGCTTCAACAATGGCCGCACAGCCAAAGACGGCACTTACAGCGAGCAGACCAAGTATGCCATGCTCGGCGTGATCATTCATGAAGTAGGTCACAACTTCTTCCCTATGATCGTCAACAGTGACGAACGCCAGTGGACCTGGATGGATGAAGGCCTCAACTCCTTTGTGCAGCACCTTTCCCAGGAGCTTTTCGATAATAAGTTTCCATCCAGGCGGGGACCGGCAAATGCCATCACTGAGTACATGAAGCTGCCAAAGAACCAGCTGGAGCCCATCATGACAAATTCTGAGAACATCATCAACTTCGGATCAAATGCCTATGGCAAACCGGCCACTGGCCTGAGCATATTGCGTGAGACCATCATGGGCCGCCAGCTTTTCGACCATGCGTTCAGGGAATATGCCCGCCGCTGGGCCTTCAAGCACCCAACGCCCGCGGATTTCTTCCGCACCATGGAAGATGCCAGCGCCGAAGACCTCGACTGGTTCTGGCGTGGCTGGTTCTACGGAACCGACGCCTGTGATATTTCGCTGGACTCTGTAAAATATGCAAAAGCGGACCTGAACTCACCGCTGCCGCAAGGACGCACAACCATGCAGCCCCTGGCCAAGCCGGCAGCCAGCAATGTATTCGACGACATTACCAAGATCAGGAACCGCCAGGATACCTCTATTCGCTTTGAAACAGATGTGGATACCAGCCTGCGCGATTTTTACTGGCGCTATACCCGCGGCCTTGAGCCTTACGACACCACGCGTTACCCGGTGACCTTCACACCCAATGTTGAATCGCTGGGTGATGCGGAAAAACAGGCCCTTGGCGGCAAGCATTTTTATGAGCTGAGCTTTGGCAATAAGGGAGGCCTTGTGATGCCTATCATCATCGAATGGACCTTTAAGGATGGCAGTAAGGAGATCGACCGCATTCCCGCACAGGTTTGGCGTAAGAATGAAAACAAAGTGACCAAGTTTTTCATGAAGGACAAGGAAGTAGCGTCCATCAAGCTCGATCCGCTGAAAGAAACAGCAGACATTGATGAGAGCAACAACAGCTGGGGCGGAACGGGCAAGGAACCCAGCAGGTTCCAGGTATATAAGCTTAAGCAGGCTGCAAGAGGCGCTTCGCCCTCCGCTCCCAATCCTATGCAAAAGGCAATTGAGAAAAGAGGTTTTTAAGCACCCATATTTTTTAAAAAAGGCACCCTTTCTCCGAGAGGGTGCTTTTTTTATGCCCCGGCGGCGGGGACCTTCCCCGAATAATTGCGGGCTTAAGGCGAAGCAGCGGAAGCAATTGGCGGAGCCAGCCATCCCAAACCGGGTTCAACCCAATCCAGTAACTTGCGGCCAAAACAGGATATGAATACCCAACAGGCCTATGATAGCTGGGCTTCACAATACGATACCAACCATAATCTAACGAGGGACCTTGAAGCCAGGGCGCTGCGAGAGACCCTGTCCGGCATTCCTTTTCAGCACTGTCTTGAGATCGGCTGCGGAACAGGCAAGAATACCGTTTGGCTGGCCCAAAAAGCAGGGGCTGTAACAGCCGTTGATCTCTCGGAAGAAATGCTGGCCCATGCAAGAAGAAAGCTGGGCGAAGGAAATGT
>DASTPZ010000310.1:0-13726 GCA_035761965.1 Flavisolibacter sp. | reverse complement strand
ACCCAGCCGGTTGTAAACTTTCTGATTGTAATTTGGGTATCGTATAAATTATCGGCTTCCATGCCTTGCAATGCTAGGTCTGAAAAATGGAGAAAGCTTATTTTCTTAGTTTTAATGCTATTTTAATGTAATTAATCATCCCTAGAAATGAGATCATGGACGAAGTAATTGAATTCTTCAACGGCTTGTTTAGCACAAGCGAATGGCCTCCAAGGTGGAAATGTGGCTACTGGTCTAACTTTCACGGCTGGCTATACATCATTAGCGAGCTGATGATCTGGACAGCCTATTTTCTGATACCATTGATCATTCTTAATTATCTCAGCAAAAAGAAAGCAGCTTTAAAATTCAACAGGGCTTATGCTTATTTTGCTGCGTTCATTGTCCTTTGCGGCTCTACCCATTTCCTCGACGCCATGATGTTCTGGGTTCCCATGTACCGGCTTAATTCGGTGGTAAGACTAGCTACAGCAATCGTAAGTCTGGCAACAGTATATCATTTGGTCAGGATACTGCCAGAAGTATTCAAGCAAAAAACCAGTGTTGAACTGGAAAGGGAGATACAAAAAAGAATAGAGGTCGAGAAAAAACTGGCAGAGGCCAATAAGGGATTAGAGGCTTTTGTCTATTTAGCCTCTCATGACCTCCAGGAGCCACTGCGGAAAATACGAACTTACTCCACGCTTCTACTGGAGACCAATAAAGAAAAGTTCGATGATAAGGGTAAAGAGCTTCTTACCAAGGTGGTCAGCTCTTCGGAAAGAATGCAGACAATGATTAAAGATATTCTTTCCCTGTCAACTATTGATGAATCAGCGGAGCTTTCCGTTATTGATCCAAGCAACGCCGTAAATCAGGCTTTAGAAGACCTTGAGATTAAAATTCTAGAAAAGAATGCTGTCATCAACATCGGCAAGTTGCCAAGCGTCGTTGGAAATGAAGCTTATTTATCACAGCTATTTCTTAACCTTCTGAGCAATTCTTTAAAATTCAACGCGCGACAGCCCATCATTACCATTAAGGGAGAAGTAAAGAATGATATAGCGTATATATCTTTTTCGGATAACGGCATTGGCATAAGTGAAAACAACCTCGATAAAATTTTTGGCGCGTTCCAACGATTGCATTCAAAATCAGATTACGAGGGCTCCGGTATTGGTCTTGCAGTCTGCAAAAAGATTGTTGATCTGCATGGGGGAACAATTTCTGTAAACAGCAAAATTGGGGAAGGGACAGAATTTATAGTGGAGCTGCCAGCATCCCTGTAAGCCTTTCCGCGAAAACATAGCCAACATCCTCTATTATCCATTAAACAAAACAGTTGAAAACCCTGCCACAGGCCCCGTATGTCCTGCGGACCGGCGTCAATGGATATTCAGCCGCATAGCAGTATCTTCAATCCACTAACTGCTATAAGAGCCGTTTCCTTATGAAGTATATCATCCTCCTGGTTCTGGCTGCTACAGGCCTACGCTGTGCTGTTAGTTCGAAACCGCAAACCGGGTTTTTCATCCCCGGCGAATTCGAGCAGCAGGAGTACATCTGGCTAAGCTGGAAAGAAACCGGTTTTTTAGGTGGCGCGCCTTTCAAAACCGCCATCCTGGATGCTATTGAGGTCATTCACCCGGAAGTAAAGGTCAAATTGCTGTACGGTCCGGAATTGAACTTCGACAAGGGCGAGATAGAGCAAAGGATCTGGCAGAGCCTGCTTGCCCGGAAGATCGATACGGGCCGCATAGAGCTATTCTATAACGAAAAAGCTTTCGGTGCCATCCAGGACCCGGGCCCTATTTTTCTGAAAAGCTCAGACAGAAAGCTGGCGGTAGCGGATTTCAGGTACCAGCATCCGGATAAGCGCTCCGAAGCCATCGATAAGAATGTGGCGAGGAATATGAACCTGCCGCTGGTCTCTTCCGAAATGTTTTCCGAAGGCGGTGCCTGGCAGACCAATGGTAAAGGGACGATGCTACTTGTTGAGTCGGTAGAGCTGGACAGGAACAGGTCTATGACCAAAGAGCAGATCGAAAAAGAATATGAGAGAGTGCTTGGTGTTAAAAAATTCATTTGGTTTAAAGCGGGGCTGAAAGAGGAAGAGTTCGGGCTGCTGGAAGACGGCCGTTATGGTATCGGTACCGGTGGACATATTGATGAATTCTGCCGTTTTGTGGATGCGGAAACCGTGCTGCTTACGGCCATACCGCCGGAAGACACCGTCGATAATCCCATTCTCAAAAGCTCGTTTAAAAGGATGGAAGAAAACCTGGCTGTGCTCCAGAAAAGCAGCTTACAGGATGGTAGACCCTTCAAGATCATAAGGATTCCTGCCGGGCCATTGATGACGAAAAAGCTTCTCTACAGCTCCCTGAACAGCGAGGAAAAATCCTGGTTCGAGAACGTGCGTTCGGACTCCGTAGAATTCTACCTCACAACAGGCTACATGAATTTCATTATCGCCAACAATATTGTTGTGAGCGCAAAATTCTGGAAGGAAGGCCTTCCGGCTTCCATCAAAGAGCTGGATGAAGAAGCCTATCTTGTCCTCAGCAAAGCCTTTCCCGGCCGAAGGATCGTGCAGATCGACTGCATGCCACTGCACCATGACGGAGCCGGTCTGCATTGCCATTCGAGGAACGAGCCGATGAGCAAATAGTGAGGCGCTGCAAACACATCAATGTTGAAAAGCTATCGATCGTCCGGTCAAATCCGATCTTCCTGCTTTTACCCCATTTCTTTCCTATTATATTTTGCCGATAACTGTTTTCACGCTTAGTCCTCACCTGCCTACCAATTATTCCCCTGCTCCTTGTTCACGCTGAACCTTTCCATGATATCACCCTCACGCCAGCGCGCACTGTACCGCACAAAAAAAGCCAGCCATACGGTCCGGGAAAGCCTCATCAGGGGCGGCTGAAGAAGCACGAGCAGCAGGGCATTGATGCCCATCCACCAGAAGAAACGGCTGTCCTGGAGCGAAATGCCGATGGTGAATATCCACAAAACAAAGCTAAGCGCGCTCACCAGCACGGCCAGGGCATAGCTGATCATATTCGTTCCATAATAAAATCCAGGCTCCATATCAAAGGGCTGTCCGCATACCGGGCATTGCTCGTTCATGGCCATCAGGCCCCTGATGCGAAAGGCGCCTTTGTGCTTATACAGGTCTCCCCTTCTGCAGCGCGGGCAGCGGTTAGTCAAAACACTTAGGACAAGGCTGGGCTTTTTATCGGGCATTTGGGCACACATAAAAATGTTTTACAGGTTGATGAATTTTTTTCTGAACTCGTCAGGCGTTATGCCGGTGCTTTTTTTGAAGAAACGGTTGAAATAGGAATTATCATTGAAATTAAGGTCATAGGCGATTTCACTGATCGTCATATCGGCATTGGTGAGCAGCCGCTTAGCTTCAAGCAGCACCCGGTCCCTGATAAGATCGCCCGCCGTTTTTCCCACCAGCTCCATGCAAACCGCGTTGAGGTGATTGGGCGTGATATAGAGCAGGTCGGCATATTCCTTCGGCAGCCTGATGGTCCTGAAATGCGCGTCGATGCTTTCCCGGAAGCTGCGCAGCAGGGTCATTTTTTGCGGTGCATTGCGCAGGGGTATGCTTTTACGCAGCCGCTCTACGCTGATCAGCAGCTGGATCAGAAGCAGGCGGATCATATCCAGGTGCTGTTCCCGGCCTCCGCTTATCTCCCCAAGCATGGACTCAAAAAGACCCGTAACTCCTGCCGCTGCCGAAGCGGGGATCTGGCATACCCCGTCGGCGGCATTTCCCCTGAAAAAGGAAAAACGCTCCAGGTAATGCCCATTCTGCAAAAAGGAATCGAACAGGCTGGCGGTAAAATGTACTATATATCCGTCCACCCCCTTCTCAAAATGCCAGCTGTGGACCTGGCCCGGTATCATGAAATAGATCTGGAAAGGCTTTACAGTAAATCTTTCAAAATCGACAGTATGCGTGCCCTTGCCTTTTGTAAACAGCACGAGGTGATAAAACGAATGGCGATGCGGCCGGTGCAATTGCTGGTAGTGCTTTTGCAGGTAAGCACCAAAGCGTTCCACCAGCAGATCCTTTTGTGCCCTTTGGTCTATCGTGCAGATGTCATAAACCGGTAACGCTTTTGCCATATTGATTGCTTTGTCGGTACAAAGCTATTGCAATCACCCCGCCCTTCCCTTGCATTTTTCAGGGTGTTTATGGTGTTTTTTACTGTTATTGCCTGGTCAGTCTTGTATTGCTTGTCTTGTATTCCATCCTGCATTTAAAAAGAAACGGCAAGGATCGCTCCTTGCCGCTCGTGTTACTTTTCTACAGCTATCATTGCTTTAGCACCCTGATCGTTTTTTCCCATCCCTCCATGCTCACTCGCAGGGTATAAAGTCCTGGCGTTAGCGATTGGAGTGAAAGCTCGGCCTGCATGGTCCCGGTTTCTGCTTTCCTGACGCTGACTGAACGTTTAATGGCTCCCTGTGCGTCAAATAGCCTTATCACGGCTTGTCCTTTAAGCTCATTGCTGATCGAGACCAGCAACCTGTCGCTTGCAGGATTTGGAAAGAGCTGTAATGGCGGAACCGTTGGCGCCGGTGCAGCCGTAAGAGCCGGGTTCACCGTTGCTGCCTGCCTTGCGGCGGGTGCTGCCTTTTCAGTCAGCGTAAATCCGTTGAGGTAATTGAATGTATTCAGCCTCGTGATGGTGATGGTGATCTGTCCGTTTACCGGAACCAGGTTATTGAACAAGGCCGCGTTAGCTGAATTGTTATCGGTGGCAATGTTCACACTCACTCCACCGATGGTGAACTGTGTGATACCACTGGCTGTACTGGCTCTTGATGCAAAAAGGGCCAGGTCGTACTGTCTGGCGCTGTTGAGACCCGATATCACCAGCGTACGGTTCGAAGTCGAATAGCTGGTATAGCGGCCTACCTGCGCCGGACACATGGTGGTATTGTAGGCTGCGCCATTGTCCGTTACCATGGTTTGCTGGTTCAATGAAGCTGTGATGGTAGAAGCTGATCCATCGCTGTACTTCAGTGCCCCGCTTGGCAGCGGAATATTTGTGCCGCCTAGGTTCCAGTTGTTCCATTCTGCATTGGAATAAGGATTGGCGCCTCCAAACAAATTCACCCGCACATATTTCGTTACCGCCCCGGTGATGGCAGGCTGCACTACAACGCTCACCTCGGCGCTGGCCGTAGCGCCCGCATTATTGGTAACGGTCACACGGAATACATGTGTGCCTTCGGCTAATCCGCCTGCCACTGGTTTGGCCACGCCTGCATTGCTGAGGGTAAAGCTGCCGGGCCCCGACTGTCGCGTCCAGCTATAGCTTGTTATGGTACCGTCAGGGTCGGTTGAGGCAGAGGCATCGAGCGTTACGGAATTTACAGGAAGCCTGATCGTTTGGCCATTGCCTGCGCTGGCCACCGGCGGCTTGTTGGCAGGCGGTTCCACTGTGCCGCCATCGTTCAGGTTATAGATAAGATTGATCTCATCGACGGAGAGAGCACGGTTATAAATACGGTAGTCGTCCATCAATCCTGCATAGAATCCTGTTGCATCGGTATTGCTGTTATTCCTTCTTGCGCCTACCAGCATGTCTATGCCATTGGCAAGGGCATAACCGCTGGCAAAACTCTTCACAAGCACCCCATTCATATATACTGCTTGGGTGTTGGTTGCGGCATTGTTTACGAGCACCAGGTGTACCCACTGATTGGTGGGCACTGCGGGACTCAGGGCCGTATTGTTTTCTCCGCCTGCAAAGGAGGAAAGGGATGAATTTGTATTCAGAAGAAGCTGCGACTCGCGGGCTGCTGTTGTAGCTTTTCCAAACAGGGTCATATTGCCGCCCACCGCCGGTGCGTTCATCCACAGCGATACCGTATAGCTTGCTGTGGGCACCAGCAAAGCCGCCGCCTGCGTGGAGGCAATATACCTCGTGCCTCCAAAGCTGAGCGCCTGCCCAATTTTACCGTTTGCTATATGGCTGCTGGTAAAGCCGATCGCATCGCCATCGGAATCACCCTGCTGGTCGATGACCTCGGCTGTTGCACTTGCCCAGTTCAGCTCCGCCTCGTCAAATGTATAGTGCAGTGCAAGTCCGCTTATGCCGGTTAAAGGTCCGCCCTGTGCATTCACCGTAACCGTAACATCATCTGTCGACGTCGCGCCGCGATTATCGGTAACAGTGAGCCGGAAAACATAGCTGCCCTGGGTCAATCCATTTACGGCGGTGGAGGCAAGTGTGGAATTGACAATAGTTGCCGCTCCACCCGATATCTTGCTCCAGGCATAGGAGTTGACAGAACCATCGCTGTCCGCACCCGTTCCTGTCAGCGTGATGAAATTGGTTGGAAGGGTAAGGGATTGATCATTGCCTGCATTGGCCGAAGGGCTCTGGTTGGGCGCGCCGCAAAGCACTGGTAAAATATCCCTTGTCAACACCCGCTGATAGATCAGGGCATGGCCTGCGTTATTGATATGTATGCCGTCGCCCAGCGCATAAGCCGCATTGATGGTACCATCGGCGTTGGCCAGGCCCGTCCATACATCGATAGCCTTTGCACCATAGGTAGCAAATATCCAATCGCGCATGGCTGCAAGGTTACCGCGGCCCTCGGCATCCAGGCTTCTTGGCTGGGTCGTGGTGATCCATACCGGAACGCCGGCAGCAGTGGCTGCCGCTGCAATGATTTCGAAATTAGCCTGCTGCTCCTGCAGGGTATAACCATTGCCGGCATCGTTCGAAGGCATGTTGATGATGATGGCATGCGGCTGGTTAGCAAGAGCGGCAGTGATGTTGTTTGCAGTATGCGGAGCCGGGCGATTGGGAGGCGGTACCGTTCCCGTTGGCAACAAATGATAGGTAGTCTGTGAAGACATGGCGAGGTTGATCACCCTGTTAGCAGAATTTGCCTGGCGTACATGGCTGTCGAAAAGTCCAACCCATGAGCTTGCCGTGCTGGTAGCGCCTGTTCCCGCGGCGGTCGAAGAACCCAGGATTACAATGGTCTTGGCCGGGCAGCCAGGAGCCTGTGCATTCACGGTTACCTGTACTGCGTCCACTGCTGTAGCACCCTTGTCATCTGTAACGGTAAGGGTAAAGACATATACGCCTTGTGCAAGTCCTGTTACCTGCGTGGATGCTGCGCCGGGCGTTTGGATGGTTGCCGCACCACCGGAGGTTTTTGTCCAGGCATAGCCCGCAATGCTGCCGTCACTGTCGGTGCCGAGGCCCGTAAGTGTAAGGCTGTTGGCCGGCAGGGTGATGGTGCGGTCCTCTCCTGCGTTTGCCTGCGGCGGTACGTTTTGAGCCACGACTGTGATGGTTATGTCGTCCGTAGCTGTGGCGCCCTTGTCGTCGGTTACCGTGAGCCTGAAAACACTGGTGCCGGGCGTAAGGCCGTTCACAGTTGTTGAGGCCTGGCTTGGATTAGCGATGGTGCCGCTTCCGGAGATCTTGGTCCATGCATAACCGGCAATAGAGCCATCGCTGTCTGTTCCGCTGCCGGTAAGCGTTACAGTTGATACAGGTGCATTGATCGACTGATCAGGACCGGCATTGGCCGAAGGCTGGACGTTCACGGCTGCCATCACCTGGATGGATACCGTTTTCGATGCAGTATAACCCAGGTTATCGGTAACGGTAAGCTGGAAGACATAGCTGCCGGCTGTAAGCCCGCTGACCGCTGTTGAAGCCGAAGTTGGACTAGCTATGCTTGCAGAGGGGCCGGATAGCTTTTGCCAGTTGTAAGCTATGATCGTACCATCGGGATCGTAAGAGCCGGAGCCATTCAGCGTAGCTTCGGAAGCAGGCAGCAGGATGGTCTGGTCCGGACCCGTGGCCGCCACCGGTGAAGCATTGGCTTGCCCGAGCGTATTCTCGGTCAGGACAAAGCCATTAAGGTAATTGAAGGTGAGGGTAAGATCAATATTCATGGTGATCTTACCAGCCGATGGTGTAAGATTGGTAAAGCTGGCCTTGTTTACATAGTTCCTGTCGGTATTGATCGTAACACTGCTGTTGCCGATCGTGAACTTTGTAGGGTTGCCGCCGATCCGTGAAGCATAGGCTTCGAGGTCGTAGCGTTTGCTGTTGTCCAGACCCGTGATGACAAGGGTGCGCGAAGCCGTGCTGTAGCTGGCAGCCCTGCCAACCTCGGGCGGACACATGACGGTTGGATATCCGGCACCATTGTCGCCCGTTCCACTATGGTTGCTGAGGGAAGCCCTTACGGCAGATGCCGTTCCGTCGGAGTAGGTAAGTGCAGGTGAGTTCAATCCTGCCTGCACGTTCCAGTTTGTCCAGCCCGCACCTGCCGGGTTGGATCCGGCGAACAGGTTCACCCTGATGAATTTTTTTGTAACCACCGGTGGTATGGGGTTTACGATCACCTGCACGGTATCCTTGTCGACTCCTGTGCTGTCATCGGTTACCAGCAGCTCGAACTGGTAGGTACCAAGCACCAGGTTGCCCGCCGTGGTATTGGCAGAAGAGGATGCACTGAGAAGGGATTGTGAAGGCCCGCTAACCTGGCGCCATGCATAGGCAACTATGGCACCGTCGGCATCGGTCGATGAGGCGCCGCTCAGGCCAACGGAGTTGGTTGGCAGCTCGATGGTTTGATCGGCGCCGGCCTTAGCCTCAGGAAGCACATTGGGGAAGGGATTGACCACAGTAACGTCCACGTTGCTGCTGGCCGTGCCGCCCTGGTTGTCTGTAACGGTCAGCCTGAATCGATAGCTGCCCGTCCTTAAGTTGGTGACCGATGTAACAGATGACCCGGCCGCCGTAATGCTGAACGAGGCAGGCCCGGATATTTTCGTCCATGCATAGCTTTCCACAACCCCGTCGGGATCGGAAGAGCCGCTGCCATCGAGTGTAACAGAGGTCTGCGGCAGCAGGATGGTTTGCGGCGCACCGGCAGCCGCTATGGGCAGCTGGTTCGGGTTGGGATTGATGACAATTATACGCACTTCATCACTCGCAGTTATATTGGCATTATCGGTAACGGTAAGCCTGAACTGGTAGGTGCCTGCAACAAGATTCGATACGGTGGTGCTGGCACCGGAAGGCTGACCGAAGCTGAACTGTGAGGGTCCGCTGGTTTTGGTCCAGCTATAGCTCAGGGGCCCGCCCTCGGGATCGGTAGAGCTGCTGCCGTCCAGGGAAACCGAGTTCACCGGTAAGGTTATGGTAGCGTCATTGCCGGCATTGGCTGCCGGCGGATAGTTGCGGTTATACTGAAGAAACCATTCGTAAAGGTTTTTGCCATTGGGCTTGAATTGTGGATCATAAGCTACAAGGGTGGTATTATCGTGTGTGGTGCCATTTAGCCTGGTAATGATGGCGGGTACCGATGGGTTGTAGGTATTGATCTTGTTAACCATTTGCTGGGACGTGGTCACCGGGATAGCCGCGTCGTTATTGCTATGGATAGCCCAGACGGGCAGGTCGGCATTGCCAATGAATTGCGCCGTTGTATCTACATAAGGATTGAGGTAGGCAGCCACGGGAGCCAGGCCGGCGAGCCGGTAAGCAGCAGTGAGATTAAAGGGCGCTTTCCAGGCCACATCGCCTCCAACGCTGTACCCGGTAAGATAGATCCTCGCCAGGTCAACCCGGTAGCGCGAGGTGACATAATCGATGATATTCTTGATATCGACAGGAGCCGCCTTGGATGAGAATTGCGGTGCGATCACGATAAAGGAGCTGGTTTGCCCGTTGACCGTAAAGCTCGATGGAAACTGGTTATTATAAATGTAATAAGGCAGTCCCTCGTTACGCACAACCAGGTTGAGCGAGCTGGCAGTACCATTGCCATAGGAGCCTGCGCCGTGCACATAGATGATAAGCGGGTAGCTGGCCGAGGTGTTGGAAGCATAGTTTGCAGGGAGGTATTCCCAATAGCCCGAGGTGCGCGAAGACATGGAAACACTGGTCTTGGCGGTCATGGTCTGGGAAAAAGCAGAAAAGCAGAAAAAGGTTGAAACAAGGAAACATGAAACCCAGCGAATGGTTTTGGCTGTGAGCATTTGGTTGGATTTAAATTGATTCAATCAAGATCATCATAGGCATGGCGGCACCGTTAGTCTTCCCAGGGATTGCGATAGATAAAATGCAAAGGGTAAAGGCTTGTTTCCGGTTTCACGTAAGTGCGTGGCATAAAGGAGCAGCAGGGCCCTTATGTGCCAGCAGATCGCTCCGGCTGCTGATCGGCGTTGTTCCTGTTCCAATTAGGGGGGAGATAAGAGACTATTCGCGATAAAGGTAGGTATTTGTGTAAAGCTATATCCATTATTTAGTCAGACTTATTCCACAAAATTGGACGGCGCAGGCCGTTGTTGTTATCTCCATAAAATCCATGCCCGGCTGTTTATTCCGGCCGAGCCGCCTGGAAGTAAACTTTCTTAAGATATTCCCGGCGAACCCGATTTCTTTCTGATTGAGTTCAGGGCGGTCTTTGAGGATTACGGTGCCGGTGAGCTGCAGAATTTCGTTTGATTTTTTTACTGCATACGGACTAGTCGATCTGGGGCAGCAGGAATGCATTGCCGGGGTAATAAGGGAGCAGGTTCTCCGCCTCCCTGGGCATCAGTTTCAGCACGCCTCCACCATGGCTTCTGCACAGACTTTGGTAAGGCCAGTGAGAGCGAGTTCTAATAGCTTGCGGTAAATGCCTGGAGGTTAGTGGCCGGCTTCAGAAAAATGTGGCGCATGGCATCAGTGGTTATGGGCCCTGGCTTCGTTAATGATTAGGCGGGGATAAAGATTGTTGCCCATGATGAATAGAGTATTGGATACATTGAACAAGGAAATCATGAGCCAATCGTTGCGAATATCTGTCTTGTAGCCCTTATCAATGCTGATGGCTTCACCCTGTGAGATGTATTTTAAGGCGCCCGCTTCTTTGCCAGTACCGGCGGGTGGGAAATACGAGCAGGTGGGCCCTTGCCTTTGAAAGCCTGTTCTTCTGCGAATCCTCTTCGAACATGGCACTGTTAGCCTGCATGCTCCTGCGCACCATGGGCTTCGCATATTGCCGCAGGCCATATTCTTTTACCAGGGAAAGCGGGACGGTGAAGAGATCATTTGCTCGGCCGGCGATGCCTACTTC
This sequence comes from Flavisolibacter sp., assembly GCA_035761965.1. Taxonomy (GTDB): domain Bacteria; phylum Bacteroidota; class Bacteroidia; order Chitinophagales; family Chitinophagaceae; genus Flavisolibacter. The sequence goes on along the minus strand of DASTPZ010000310.1, from coordinate 2,608 downwards.
AATATTGGCCAATGTACCGAGGGCTGCGCCAATAAACCTGAGCTTCCTGTTCTTTCTGCTTTTGAAATTCAAAAACAGGCAAACTCCCGGTGCCTTCGCTCCCGCTCGTGCTGTGAAGCAAGGTTTACCAAACCGGTCTTTTTTTCCCGTGCATGTATGGTTTGACGGCGTAGGGAATGAAGGGGAAGCCATTGCTTACGAAGTAGCAGGTACAGGGGATGGACAGGCGGATAAGACGGCTATAATGCCGGGTATCGACATAATCGTTACCGGCTGTTCCGAAGAAGGAAATATCCGGCATGATGACCGAAGGTCGACCGGTTTGGTCATTGTGTGCGTAACAATATGCATCGTTGCCGGCATAGAAACACCTGAGCACACCATCTATTGAATTGCTATCGATCACCGACCTGCCGGGAGGATATCGGTATAGGTGTTCGGGATTGACGCCATCAAGCGTTTGCGCATCACCGCAAAAAGAAAGAACAAGACAAATGACTGAAAAGAGCAGCTTTTGCATAAGTTATGTTTATTGCAAAGCTGCCCCGTACCAACAAGTCTTACAATCGCCAGGTTAAGCGAAGCAAGTAACCTAAACCGGTGATGCTGTATGAGCCAACGAAAAGACCATGCTTATCATATGAGCATATGAATAAACCATATCACCTGCCACCGGCCAGGCAAACTCAAAACAGGAATTGATCACTCCCTGCAAGCATCAACCAATTTGGGCGTCGCCAACCAGTGCAATACCGGTAAGCTCGGCTGCAGGCTGGATCATCCTGATGCCCATTTCGAATTTGGAGTTGACAAATACTTCGTATTCGTTCTGCATGAAAAGATCGGCTATCAGCGGATCCTGCAGCAGCACAGCGGCGAGGTCCTTACCCAGCGGATGCATGCCAATCGTGTTAACGGCTTTGCCATTCTTAAAATGAATGCTGAACTTGCTGGCTTTGGGACCAGGTATCCTGGTGAAATCCGGAGCATTAAGCTTAAGGGATTGTTCGCTATCAACAGACCGCTTGATCAGTATCCTGATGATCGAGAGGTATTTGGCCCAGGTTTGTGTATACATGCTTTGTATTTAGTCTTTTGTAAGGTTTTGATGTCTCTTCTTCCCTCCTGCACCTTAGCTTCTTTCATGACCATAGCCTGTAAGCCCGCTTTAAGGCCTTCAGAGGTTCTGTTCTTCATGGAAAAAATGGCGGTCAAGGAATACTTGGAAACGATGCAAAAAAAGAATGATCAGAGGTGGAAACAACGCTCAAAGATAACCCAATATCCGGCCTTTGCAAGAACTTTCATGGTTTTAACTTCATATCCCGAAATAAAAGCCTATCTTCATCCAGTTAATTTGAGCCTCGCATCAGTAGTCATTAATTATCCTGCTCCGTTTGCATCTTAGTTAGTCCCTTACTTCTTGCCTTCTCAGATCTTTTTTACATTTTCAATTATCAAGTATGAACATTTATGTTTCAAACTTAAGCTTCAACCTCCAGGATGAAGACTTGAGAGAATTTTTTGCTCCGTTCGGTGAAGTTACTTCGGCCAAAATCATCATGGACAGGATGACGAACCAATCGCGTGGATTCGGTTTTGTAGAAATGTCCGACGAAACAGCTTCTGCAAAGGCTATTGCAGAGCTGGATGGTTCCACTATTGAGAACCGTACCATCAAGGTAATGGAAGCCAAGCCCAAAGAGAACAGATCTTATGGCAGCGGTGAAAGAGGTTTCAACAATGCCAACAGCTATAATAAGAACAGGTATTGATTTCAGCGATCTTTCTGTAAAGGCCCGGGTGTTCATCCGGGCCTTTGTTTTTTTATGACGTTCTTTCCCCCCGCGACCCTAACTGCACAAATGCGGAAGGAGCAATGAAACTCAGTATTTTTCAGGTAGTCGCTCCTCCGACAGTTCCGACTCGATCGCTATTAGCTTTTGCAGCTCTTCCCTGTCGCTTTCAAAACCTTCTTTGTCCCGGTCTTCGAACGCGCCCAGCTTACAGGCTCCGGCATAAACGGCCATGGCCACTGCCATCAGCAAACCGGTTTCTGCCAGCGCCTGCATCATGCTTTTGCTCTCAAGCTTTCCGGGCAGGAAGGAGAATATGGTCAGTATACCCGCCAAAAAAACCAGCAGGCGAAGCCAATACGCCGCTCTCCTGCTCTGCTCAAGGGCTTTGATGGTGCTTTTAAGAAAGTCATCGAGGTTCGCACGCAGCAGGCCTGCCTTAAAAAATACCAGGCTTTTTACCAGCGAAGCGATCACCAGCAGTACGCCGGCAGCCAGCAGGCCAAAGGGCAGGTATTGCCAGTCATATACAAAATCGAAAGGATTGCCGGTGAAAATGGCTGTCAGCAGAACCAGCTCCAATATCATGATCACCAGGTAGGCTGCATTCTTCTTTCTGATCCAGGATACCCTCGATCTTGATCTTTCCTTCAGTATATTTCTGATAAGCTGTTCATTGACCTGCTGCGACAATTGGAGCCTGTGCTCGTATTGCTGCCAGGTTGTTTTTAACTGATCGATGGTCATACTGTATTTGTTTTGATGATTTTACTGAGTTTGATCTTTGCACGGTTCAGCCGCACTCCCACATT
>DASTPZ010000309.1:0-5859 GCA_035761965.1 Flavisolibacter sp. | reverse complement strand
AGATCCGAGCGTGAATGCCAACACGGCCGCCAACCGGGGCTTTGGTGGCGCAGGTATCGATTACGGTACCATCAGCACACCCAGAGGATTCAACTTCGGTATCAGAATCAATCTATAAAAACCTAACATAAATTTTATGAAACATAGATATGTAAAATACCTGGCCGTTTTTGCCCTGCTTGTCAGTACGGCCAGCTGTAAAAAATACCTTGATATCAATACAGACCCCGATACACCCCAGACACCGGATCCATCCTCCGTCATGCCCGCCATGCTGGCAAACATCCCGAGGGGCATACAGTTCGATGCGCGTTACCTCGCCAGGTATGTGCAGAACTGGGGTCTGAACACAGCCAACGATGTTTGGGATACGCATGGCTTCCAGGGCTTCCCAACGGCAACCGATGTAAGCGGTGACATCTGGAGACAGACCTATTACGGTCTCGGCGCCAACCTCAACTACATTATTGAAGAAGGCAAAACCAAGGGAATGTGGGATTACGTTGGAGCAGCTTATGCACTCAAGGCCCTGATGTTCCAGCAATGTACAGACACCTATGGCGACATCATCTATACTGAGGCGTTCAAGGAGAACACAGCGGTGTTTCGTTACGACGACCAGGAGGTGGTTTACGAAGGTGTGGATTCGCTTTGCCGCGAGGCGCTCTATTACCTGGGACGGACAGACCTGAGCCCTACCAACCAGACTCTTGCCAAAGGCGATTATGTTTACGATGGTAACCGTACCAAGTGGACACGCTTCGTAAATGGCCTGCTGGCCCGCAACTTTATGCGCTATTCAAGGAAGCCTGAGTTCAATCCAGACTCTGTTATTTACTATGCCGACCGTTCTTTTACCAGCATCAACGATGATTTCCTTGTTCCTTTTGATGCCACCAAGAACGATGATACCAACTTCTTTGGAACCTTCAGGAACAACCTGGCATCCTTCAGGCAAACAACCCTGATCGTTGGTCTTCTTGACGGCACCATTCTCGCCGGTGCACAAACAGGCGCGAACAGGGACCCACGTATCAGGCATATGCTCTCTGCTTCGCCCGACACGACCAATGGTAATGGCGGCTATCGCTCCGTTGTACCCGGTGCAGGCGATCCTCAGAACAGCAATGCAACCAGCCGCACCAGGGTGGCCAATCCCTGGGGTGACTCACTGTTCGCCAACCCTAGCGCCAGCAGGTTCGAGCCCAACAGGGGCAAGTACCTCTTCCGCGACAAGGTAGTTTCGCCGGTTATGACATACAGTGAAATACTTTTCCTGAAAGCCGAAGCTGCCATCAGGAAGACTGATCTGGGAACTGCACATGCCGCTTATATCGCCGGCATCAATGCACATTTCGACTTCATCAACAGGGGTACCTTCCCGAGAGGCAATACACCGCTCTTCAATAACACTACCATCTCTGCAGCCGAACGTGCAGCTTACCTGGCCAGCGCCAATGTAAAAACTGCCGGTACCATCACACGCTCAGACATTATGCTGCAGAAGTACATTGCACAGTATGGCTGGAACTTTGTTGAGCAATGGGTAGACCTGAGAAGGTATAACTATACAGACCTCGACCCTGCTACCGGCCAGCCGGTATTCAGAGGTTACGTGGTGCCGAGCAATCTTAACGCCGCCAATATGGGTAAGCTTGCCCAGCGCATCAGGCCAAGGTATAACTCAGAATATGTGTGGAACAGGCCGGAGTTGGATCGCATAGGCGCTACCGCTCCTGATTACCATACTAAACCAATGTGGTTCAGCTTACCTTAATTAACTCAACTAACAGGATATTATCATGAAACATATTTCCCGCATTCTGATGCCATCGCTTTTCGCAGTCGCCCTTGTTGGCTGCGAAAAGAATGAATTACGCACCAGCAACTATATCGATGTGTCGCAACAGGCGCAGGTAAAGGTCAACTTCTTTTCGCCCTACCAGCGTAATCCAACTTACCAGATCAAGGTAAGCAATGAGAGAGTTAGCAATAGCATCACACGCTACGATACGCCATTCCCCGGCGGCGGACTCAACACAGGTGGCGGCAGCACTGCCGATTATTTGAGCATCAACCCGGGCTCCGTGGATTTCAGCGTTTCAATTGCTAAAATGGGAACGAACGTAGACTCTGTTACATTGGCGACCACCACACAAACGCTCGAGGGCGGAATGAAGTACTCTCTTTATTTCTCTGATACAGCGAACAATACCAAAACCCTGCTGGTCAGGGACACATTGTCAAGACCTGATTCCGGCTTTGCCAAATACAGGTTTGTCAATCTTCAGCCCGACCTTCCTTCGGCGGACCTTTATGTGGGAACCGTAAAGGTAGCATCGGCAGTTGCCTACAACTCGGTCAGTGAACCATTCACCCTGCCCACCAACAATGCCAGCGCAGTCTGGAACGTAAGGGCGGCTGGTGGGGCCACTAACCTGGCAAGCTATACCGGTACGGTCGGCGCTACGATCAGCAACCAAAGGATCTACACGGTCATTGCAAGAGGCTATAATTCAATTACAGCCACTGCAGATAACCGGAGGAGAAACGTAAGCCTGGTTTATAACCAATAAATACCTTTCGATACAATTGAAAAAAGTCCCTGTCAACAACAGGGACTTTTTCTTTCAATGACGTGTTGAAAGCCAGCCTTTCTCTTATTGCGACCCTCACAGTCAGGACATATGCGCTTCCTATCCAAAAAACATATATGCCAGCAAAATGGCGGTAATAACGCCAACAAGATCGGCCAGCAGCATGGCTCCCACAGAATAACGGGTATTCCTGATCGATACTGACCCGAAATAAACTGCCACTACATACAAAGTGGTATCCGAAGACCCCTGCAGGATACAGGCCAGGCGGCCTGCAAATGAGTCGGCCCCGAAGGTTTTCATCGTATCGAGCATCATGCCCCGCGCACCGCTCCCGCTCAGCGGCTTAATGAGCGCTGTCGGCAGACCATCTACAAACCGCGTATCGGTGCCCAGATAGGCCACAAGGGTTTTCGATCCATTTATAATGAGGTCGAATGTACCGCTGGTGCGCAGCATGCTGATCGCCACCAGCATGCCCACAATATATGGGATGATGCGAACGGCTGTTTCAAAACCTCCCTTGGCGCCATCCACGAATGCATCAAATACATCGATCTTTTTATAGAGACCGCCCAGTACGATCAGCACGAAGATGGTGAGGATGATGCCATTACTCAGCACGCTCGAAAACAGCTCGGCACCCGGTCCGTCAAGACGCACCACGTAGATCACCAGCAAGGCAATCAGCGCGGAAAGACCTCCCACCCAGGCAAGAATGACCGGGTGAAAGACATTGATCTTCTGCTTGAATGATACGATGAACATAGCCGCCATCGTAGCAGCGAAGGTGGCGATCATGCAGGGAATGAAGATGTCCGTCGGGTTCCTGGCTCCGAGACCGGTCCGGTAAGCAATAATCGTAACCGGTATAAGCGTGAGCCCCGACGCGTGCAGGGCAAGGAACATGATCTGGGCATTAGAGGCCACGGCCTTGTTCGGATTCAGCTCCTGCAAACTTTCCATGGCCTTGAGCCCAAAGGGCGTGGCCGCGTTGTCAAGGTTGAGCAGGTTAGCCGAAAAATTCATCATCATATGCCCGATCGATGGATGCCCCTTTGGTATCTCAGGAAAAAGCCGTGTAAAGAAAGGCCCTATGATCCTTGATAGCAGGCCTACACCCCCTGCCCTTTCCGCTATGGTCAAAAAACCCATGAACAGCGCCATGATACCGATCAGCGGAAGGATGATCTGCAGCACTGCATTCTTGGCTGTCTCAATGATGCCGTCGGCCCGCCGCTCGAGCCTGGATTGTACCGAAGCATAGGTATAGACCTTTAGCGCAGGATTGGATCGCGTTAGCAGGGCCACCGAATCGCGGGCGAGATCGTCTGTGAGCAGCACGGTAGCCTTGTGGGCCGAATCCCTTTTGGCATATCCGTATTCCCTTAAAAATTCCGTGTATTTAGCCGACAGGTTCTGGTTCAACGGAGAGCCGATGCCCACATAGAATACGCTGTCGTAGGGATCGGAGGCTTTACCCACAACCATCCGGTTAAAGATTTTTTTATCGCCCGATACCATGCGTACACCCGCCACCAACGCTGCGATAAGTATAAAAGCCGACCAGATTCTGCTCAGGACCATAGGAAAAGATTAGGGTTTGAAGTTAAACGTTTCCTTCAGAATTCTGCAAACGCTTATCCCTATCTTTGCGCCCCGAACAGGGCTTTTGGCAAGTAATCTATGCGGCTGCCGGAACCCGGACCTCGCATCGTTTGCAACAACGGCTCCTGTTCACTGCGGCATACGGCTTGCCGCGAACCATAAACATCAAACAGCAATATGGCCCTACAAGCAGGTATCGTTGGCTTGCCCAACGTTGGAAAGTCAACCTTGTTCAATGCAGTCAGCAATAGCGCAAAAGCGCAGGCGAGCAATTATCGTTTCTGCACCATCGACCCCAATGTTGGCTTGGTGGATGTTCCCGATGAAAGACTCTCCAAGCTGGCGGAGCTGGTTCAGCCCAACCGCGTTGTTCCAACCCAGATCGAGATCGTCGATATCGCAGGGCTGGTACGTGGCGCAAGCAAGGGTGAAGGACTGGGCAACAAATTCCTTGGCAACATCCGCGAAGTGGATGCTGTGATCCATGTGATCCGCTGTTTTGAAGATGAGAATATCTTGCGCGATGAAGGTGCGATCAATCCTGTAGGTGATAAAGAGATCATCGATACCGAGCTTCAGCTTAAAGACCTGGAGAGCGTCGAAAAGAAAATGAGCCGTACCGAAAAGATGGCAAAAACTGATCCCAAGGCCAAGGCAGAGCTGGAGATCCTGCAGCGCTGCAAGCTGCACCTCGAGCAGGGAAAAAGCATACGGGAGCTTGGACTTGGCAAGGAAGATCTGCCCGCGATCGCCGATCTTTTTTTGCTTACCGCTAAACCGGTGCTTTATGTAGCCAATGTCGATGAGGCTTCCATGCATACCGGTAACAAATATTCGCAGGCCCTGGCTGAAGCCGTGAAAAATGAAAATGCCCAGGTTATTGTTATGAACAACAACCTCGAGGCCCAGATCGCGGAAATGGACAATGCAGATGACCAGCAAATGTTCATGGAGGAGTATGGAATGAAGGAACCCGCACTCAACAGGCTTATCAGCTCTGCTTACAAGCTGCTGAATCTCCAGACCTATTTTACCGCCGGCGTACAGGAAGTGAGGGCATGGACCATCCAGGAAGGATGGAAGGCTCCCCAGGCCGCGGGCGTGATCCATACGGATTTTGAAAAAGGATTTATCAAGGCCGAAGTCATCAGCTACGAAGATTTTGTGAAATTCGGCTCCGAAGCCGCAGCCCGCGAGGCAGGCAGGCTGAGGATCGAAGGCAAAGAGTATATCGTTAAGGATGGAGATGTGATGCACTTCCGTTTTAATGTCTAAGAATCAAACAGCTTGCATCCATTTTTTTTGGCCTTTGCAAATTTGCTTTTCTCTCCCGGATGGCAGGCATACCGCATGTTATCCTTCAAGCCATCAACGCCCGGACAATAGCTGCCAGCCTGTATTTCCAGTCTACAGCAAAGCACGCAGCGCTGCCCGTCCGATATGGATGGTCCGGGTATCGCCAGGCTTTCTTCCTTCGTATTGAAAGCTAAGCTCCACGTTATTGAAAAGCCGTTTGGTAAGATCTACCGACCAAAGGAAGTTACGGCCGGGCAGCAAACCATCGAGGATGATATAACTGACCGCTGTATTCGTGGGATAGGCATAACGGATATTGTTGTAGGTAAACTTTCCGTTAATGGAGCTGTTCTGGAGA
>DASTPZ010000308.1:0-16668 GCA_035761965.1 Flavisolibacter sp. | reverse complement strand
TACTTCGGTTTGAATCTTGTTTTCATTTTTTGTTACCTCTCGGTTTTATTCGTTATCCTGATACTGCCAGGAATGATGTTGTCGATATCTAATTGCTTTCCAAAGGCTGCCAGCAAAAGCTTAAAGCACTTCGGGAGCAAGAGAAATAATCTTCATATAGCCTTTATCACGCAGCTCCCTTGCCACGGGTCCGAAGATACGGGTGCCCCTTGGCTCGTCCGAAGCGTTCAATATTACTACCGCATTGTCATCGAAACGGATATAAGAACCGTCTTTTCTGCGCAGTTTGTTTTTAGTACGAACGATAACCGCTTTGGCAACGGTACCTTTTTTAATACCGCCGGCGGGTATTGCATCCTTCACCGTTACGACGATCTTGTCGCCAACCTTTGCGTAACGCTGACCACTGTTACCCAATACACGGATACAGAGCACTTCTTTGGCGCCGCTGTTGTCCGCTACGTTCAAACGGGATTCTTGCTGGATCATCTTATTAAGCTTTTGGCTATTAGCTGATGGCTGATAGCACGTTTTTAAAAAATATATGTACCGATACTGCAGCCAATAGCTCAATGCTCCGGGCCGCCAGTCTTAGTTATTTCACTTTCTCTACGATCTCAACCAGTCTCCAACGCTTGGTCTTGCTCAACGGGCGTGTTTCCATAATGCGAACCACATCGCCGATGCTGGCTTCGTTCTTCTCATCATGTGCGTGGAACTTGGTAGTCTTTTTTACGAACTTACCATAGATGGGGTGCTTTACCTTCCTCTCCACGGCAACGGTGATGGTTTTGGTCATCTTGTTGCTGGTTACAACACCGATCCTGGTTTTGCGCAGGTTCCGGGTCTCTGTTGCTGTGCTTGTATTTTCAGCCATATGATTTAAGCTTTAGGCTTCGAGTTTCGAGTATGAGCTGCGAGATCATTTGCTCGAAGCTCGCGGCTCAGGGCTCGCAGCTATTCTATCCTAATTGTTTCTTTTTTAATTCAGTTTTCAAACGGGCAACTTCCCTGCGGAGGTTCCGGATGCTCATTGGATTCTCCAATGGAGAAATTGCATGGGCGAATTCAAGCTTTTTCAAGCGCAGTTCGTCCTCGGCGATACGCGCCTGGAGATCCTGCTCGTTCAAACCCTGAATGCTCTTTTTGAAATCGACTGTCTTTGACATGTGAATCAGTTTTATACTTACGCGACGAGGTCACGACGCTTTACAAATTTTGTTGCGATAGGCAGTTTGCCCGCAGCCAGGTGCAAGGCACCCTTGGCCACTTCTTCCGTTACCCCGTCTATCTCGAACAGGATACGGCCTGGCTTTACCACGGCAGCCCAGTACTCCAGGTTACCCTTACCCTTACCCATACGAACCTCTGCGGGCTTGTTGGTGATCGGCTTGTCGGGGAATATGCGGATCCACACGTTACCTTCACGCTTCATGTGGCGGGTAAGTGCCTGGCGGGCGGCCTCGATCTGGCGGTCCGTGATCCAATGGCTATCCAAAGCTTTCAATGCATAGGAACCAAAAGAAATGGTGGCTCCCCTTTTAGCGTCGCCTTTCATGCGACCTTTCTGCATTTTCCTGTGCTTCGTTCTTTTCGGCTGTAACATATCAGTTTATAGTTTGTGGCTTGCGGCTTATGATACCCAAACCAGTCTTATAGATATTTTTGTTCTTTCCTAGGCTGCTGCCTGTACCGGCCTGGAGACTTAGCTCCTGTTGCCGCCGGCGCTGCGGCCGCCGCCACCACGGTTGTCACGGTTTCCACCGCTACCGCCTTGCCTTCTGTCTCCCCTGTTGAAATTACCACCCCTGTCGTCTCTTCTTTCCCTTCTGTCGCTCACTTCGCTCTTACCGCCAACAAAATTGGGATTAAGGTCTCTTTTCTGAAGTACTTCGCCTTTGCAGATCCATACTTTGATACCGATCTTGCCATAAACGGTTTGGGCAAACACATTGGCATAATCGATGTCCATACGGAAAGTATGAAGCGGTGTACGGCCTTGCTTGAACTCCTCTGTACGTGCGATTTCAGCACCACCCAGGCGTCCGCTCAGCTTTATCTTGATACCCTCGGCACCCATACGGAGCGATGAGGCAATGGCCATTTTCGTAGCCCTTTTGAAATTGATACGGTTCTCGATCTGGCGAGCGATGGTGTCGCCAACGATCATGGCATCCAGCTCAGGGCGGCGGATCTCCAGGATGTTGATCTGAACATCATCCTTGCCGGTCAGCTTCTTCAGCTCCTCTTTTATCCTGTCCACCTCATTACCGCCTTTACCTATGATGATGCCAGGCTTGGAAGTATGGATGGTAACGATCAGTTTACCCAAAGTTCTTTCGATAACGATCTTTGCAATGCCACCCTTGTTGATACGGGCATTGAGGTAGGTGCGGATCTTGTTATCCTCGATCAGCTTCTTGGAGAAGTCTTTTTTGCTACCATACCAGTTAGATTCCCATCCCCTGATGATCCCTAACCTGTTACCAATAGGATTTGCTTTTTGACCCATGTTTATTGGTTATGCTTTGAATTAATTTATTAAGGTTTAGCGTCTACAATTACGGTTACGTGATTGCTTCTTTTGCGAACTCGGTAGCCACGGCCTTGTGGCGCCGGACGCATACGCTTCAATGTTCTTGCTCCATCAACAAAGACTGTTTTTACAAACAGCTGGCCTTCGTCCCCGCCTTCGTTCTTCTGCTTCCAGTTGCTGATGGCACTCAACACCAGCTTGCGCATAGGCACAGCAGGATGCTTGGGGTTATGCTCAAGCACAGCCAGTGCCTTCTCTACTTGCATACCGCGGATCAGGTCTGCCAACAGGCGCATCTTGCGTGGTGATGTTGGATAGTTTCTCAGTTTTGCTACTGCTTCCATTATTGTAAAATTTCTTGTTTATTGCTTTTTGTTCGTGGCCTACAGGTCGTATAGGTTTTATGGATCTAATTGACCAGCAGCCATAAACCCGAAACCATAAACCCGGTTATCCTTTTTTGCTTGAATGTCCTTTAAAGTTCCTTGTAGGGGCAAACTCGCCCAGCTTATGACCTACCATGAACTCCGTTACATACACAGGGATAAACTTGTTTCCGTTGTGCACTGCAAACGTATGACCTACAAAATCAGGAGTGATCGTGGAACGGCGGCTCCAGGTTTTGATCACACCTTTTTTGTTTTTTCCTTCGTTGATAGCAATCACTTTGTCTTCCAGGTGAGCAGCTACGTAAGGACCTTTTTTGATTGAACGAGCCATATTAAAGTTTCTAGTTTCTTGTTTTTCCGTCGCCGCCATCCGGCAGAAACGAAGTTTGGATTGTTATTATCTTACTTGGCCAGCTTGCTTCCGTTCTTGCGCTGGATGATCAGCTTATCGCTGCCTTTGCCTTTTGTTCTTGTCTTTTCTCCTTTCGCGTACTTACCTGTACGTGAACGGGGGTGACCACCGGAGGCACGTCCTTCACCACCACCCATCGGGTGATCTACCGGGTTCATGGCCACGCCGCGGTTGCGGGGCTTGATGCCCTTCCAGCGGTTGCGTCCGGCCTTACCCATTGACTGAAGGTTGTGGTCGCTGTTGGAAGCCACACCAACCGTTGCATAACAGTTGATCAGTACTTTCCTCAGCTCACCGCTTGGCATTTTCAATACAGCATATTTTTCTTCCTTGTTGGAAAGCTGTGCAGAGGCACCGGCGCTGCGGGCGATCTTACCACCCTGGCCAGGCTGCATCTCGATATTGTGAACAACCGTACCGAGGGGCATATTCTTCAGCTGCAGGGCATTACCCAGTTCAGGTGCAACTGCGTCACCGCTGATCACGGTAGCGCCAACCTGCAGACCCTGGGGTGCCAGGATGTATCTTTTTTCACCATCCGCATAGTTCAGGAGCGCGATAAAGGTTGTACGGTTCGGATCGTACTCGATGGTAGCGACCTTGGCCGGGATATCCTTTTTGTTACGTTTGAAGTCGATCAGGCGGTACATATTCTTGTTGCCGCCGCCGATGTAGCGCATAGCCCTGCGACCTGATGAGTTACGGCCGCCGGTTCCTTTTTTATGCTCTACAAGCGTCTTCTCAGGAACGTTTGTTGTTACCTCTGTGTATGCATTTCCGATCCTCCAACGAGTACCGGCTGTAATGGGTTTATACTTTTTTAATGCCATTGTTCTTGTTATTTGTACCGGGTGACTGGCACCTGGCTGAGTTTGCAATATTTGCGGTCTTGCTGACCATTCTTTGATCCGGGTCACTGCTCAGGGCAGCAGACGGGTTCTGTTTAAATGTTTGAATACAGGTCGATCGTTTCACCGTCGGCTACAGTAACCAGGGCCTTTTTATAGGCAGGCTTCTGTCCCTGAACAAAACCTTTCTTTGTATAACGGGTCTTGTTCTTTCCGGGCACAACAGCTGTGTTCACGTCCACTACGTTCACACCGTAAAAAGACTCAACTGCTTTTTTGATCTCCAGCTTGTTGGCTTTACGGGCAACCTTAAAGGCGTAGCGGCGCAGCTTATCCTGCTGGCTGTTGGCTTTCTCGGTCAAAATCGGCTTTATCAATACTTCAGAAAGTTTCATCTTTCTATAATTTGAAAATTTGATTAGTTAGTCCCTCAGGCTGCAATGCAGCCGGGGTTTTATGCTGCTTCCTCTTCCTCGCCGCCGGCAAATATCTTGGCAGCGCTTTCGGTCAGTACCAGTACTTCAGAATTCACCACATCGTAAGTGTTCACATCGCTCATGACCATGGTCAGAACAGAAGGTACGTTACGTGAGCTTACATATACATTGTCGTTGTACTCGGGAAGAACGAACATCAGCTTCTTGTCGCCAACTTTCAGGCTGTTCAGGATGCCCATGAAGGTCTTGGTCTTCGGTGCGTCCAGGTTTACATCCTCAACGATAACGATCGAATTGCTTTTTGCCTTGTGGGCCAGGGCCGACATCTTGGCCAGATCCTTCACCTTGCGGTTAAGCTTGATGTCGTATTTGTGCGGCTTGGGACCGAACACCGTACCACCACCTTTATAAAGCGGGTTACGGATATTGCCCTTACGCGATCCACCGGTTCCTTTTTGACGGTGAAGCTTGCGGCTGGCACCCTGTACTTCCGCACGGGTCTTCACCTTGTGTGTGCCCTGGCGTTGGGCGGCCAGGTACTGCTTCACGGCCAGGTAAATGGCATGGTTATTCGGCTCAATGCCAAATATCTCTTCAGGAAGTTCAACAGTTCTACCTGTCTCTTGTCCTTTTATGCTTAAAACTTTCAGTTGCATTTGCTTTGTTTTTTTGAGGTTCACTTGCCGGCTTTTCCGAAGAGGTCAGCCCTGGCAATCCCTACTTCTGGATTAATACGATTGCGCCGTTATGGCCCGGAACAGATCCGCTGACGAGAATGTAGTTTTTATCGGGGAAAATCTTAACGACTTTCAAGCCCTTTACCTTCACCCTGTCCTGACCCATTCTTCCTGCCATGCGCATGCCTTTCATAACACGGCTGGCGAAAGATGAGTTACCGATAGAACCCGGAGCCCGCTGGCGGTCGTGCTGGCCGTGGGATGCTTCACCCACACCGGCAAATCCATGGCGCTTTACAACACCCTGGAAACCCTTACCCTTGGTCGTTCCAACCACATCAACCTTTTCGCCTTCGGCAAAAATGTCTACCGTGATGGTATCACCGATATTCTTTTCCTGGAAATAATTTCTGAATTCTTTTACGAAGCTTTTGGCTGCAGTGTTAGCCTTAGCGAAGTGATTCTTTTCTGAAGCAGTAGTGCGCTTCTCTTTTTTGTCGCCGAATGCGACCTGGAGGGCATTGTAGCCGTCTGTGTCCTGCGTTTTGACCTGGGTGACAACGCATGGACCAGCTTCAATGATCGTGCAGGCTGTTTGTTTGCCGCTCGGATCGAAGACGCTGGTCATCCCAATTTTTTTACCAATGATTCCTTTCATTTTCTTACGGTTTTTCCCCGCAAGGTTGTACAAGACATGCGGCATGGGATGCAGCATTCAATCCTGGTTCATCATCCGACCTTTTCCCTTGACCGCCGTAGCCCCGTAGAGGCGGTTGATTAAACTGAGGCTACTATTTATCCGCTTTTGCTGAAGCTTCAGCGGACGCTGGAAGTACCGGTGACAAACAAACCTCGAAGGGCTTGTTTATATGTAATCGCAGCTCCGGATCCTGGACGGGCCATCACCCGGTCTGCATTTCGTTTTCAGAGCTCTTTTCTTCGCCTGGCGAATTGAGAGATGAAATATGTTTTGATAAGAACTTTTTTTTCAATTGCCCCGCCCGCCTTTGCTGAAGCCTTGGCGGACGCAGCCGTCACGCCTTGATCTCTACTTCCACACCAGAAGGCAGGTCAAGCTTCGAAAGCGCATCTACAGTTCTTGAAGAAGAAGTGTAGATGTCCAGCAAACGCTTATGCGTAGCCAGCTGGAACTGCTCGCGGCTCTTTTTGTTCACGTGTGGTGAACGCAATACAGTAAAGATCTTTTTGCGCGTAGGCAGGGGAATAGGTCCTGTTACTACTGCACCTGTGCTGCGAACGGTCTTTACGATTTTTTCTGCCGATTTATCTACCAGGTTGTGGTCGTAAGACTGTAATTTGATTCTGATTCTCTGTGACATACGTCCTTTCCCAGATTTTTTCCTTCCGCCTGAGCATTAGGATTTGGGAGCGCAAAGATAGGCCGATGGCTTAAACTGACAAAACTTTGGAAAAGTTTTTTTGTGAAGAAAGCTCTAATACAGGTGTTTCTGGTGTTTTTCGTGATGAAAATAGCGATCCTGAAAGTCTTATGGTGGGAAAGTCTCATGCTTCTGATACCAGTCAGAAGCTCATCGGTTTAAACATCTTATAGAACCAGCTACCCTGCACAGCCAGGTGCTTTTATGGTATTCTTCCGGGCTTTCCATTTATTTGCAGTCAAAGACCGGATAAAATCCCACACATGCCTCCAGAAGAAGAGATCGGTTACCAAAACAAAAAGAGCCTGCTCAAGCGATCCGTTTCCCTGCTTATTAAGATCGCCATCACCGCAGCCTGCTTCTGGTACATCGCAACCAAGATCGATTTTTCAGCCGCAATGGCTGCCATTGGCAAGGCCAATTGGTCGCTGCTGTTGGCCGCCCTGCTCCTTTTCGTACTTTCCAAGCTGCTTTCTGCCTTCAGGCTTAATATCTATTTCGACAACATAGGCCTTCGCCTCCCCTCATCAATCAATATACGGCTCTATTGGCTTGGTATGTTCTATAACCTTTTTCTTCCCGGCGCTATCAGCGGCGATGCCTATAAAGTGATCCTGCTCAACAGGCACTACGGTGCGTCTCTCAAAAAAACCTCGGCGGCTGTACTCCTGGACCGTATAAGCGGACTGCTTGCATTGGGTGTGATCCTGGCCGCTTTCGGCGCCTTTATCCTGACCGATCCTGCCCTGGATGCCTTGCTTATTGCCGGGGCTATGATAGCCATAGGCGGGTTTTACCTCGCCCTGCGTTTCATGTTCAGGGATTTCCTGCCGGGCTTCCTGCCGACTTTTTTTTGGGGGCTTGGTGTTCAGCTTTGCCAGGTAGTAGCTGTCTACCTCATCATGTCCAGTCTTGGAATACCCCTCTCCCAGCATGCCTGGGTGTTTATTTTTCTTTGCTCGGCCATCATATCGGTTTTGCCAGTTTCACTGGGTGGCGGACTTGGTACCCGTGAGCTTGTTTTTGCCGAAGGCGCCCGCTTTTTTCATCTCGACCCGCAACAGGGAATCGTCATCAGCATCTTATTCTACCTCATCACTGTAGCAGGCTCTGCCTGGGGGCTTTTCTACGTATTCAGGTCTCCCTTGCAAGGCGGAGCCAAAGAAAGAAAGGATGCAGAAACATCGGTACCACGATAAAGTCTAAAAAAAAGGGCTCAAAGAGCCCAATGTCCATTTGCCCGCTGGTGTTTTTCATAAGCCTCACGGCCGGATCAAAACGGGGATCCTTTACGGAACAACGAACGCCCACCATTAACAAATGCAATGCCTAAAACACGATTTGAATATTTTTTTATCAATATGGTTATTCAGGCTTCGCGGGAAAACTTCAAACCAGGATGGCTTGGCTTCAGATTTTAACATCATGGTTAAGCCCCAGGCGATAGCGGCGATGCCGGAAGTTGAAGAAGAGGGAAATGCCTTCACCAGCCAGGCAATCGTATTTGCTTTACGACAGCAGCCTCGCGTGAGGTGGCTGACCAGGATAAGACAGACGGGAGCCGAAGCAGGCTGCTAACAAAATAAAAAGACCCCACCGTGAGGCAGGGTCTTCCTGTAATAAAGACTTATTATTCAGCGCTAACCTTGCCCTTGTTCTTGGCAATCACCTCTTCGGCGATGTTGTTGGGGGCAGGAGCATAATGTGAGAATTCCATGGTAGACGAAGCACGTCCGGAAGACAGTGAGCGCAGCTGGGTTACATAACCAAACATTTCGCTAAGCGGAACCTTGGCCTTGATCACCTGTACACCGGCGCGGGTATCCATACCTTCCATCATACCACGACGACGGTTAAGGTCACCGGTAACATCGCCCATGTACTGGTCTGGAGTAAGCACCTCGATCTTCATGATGGGCTCCAGCAGCACGGGCTTGGCCTTACGGGCCGCCTCACGGAAACCTTGCTTGGCGCAAAGCTCGAAGGACATGGCATCGGAGTCAACCGCGTGGAAAGAACCGTCGTATACCCTGATCTTCATATTATCTACAGGATAGGAGGCCAGCACGCCTGTGGTCATTGAAGCTTCGAAGCCTTTCTGGATCGGAGCCACAAATTCACGGGGGATGGAACCACCGAACAGGTCATTTACAAACTGGTACTGCTTATCGGGATTCGCCTCTTTCCAATCTGCATCCACAGGACCAAGCTCGAACATGATGTCGGCGAACTTACCGCGACCACCTGTTTGCTTCTTCAGCACTTCCCTGTGTTCAACAGTCTTGGTGAATGCTTCTTTATAAGCCACCATCGGGGCACCCTGGTTAACTTCCACCTTGAACTCGCGACGCATACGGTCTACGATGATCTCGAGGTGAAGCTCACCCATTCCACGGAGGATGGTCTGGCCGGTATCTTCATCTGTGTTTACACGCAGTGTGGGATCTTCTTCCACGAGCTTGGCAATGGCCATACCCATCTTGTCCACGTCGGCCTGCGTTTTAGGCTCAACCGCGATAGCGATCACCGGCTCGGGAATGAACATGTTCTCGAGCACGATAGGATGATCTTCATGACAAAGCGTATCACCCGTTTTGATCTCCTTAAAGCCCACGGCAGCACCGATATCACCGGCTTCGATAAAGTCGATAGGGTTCTGCTTGTTGGCAAACATCTTCATAATCCTGGAGATACGCTCTTTCTTACCGCTCCTTACGTTAAGCACGTAAGAACCTGCATCCAGGTGACCGGAATAGGCCCGGAAGAAGGCCAGACGGCCTACGAACGGATCGGTCATGATCTTGAAGGCGAGAGCAGCGAATGGCTCCTTCGGATCCGGCTTGCGCTTGATCTCTTCGCCAGTGTTAGGATCGGTACCTGTGATGGCTTCGATATCAACTGGTGAAGGCAGGTAACGGCATACTGCGTCGAGGGCAGTCTGCACGCCTTTGTTCTTGAATGAAGAACCGCACATCATCGGAACAATGCTCAGGTCGATCGTTGCCTTGCGGATCGCCTCATGGATCTCAGCCTCGGAAATCGTATCGGGGTTGTCGAAGAACTTCTCCATCAGGGTGTCGTCATATTCAGCCACGGCTTCGATCAGCTGTGCCCTCCAATGCTCAACATCATCCTTCATATCTTCCGGAACAGGAATCTCATCGAAGGTCATGCCTTCTGTTTCCATGTGCCATACAATGCCTTTATTGGTGATCAGGTCAACCACGCCTTTAAAATCGTCTTCGGCGCCGATAGGCAGCTGAAGAGGAACGGCCTTGGCACCGAGCATTTCCCTTACCTGCTTCACTACCATGAGGAAGTCGGCACCGGAGCGGTCCATTTTGTTGACAAAACCAATGCGGGGTACGCGGTAGCGGTTAGCCTGGCGCCAAACAGTCTCAGACTGTGGCTCCACGCCATCCACGGCAGAGAACAACGCGATCAAACCATCCAGTACACGCATGGAACGCTCAACTTCTACCGTAAAGTCAACGTGTCCTGGCGTATCGATGATGTTGAAATAGTATTTTTTGGTGTTGGCGTCGGCCTTCCCTTTTACGGTTGGGAAGTTCCACTGGCAGCTTACGGCAGCGGAAGTGATGGTGATACCCCTTTCCTTTTCCTGCTCCATCCAGTCAGTGGTGGCGGCGCCATCGTGTACTTCCCCAATTTTATGGATCATACCCGTATAGCGCAAAATACGCTCGGTTGTAGTGGTCTTACCGGCATCGATGTGCGCAGCAATACCAAAGTTGCGTTGAAATCTCAGATCTGCCATGATTATTAAAATTGAATATTGTTGTTATTACCGAAGCCGCCTGGCAGGCCAGGAGCCTCCTCCGCTCCACCCGGCTTACCGGTCAGGTCCGCCAAGGTGAAAATTGAGGGTGCAAAGGTAAGAAAATACGGCGCATGAAAAACACCCCTCCAAACAATGTTTGTTAAAGCTAACAGGCGCGGTTCAACGTTGTTTGGGGCATTTTCCTGTTTAAAATTGAAATTTTTCCCTTTGCATAATTTTTGCAATTCATTTACATCATCGTAATTTCAAAAAAAAGTTTACAACTCACACAAAACCCATTACAATGGCAAAATCAACCAAAAAGGCCGCAGCTAAGAAGGCAGCTCCAAAAAAAGCCGCCAAAAAAGCTGCTCCAAAGAAGGCGGCTAAAAAAGCAGCAAAAAAAGCAGCGCCTAAAAAGGCTGCCGGCAAAAAAGCAGCATCTAAGAAATCTGCTCCTAAAAAAGCAGCTAAGAAGGCAGCTCCTAAAAAGACGGCAAAAAAAGCAGCTCCAAAGAAGGCGGCTAAGAAAGCAGCTCCTAAAAAAGCAGCAGGCAAAAAGGCTGCTCCAAAGAAAGCTGCAGGTAAATCTGCTTCCAAGTCTTCCAGCCGTGGTGGTTCTTCTGCCAGCAGGGGTTCCAAAACTGCAGGTCGTAGCGCCTCACGCAGCGGCGGTTCTTCATCAAAGGGTCTGGCTTCCGCAAGCAAAAGCACCCGCTCCAGGGTGGCCAGCAAAGGCGGCTCTTCTTCAGGCCGCAGCGGTGGCGGCAACAGCAGCAGCACCCAGTACCAGGGCTCTGATATCTCTACCGGTACACAAACGCCTGAGAACATCACCACACCCAATACAACCGATATATTCGACAGTGGTATGTCCGGCGGCGGCAGCGATAACAACGATAACGCCTAGTTTGTATCAAACATATCTGCATAAAAAAACATCCCGTTTCGGCGGGATGTTTTCGTTTATAGAGAAAGCGTTGGTTAAACCTTGAAGTGAGCAAAAGCCTTATTGGCTTCGGCCATACGGTGTGTATCTTCTTTCTTTTTGAAAGCAGCACCTTCACCTTTAGCAGCTGCAACGATCTCGTTGGCAAGCTTGTCGGCCATGCTGCGGCCATTTCTCTCACGGCTGTAGCGGATGAGCCATTTCATGCTGAGGGAGATCTTCCTGTCGGGACGAACCTCGGAAGGAATCTGGAAGGTAGCACCACCAATACGGCGGCTGCGAACTTCAACAGCAGGCGTTACGTTGGACAGCGCCCTTTTCCAGATCTCGTAACCGTCTTCACCGGTTTGCTTGGCCACTTTTTCAAGGGCATTGTAGAAGATATCATAGGCAACGCTTTTCTTGCCTTCCCACATGATATTGTTTACAAAACGGGTAACCAGTTTATCGTTAAAACGTGGGTCCGGGGCTAATGGAAGTTTTTTTGCTTGTGACTTACGCATAGTATGCTTAGTTATCGACCATCAGGTTCTCAGGCGTGTTGCTGAGCTTCTTGATCGCTTTTAAAAATTTAATTATTTCTTACCAGCTGGTTTAGCACCTGCCTTTTCCTTCTTCGTACCATACTTGGAACGGCTCTTCTTACGGTCTTTTACTCCGGCAGTATCAAGAGAACCACGCACGATATGATAACGTACACCTGGCAGATCCTTCACACGACCACCGCGGATCAGAACGATCGAGTGCTCCTGCAGGTTATGACCCTCACCCGGGATGTAGGCAATCACCTCTACTTTATTGGTCAAACGTACCTTAGCCACCTTACGAAGGGCAGAGTTTGGTTTCTTGGGCGTAGTCGTATACACACGGGTACAAACACCACGGCGCTGCGGACAGCTATCCAAAGCCCTTGACTTGCTCTTGGCGCGAATGATTTCTCTTCCTTTACGTACTAATTGCTGAATAGTAGGCATTATGAACCTTTAATTTTTGGGATGGCAAAGGTATGGGAAAGATTTGGATTTCAGATTGACTGTTCTATTTTTTTCGTTTTTTAATGGTTTTTTACGGTTTTGCCCACCATTCATTCCCGTTTCGGTGCCTGCCTGCAAAAAAAATCCGGGCAACTGCCCGGATTTCCTGGTTTAATTATCTTAATCGACCCTTACCATCCAGCCGTATTTATCTTCTCTCCTGCCCTCGCGGATGTCGGTCAGCCATTTTTTGATCGTTGGAGCGGTCTGCCATTTTTCCACGTCGAAATTCATCACAAAATCTTTATAGCGAAGCTCCTTGATATAGGTAATGGTAGCCGCTGTACCGGTGCCGAACACCTCGTAAAGTATACCCGCCTTGTAAGCATCAATGATCTCGTCGATGCTAAGCGGCCTTTCTTCCACCTTGAAACCCGCTTCCTTTAACAGGGTCAACGCGCTGTCGCGGGTTACACCAGCCAGGATGGTACCTGCGCCGAGATCCGGTGTAATGGCCTTGTCGCCGATAATGAAGATCACGTTCATGGTACCGATCTCCTGCACATATTTATGCTCGAAAGCATCGGTCCACAACACCTGGTCATAGCCTTTCTTCTTTGCTTCGGCGGTAGCATACATGGCCGAGCCGTAATTACCGGCAGCCTTGGCATAGCCCACGCCACCCGGCACAGCCCTTACATACTGCTCTTCCACATAGATCCGCATGGGGGCGTTGTAGTATGGACCGGTAGGACTTAATATATTGAGGAACTTGTAGCTTTCTGAAGGTTTTACCCCGATCACTTCATCAGCAGAGAACATAAAAGGCCTGATATAGAGCGAATGGTCCTCTTTCTGGGGAACCCAGTTCTTGTCAAGCGCCACCAGCTGCTTCATGCCTTCCATGAAAATGTCTTCGGGTACGGCCGGCATCTGCATGCGCTCGGCCGATATGTTAAAACGCCTGAAATTGTCGTAAGGACGGAAAATACGCGCATTGCCCTGCTGATCCTTATAGGCCTTGATGCCTTCGAATATGGATTGACCGTAGTGTATGGCTGCAAGAGATGGACTTAACAGCAGTGGTTGATATGGCTTTATCTCAACATTCTTCCATTCGCCGTTCTCGTAATCTGCTTCCAGCATGTGGTCGGTAAAATATTTTCCAAACGGAAGATTTTCAAGGCTAAAGCCGTGTAATTTGCTTTGTTCCACCTTGTTGACTGTTATATCCATAGTAGCAAGCATAATAAATATAATTTAGCGGCAAAGAAACAAAAAAAAGATCAGACCTTTTGTTAAGCAATAGATAGACGATGAGCCTGAATCATATACAATTAAACCCTAACATGCTGGCCGGTCTTTATACGGATAAGCTGGTCGAAGGCAACAGGATGCCCTCAGCTTCCGTTCAACATCACCAGCCCGATACCCAGGAACCCAAATTCCTTGGCAGCAACCGTAAAAACATTGTTGTTGTGATCAATAACGGATCGGCGGCCTTCCTGCCCGACGATGAGTTGGCCTTTCTTAGCTCGATACTGGCAGCGTGCAAGCTCAGCCTTGCCGATATTGCCATTGTGAACCTTGCCAATACAAGCAGCGCAGCCCTTGAAAGCCTGATCCACGCCAGGGCCAGAACCGTCCTGCTTTTTGGCATCGGGCCCCTTAGCATTGGTCTTCCGATCAATTTCCCCGAATACCAGCTCCAGGCCTTCGACCAGCGAACCTACCTGCATGCACCACCGCTTTCCCTGCTGCAATCCGATAAATCGCAAAAGCTCAAGCTCTGGAACAGCCTTAAAAATCTTTTTGGAATCGCATGACACTGATCTTCGCTACCAATAACCGGCATAAGACCGAGGAGATAAATGCAGCCCTCCCTGCCGGGTTTTCGATCATCAGCCTCAGGGAGGCCGGTATCAATATAGAAATACCCGAACCGCACCACACGCTCGAGGCCAATGCGGCAGAGAAAGCTGGGACCATCTACCAGCTCACAGGAGCCGATTGCTTCAGTGAGGACACAGGACTCGAGGTCGATGCCCTCAACAACGAGCCCGGTGTGCACAGTGCCCGTTATGCAGGTGAAGAGCGTTCAGACCGCAATAATATACTCAAGCTGCTCCGTAACCTGGAAAACCATTCAAACAGGAAAGCAAGGTTCCGTACCGTCATCTGCCTTGTACTAAAGGGAAAACAACATTTCTTTGAAGGTGTATGTGAAGGCTGGATCAGCCGGGAGCCCGTAGGTGAATCGGGCTTTGGTTATGATCCGGTGTTCATACCCGATGGTGCTTTGCATAGCTTTGCTGAAATGACGCTGGAAGAGAAAAACCGCTACAGCCATAGAAAGAAAGCACTGGAGAGGCTGGTAGCATTTTTGAGTAATTTATCCTAAACAAAGAATATTGGATAAGGCAAGCAACCAAATATTTTCCGAATCCGACTTAATTGATGGATGCCTGAGGGGAGACCGCAAAATGCAGCGGGCGCTGTATGAAAGGTTTGCACCCAAGATGTTTGGTGTATGCCTCAGGTATGCAGGAAATACAGAAGAGGCCGAGGACATCCTGCAGGAAGGTTTTATCAAGGTCTACAACAAGATCGGCAGTTACCGGGGCGATGGCTCTTTCGAAGGTTGGATAAGGAGAATATTTGTCAACACGGCCATTGAGCATTTTCGTAAAAAGACCTATCTGCAGCCGATCACCGATGCAGAAGAGAATACGATGGAAGGCAAATACCTTTCTGTGCTGGACGACCTGGCTGAAAAAGATATTATCCAGCTCGTACAGCAATTGTCGCCGGGTTACAGAACTGTCTTTAACATGTATGTGGTAGAAGGCTATACACATAAGCAGATCTCCGAAGCACTGGGCATCAGCGAGGGCACCAGCAAATCACAGCTTTCAAGGGCCAGGCTGATCTTGCAGGACCTGGTCAAAACCTTTATCGAAAAAAGAAAACAAGTACCCTGATCATGAACGAGAACATCCAAAATAAGCTGCACAAATTCGAGGCCGAGCCTCCCAGGGAAGCCTGGGACAGGATCGAAGCTTTGCTGGATGCAAACCGGGACAGGACTATAGCCGGCAAAATGCTTGCTTTCGAAACAAACCCTCCTGCAGGCAGCTGGGAAAAAATAGCCCAGCATCTCGAAAGCAAGCAGGCTCCCGTCATTCCATTCTCGGTCAGGTATCGTAAGCTCTTAAGGACCGGCACAGCAGCTGCGGTGCTGGTGGCCGCTTTCTTTACAACCTACCTGCTGATGAACAGGCAGCCTGCCCCTGACCCTGCATCTCCGGCAGTAGTGAACAGCAGCGTGCCGGTTGTGCCAGGCCTTCCTTCAGAAAGCCCCGGAGAACAGCCGACGGTACCGCGTTTGGTAGCGGCCGAGCCTCGCACTGCCGGCAAACCACAGCAGCGCCAAAAAGAAAACCGTTCCGCCGAAAGCATAAGGCTGGCCATTCAGGCATCAGCCCCCCTTGCCCTGCTCGATGGCTTCATCCCTAAGACAGCAGAACGAAGCTCACCCATCAGCTTCTCAGCAACCGACGGAAAATACATGGTCTATAGCAGCGACGATGGTTATGCCGTTCGTCTTCCCAAAAAGCTTTACGACGCCATTGCATGCCCTCCCCAGGATATGCTGTGCAAGCAGCGCATAAAGACCCTGCAGGAAAAAGCCGCAAGCGCCGCTATCACCTCCGATTTTGCGGGTGTGCTTGAAATACTGAATACCATAAGCGAAAATCAATAACCACGTTATATGGCCCGCCTTAAGATCGAACTGCCCGAAAGCTTTGCCTTCTCCGTTTCCATTCCCGTACGTATAACCGATCTTAATTATGGCGGGCATGTTGGCAACGATACAATACTCTCCCTGCTTCATGAAGCCAGGGTTCAGTTCCTGCTAAGCAGGAGCTACACTGAAATGAACATGGAGGGAGTTGGCCTCATCATGAGCGATGCGGCGATAGAGTTCAAGGCTGAACTTTTTCATGGCGAGGCGCTCAAGGCATATGTAACGGCAGGCGACTTTGGCCGGGTGGGCTTTAATCTTTATTACAAGCTTGTAAAAGGAAGCGAAGAAACCATTGTGGCAGCAGGCAGAACCGGTATGGTCTGCTTTGATTACAGCAGGAAAAAACCTGTTCCGCTGCCTTCAAAGGCGATGGAAACCCTAGGCACTTAAAGCATTCCAGATACGCCAGCTTTCCTCGGCCTGCGCAACCAGCATATCGTAGCCATTCTGTACTGCA
>DASTPZ010000307.1:0-5254 GCA_035761965.1 Flavisolibacter sp. | reverse complement strand
CCAACCAATGAAAGAAGGGTCGGGAAGACAGGGCTAAAGGCAGATAAAGATTTTCCCAAACCAGGCTTTGATTGGTTGTTTAGCAATGAGGACACTACATTGCCAAATTTTTGGGTATTGGTATTCTTTGATTTCTCCATTAAGGGCTTCAGGGCATTTTGTACCTCGTTCTCCAGGCTAAATCCCATGTCTGAAGAAGTGGGATTATTTAATGATGTGATCTTTATCCGGTAAGACTCTTTCTTAAGGAGGCTATTGAAGGAGTTCAGTGAATTGATGCAGGCGTCGAGGAAGTCGGTCGTAGCATAGAACTGTCTGGCATAAAATAATCTTGATGTTGGCTGGGAAAGGCTATCCCCCCCGGTCACCGGTCCGCCGGGCTTTTGCGACCATGCTGGCGCTCTTAAAGCTAAAAAAGCCACTGCCAAAAAAAAGGATTTCCACATAAAAGAGGGTTTATGTTTAACAGTGATAAATATTTTGAAAAAAGAGTATTTGAGCTTTGCAGACAGGCATGAAAGCCATTTCAGCTTCACCCGGAGAGCCGCTGACTTTTACCGGATATTTCTTAGCAGTTTTGTGTGTTACATTGGTGCAAACGGATGGGCATAAACTGGAATGGGAAGCCATGTCTGCTTTGGACTTAGTAGAATTTGAGCCGGGCAGTATATAGAACCAGGGCAAGGATATCTTTTCCTTCCCTGGTTCATATGTTACTGTCCATCAGCTCTTAAAATATCAAGGCTAAGCTTGCCGAGTGGCCGGCTTGGGTGTCGAAAGAAGCAGACAGCATATTTGTGTAGGTTCTCCAGATCACACCTGCCTGGTGGCGGGCAACCTTTAACTGTTTGCGCTTTTTCCAGCCGCTGGTCGGGTTCCGGTCAGAGAAGAGGAATGACTCGGAACATTGGTTGTTGTATACTCGTCCGCCGCAGAAAACAGCCATTTTGGCCCGGGCTCTTTTCCAGGAACCATTTTTGAGTTCATAATGAACAACCTTTCCTTTGGCACCGCTCCGGATGAGCCATGAGTTAATGGCGACCTTGAGCTTGTAACGGTCGTTTCCGGATTCGAAAGGTTTCTTGTCTTTCTTATTTGATTTGCACACCGGTCCAAGCATATTACTATTTCCCAAGGCAAGATCACCTGCCAGCCGGGTAACGTAGAGGGCATAGTCTGTCAGCATCGGCTGTCTTCCCCCGGTTACCTGCCGGATAGGCTTTCCCAGGTGGGCCTGCAGGTCTCCATTTAGGTATACGCCATCGCTGGCTAGCGTGTAAACATCTGAGCCGATCTTAAAAGAATAGGAACTGTTGAAAATTGTGTTGGCTGCATCGTCAAAGGTAAGATCGGCATCATCGGGGTCCATGGCGGTGAAATTGGAGACCAGCCAACTGTTTTCAAGTGTTTCTAGCTCAGCTCTTTTTGAAGAAAATCCTTGAAACAGGCTTTCGAAATACCTGAAAGGCTCAAATTCATCAAAGCCGTTCTGTAGGTCAAGTGCGTCTAGTTGATCTTCTGTGAGATTCGGATCCTGGGCATTATCGTAGGTATCGTTGTGGCTTTCGTACAATGCGTCCAGGTGGTCAAGCACAGTATTGAAGTCGGCCTGGCTGTTGAACCGCAGGATATTAGCATTTACCTCGAAGGTAATGTCGACTCCTGCATAGTTGATCACAATTTCGTTGTTAGGGCAAGGCGTTACGGAGCTTACTGTAACTTCCGCATTACAAGCAGGACAGGTTTGAAAAAAGGTGCCGGTTTCCGCTGTGGTTTCGCCTTTTGGTATAATAAGGGTGAAGGGCTGGCTGGTTCCTCCTCCGCCGTCTTCGCGCAACGATCCTGTAATGGTGATGTCGTCATTCTGGCTCGGCTCAGCGATGGTGGCTCGTACGCCAAAATAATTGTGGCTTCCCATTTGCGGTATAGGGCCATACACCTGGATGGAAACGCCCGAGCAGTTCTGGGCTTTTGCCACATTCAGTGAAAGGAGAGCCAACCCCATAAGATATAAAAACAGCTTTTTCATAAAATAACTTTCAGTTGATGCCTACTCTGTTCAGATCCCGGTTTTCGGCATTCCCGTTTCAACTTGGCCAATTGATACCTCAAACCTAAGCCCTCAGCCTGCAGCAGGAAGGCGCAATATCATTCTCCTTTCAGATAGTATCATCCGGTTTTGAGGGATTATTTTATGCAGTATGAAGCCTGTTTCCATTCGATGCGAAGAATGAAAGAATGCCGCTAAGGGAATAGTTTTATTCAATCGCCGCAAAAAGCCTGTTTCTGATAAAATACATATGTCATAAAGTAATTTTTGTATACATTTTGTTGTAAATTAAATGTTGAACTGACCCTCTAGTAAACTCGAAAAACCGCCCTTATATGAATACTGAAATAGTGAGGATTGGCCTTGTGGATGACCATTCCGTATTAAGAGAAAGCCTGTCTCTTTTTCTAAGCCAGCAATTACATTTTTTAGTAACGCTGCAGGCCAGGGATGGCCTCGAGCTTCAGGAGAAGCTGCAGGCTTGTTCCTTTCCTGATGTGCTTTTATTGGATGTTCGTATGAAAGGTATGGGAGGCCTCGAAACCATGATGTGGCTTTCGCGCGAGCACCCTGAGCAAAAAGTGATCATTTACACCGGCTGCGAAACAGATCTTACAAGGGAGCTATTTTATAGCCTTGGAGCGAGGGCTGTAGTGTCCAAGTGGTGCAGCGAAAAGGAATTAGAGAAAGCACTCCGCCGTGTGCACGAAGAGGGATATTACTATAATGATCTCGCTTCTCGCCGTTTGTTGACACGCATGCATGCCGAGGCGGCAAAACGCTCGCGCATCACGAAGCCATTGCTTTCCGAAAAGGAAATGAAATTTTTACAGCTGGCAGGAACTGATCTCACATATGAGCAGATCGCAGACCGGCTAAAGCTCAAAACCGGCTGTATAAACAAGATGCGCTATGAGTTGTTTCAAAAGTTAAGCTGTCAGAACCGGGCAGTACTGGCAATGATGGCTGAAAGAAATGGTCTTAATGAGTGGGAAACATTCACGCAGATATCGCGATAGGGCACTGGCAAGGCAATAGGCGTGCAGATTTTTGCGGTTCCCGGATGGACTTTATCCGTCACCAGTTACAATAATACCAGTCATGCGGTACAGGCATACCGCAATGGGTGTTTTGCTTGAAAATTAACTTGAAGGCAGAACTGGGCTTAGTATTATGCGTGAGGGCAGGGAAAAGTGTTACGGAACTAATATCCCAAACTAGCAATGTAACGCAGAGCATGTCTGAACAGGAACGTGGAAAGACCTAAGACTTGCAGTTGACAAGCATTGTCCGGGTTGGGTCGTCACAGTCAGTTTCCGTCTTTTTGCTATTTCAACAGCGCCCTCAATGCTTCCTTCCTATACCTCGATACCGGCACCTGGCTGCCATCTTCCATCAGCAGGTAGCCGCCTTCCTCTTTTACCCAGCTCTTGATATAGCGTGTGTTGATCAGATGGCTCTGGTGACAACGGAAGAAACCATACTCCTTAAGCAGCTCCTCATATTCAAAAATCGGACGTGAGGCCACGATTTTCTCTCCATCGATAAGGAAAAAGCTGGTATAATTGTTAGACGATTCGCACCGCAGGATCTTTTCCGTTTCAATAAAGCGAGTTTCTCGGGCGCTGGGCAGGGCGATGCGGTGCAGGGTCTTTTCCTGCTTTTGCTGTAGCAGGTGAATGAGGTTCTCAAGCTGGTGATTCTGCTTTTTTTCGGTGCTGCGTGCAATGGCTTTCCACACGGCTGATTTCAGCTCCTCAACATTGATCGGCTTAAGCAGGTAATCGATGGCAGAGAATTTGACCGCCTGTATGCCGTATTGATCATACGCGGTTACAAAGATCACTTCAAAAGACCTTTGCTTCAATGATTGCAGCAGGTCGAAACCGCTTTTGCCGGGCATCTGGATGTCGAGAAAGACAAGCTCGGGGCGGTATTGCTGGATCTTTAGCTCGCCATCATCCGCTGCCGTGGCCGTTGCTACCACCTGCACTTGTGGACAATGCTGCTGCAGAAGCGACTGCAGGTTGCTGATGTTGTTCGCTTCATCATCGATGATAATGGCACTGGTCATGCAGTTGTATTTTCAAACTTCAAGATAATGTTCGTTCCCTGGCCTGCCTGCGTGTCGATATTCATCCGGATCATCTGCGAGCCCTTCTCCCCGTTCAGCAGCGCTATTCTTTCCCTTGTCAACCGCAGTCCGAACCCGGTGACAACGGCATTTTTATCAAACCCTTTGCCGTTGTCACGGATGCCTATGCAGAGGCAGTTCTCCGCTTTCCACAGGCTGATCTTCATCTCGCCTTGTTCATGCAGCGAAGCGATACCATGCCGGATCGCATTTTCCACCAGCGGCTGAAGCAGCAGTGAAGGAATTTCTATGGCGTGCAGGTCCAGCGCCGGGTCTATAGAAATATCGTATTTGAAATGAAAGCGGAGCTGCTCCAACTGTATATAGTTCTCCAGCATTTTCAGCTCCCTGACCAGAGGCAGGTTTTGTCTGTCGCCATGCTCCAGCGACTCTCTTAACAGGGTACTGAAGCCTGAAAGATAATAATTGGCTTTATCCGGCAGGTTTCGGTTGATCAAACCCTGTATAGAGCCGAGGGCATTGAAGATGAAATGAGGATTCAGTTGGGAGCGGATCGAACGAAGCTCGGTCTCCAGCCGGTACTTTCTTTCCTGTGCGGCCCTCAGCTTTTTTCTTTGCTGCCTCAACCGGATCAGAAGCAGGATGAAGCCGAAAAAGGCGGCTATAGAGCCGCCTGCCATTATTTTAAAACTGAGTGTTTGGTCCCATCTTGGCTTTATGTCAAAAGGATAAGAGATAACATTCGCCGGCTGTGCCTTAAGCCTCATATCTATCCGGTACTTGCCTGGAGGCAGGTCCTTGATCCAGATAAATCCATTGTCGAAATCATTGGGCTTCCAATTTACATAGGGCTCGCCATGGAGGATCAGCCTGTACTCCAGGTCTTCTTTTTTATCTATCTGGTTCTTCAGGTAAAAGATCAGGCTGTTTTCGTCGGGCTGGAGCGTTAGCTTTTTTGGCAGGTTCGTCTGGCTGTCAAGGTTTTCGGACCCATAATTTTCCTTCCATTTATTGATCTCTCCCGCTTCCAGCTGCGATGAAGAGGATCGCAGCCTTTTCAGAAAAATGTTAAGCTCATCGGCTGTGTAGATATTGAGCAGCACTGGCTT
>DASTPZ010000306.1:0-20506 GCA_035761965.1 Flavisolibacter sp. | reverse complement strand
GGATTTTCCCTATCGCATATTCATCGCGGGCAACCACGATTTTTTTTTGGAAAAGGCTTCGCCCGAGGAGATCAAGGCCCTCATGCCGGAGGGCGTTACCTACCTGAACGACTCAGGCTTCCAGGTGGGCAATATCAAGATATGGGGTTCGCCCATCACACCCTGGTTTTTCAACTGGGCTTTTAACCGGCACCGCGGCGCCAGCATACGAAAGCACTGGGATCTTATTCCTTCTGATACCGATGTTCTGCTTACGCATGGCCCGGTCTATGGCTTTCTCGATATGATAGCAACAGAACAGCACGTGGGCGACCAGGACCTGCTCAGGAAAGTGCTGGCCTTCAAGCCCAAGGTGCATGTATTCGGTCATATTCACGAATCGTATGGAATGGTAAAGCGGTCGGGCATTCTCTTCATTAATGCCTGCCAGGTGAACGAGCAGTACCAGCTTTTGAACAAGCCAATTGTTTTCGATCTTAAGGCATAAGATCAGCCCCTGGAAAGACATTTATATACCGAGCATCATCTTCAGCTTTGCATAACCGCTTCTGCTTACGGGAATGCGGGCGCCCGAGCGCAGGATGGCCTGGTGATTGTCTTTTTCATAGGGGTCTATCCTGGTGATCTCCTGTATATTGACCATATATGAACGGTGCGTGCGCACAAACTGCATACCTGGCAGGGCGTTTTCGAAATAAGCCATCGTCTTGTTCTTAAGAAAATTACCTTCAGACAGGTATATCCTTACATAGTCATCGGCTGCTTCGAGATAATGTATGTCCTGTACCGGGATGATCTTGATCTTACCGCCGGTTTTTATAACGATGCGTTCCTGCTGTGCAGGAAGCTCGGCGGGAGCACTGAGCAGCTTTTCTACATTGGGCTTTTGCTGGCCGGGCTGGCCAAGGAATTTTTCAATGGCCTTGCCGAAGCGTTCTTTGCCAAAAGGCTTAAGCAGATAATCCACGGCATGCGTTTCAAAGGCTTTTATCGCATATTCGTCGAAGGCGGTGGTAAAGATGACCGATGGTGGCTGCTCTACCAGCTCCAGCATTTCGAAGCCGTTGATCTTGGGCATTTGAATATCGAGGAAAATAAGAGAAGGCTGGTGTTGCATGATGGCCTTGACGCCTTCAAAACCGTCGTTGCATTCCTGTACAACCGCTATCTGCGGATAAGACTGCAGGTATTCCTTCACTACTGATCTGGCCAATGGTTCGTCGTCTATGATGATGGTGCTGATCATTGTTGCGGGATTTTAATGGTTGTAGTAAAAAGGCTGCCGGCCGCTTCTGTCTGCAAAAGATCGTTTCTTGCAAAAAGCAGGTAAAGTCTTCGTTGAACGGAGCTCAACCCGAAACCGGTGCCTTTCCTGGGTGAGCTTGTTTCCGGATCAAAAGGGTTTCGCACTTCCAGGACGAGGCTTTGGTTGTCGAGGCTTGCTTCTATCTCGATCAGGATGGCATCGGTGGTATCGTAAAGGCCGAACTTGATGGCATTTTCCACGATGGGCTGCAGCAGCATGGCAGGAAGCCGGGCCTGCATGTCGGGTATGCGGTTATTGATCACCGTGGATAACCGGTGGCCAAATCTCACTTTTTCAATGTCCAGGTAAAGCTGCAGGTGGGCCAGCTCGTCTTCCAGGCTCGCCCACTGGTTCTCTTCTTTTTTGAGCGTACCCCTGAGAAAATCGGAAAGCTGCTCGATCATTGTCCTGGCCAGTTGCGGCTGGCTGCCGATAAGGGCATTGATCGAGTTGAGGCTGTTGAATAAAAAATGTGGCTGCAGCTGTTGTCTCAGGTTGTAAAGCTCAGCTTCCTTGGAGAGTTTTTCCGCCTCGTTCTTTCTTTTTTCAACCTCGCGCTGGTCCTGCATGGTATACCATAAAACACTCAGTAGCGACATGCATCCGATCACCAGGAAACCAATGGCGGCCCTGAGAGGGAAAGATCTTGAAAAGAAAGCGCTGTAATCGTTCGTATCCGGGTTGAGCAGCATCAGAAGGGAACGGCTGAGAAGGAGCCATACCGCAGAAAGCACAAGGCAAAGAGCAAGTATGTAGCCATATTTGTTCCGGGCAGGAATGTAGTAGCTGAGCGTGATGGTAGAAAGCAGGGAAGCTGCAAGCAGCAGCAGGTTGCTTACCGCACTGTCAGTAAAGGCTGTTTCCCATTCAAAGCCGAACCAATAGAGCACATACATATGAAGCAGGCTCCAGCAGGTCCAGCAGGCGGCAAAAAATATCCGGAAACGGCGGGTTTGCAGCGGCGAAGTAAACAATGGCTCAGGTTAGGTTCAGTAAATAATGGATGTCCTTGTTTCGCAGCAAATCTGCTTTTCCATGTACAAAGCTCACATAGGAGTCTGCATCGTCAACCTCATTTATGCGGGAGTACAGCTCCGCACCATCAAGCAAGTCATTCAGTATGTATAATTCGGAGGTAGCTACAAATTCCCATTTCACCAGCTGGCGGTGCTGGTTGTAAAATACCTCTTCTTCTTTATGTCCTATGGACTCGGCTTTTGCCAGCGCTTCTTCCCGCGAGCCCGCAGATACGAGTCTCAGCTGCTCGTCGAATTGTGCCGTGTGCTGACCGTCTCCGCAAATGATTCGGTAAACGATCTTGGCGAGATACCATTTCATGAGATATGCATTAGCGTTAGGAATCAGTTGATCAGAAACTCTTTATTTCAACACCTCCAAAAATGCAGGTGCCTTCAAGGAACAGGACCTTGTTGGGATTTACATTGCCTACAGGCGGACGTTTATCGTCGACACCGCCAAATATGGCTACGATCTGGCTTTGCACATCCCAATCGGGGGGGACGATCAGTTTGGTGCCGCCGAACATATTGAAATTGTCGATGATCACCCTTCCGTTAAAATCTGCCTGGGTGAGGTTGATCTCCGTTCCTCCCATGAAGGCTACTACATCGCCTCCTTTGAAATCCTTGGTGAGCATGTTCTTTTTCACACCCCCAAAAACTGCCGTGATGTCGATCACATCCTTTCGGTCATCCATGGCTTTTTCCCAACGCAGTATGTCCTCGCCGGGCACCGGCTCTCCGCTGATGTCGTTGTCTTGGCCGGCTCTTTCGGAAGAGCAATAGCGGCTTTTGGGTTTGAATATGAAAAACAGGCCGGCTGATATGATGAGGATAGGCCACAGGTACTTATAAAGGGAAAGTCCGGGATCGATCTTGCCTGCCAGGAAAACACCGCCCACCAGCAGCAGGAAGAGCCAGCCCCTGTCCCTGAACCTCGTTTTCACCCCGGTGACCAGTCCAAGCACGATGAGGATCATCGGCCAGGTAAAAAACCAGGAGGGGAAGAAGACGCCTAATTCACGGGCCAGCAGGAGCCCGCCCACCACCAGCAGGATAAAGCCCCCCCAGATATGGCTCTTGTCATTCCTTCTCTGGTGCCTTTCTATGCGGTCTTTCAGGCGGCCTTCGAACTTCTCTTCGTTCATACTCTTTGATTTCCTGCAAAGAAACTATGTTAAATCCTGTAAGGCAAGCCTGTATAGGCAGGCAAAAGGGATATTACCGGTAAATGCAGGGGTTATCTCGGTAAATGGCGGATTGCAGCAACCGGTATTGGCTTATTTTTGCTGCAAACCTCTTAGATGTTCGAATTGTTATTTAAAAAGTTCGAAGAAAAGATCCAGCTGAGCGAAGAAGAGAAAGAGCTGTGCAGGTCGTTTTTCATTCCGAAAAAGATGAGGAAGAAACAATACCTGCTCCAGGAGGGTGATGTGTCTAAATACGTAGCCTTTGTCGAAAAAGGTATTTTGCGTTCTTATACAGTCGACGAAAAAGGCGGGGAGCACATCATGCAATTTGCTTTCGAGGGCTGGTGGATCTCGGATCAGTTCAGCTTCCTGACGGGAGAACCCTCTGTTTATAATATCGATGCTCTGGAGGATTGTGAGCTGCTGTTGCTCACAAAAAAAGCAGAGGACGAAATGATGGCTCGAATACCAAAGTTTGAAAGATATTTTCGCATCCTGCTTCAGAATAACCTCATTGCCACACAACGAAGGCTGATCGGCTCTCTCAGCAAAACGGCCGAAGCACGCTATCACGACCTGGTGGGTTCTTGTCCGAGCATTCCGCAACGCGTGCCCCAGCATATGATGGCCTCTTACCTCGGCATTACGCCCGAAACCCTGAGCCGCATACGAAAGCAGCTTTCTGTAAGGAAAGACAGGGTAGAACAAGAGGCAAAGCGCCAGGCATAGAAAAATCAATCCCAATCATACCGCTTCATTCATTCGCTGTTTATAAAGATCAGGCTGTTGCTTAGTAAGCCTTGATTTACATCAAGCTCATTTCTTGCTCCAACTCAATGGCCCTGCAGGCAGGGGGTGCTAGCTTTGCCCTATGCGGAACGGCAAATAGCGAACAAGCTTTCCGGACCGTTGCCGCCTGCTTTTCCGCAGGTGGCGTAAATGGCTAAGAAAATGAAAAGTTTATCGGAATTCAGAAGCTTTACCAGTGCGTTGGAGGAAAACGGGCAGCTGATGCCTGTGCTATTCATAGGCCACGGTTCCCCGATGAATGGAATCGAAGGAAATGAGTTCAGCCAATACTGGAGCAAGCTTGCCATTGAGATACCGGTGCCAAAAGCCATCCTGGTTATATCCGCACACTGGCTTACGAAGGGCACCAGGATCACGGCAATGGACTTTCCCCGGACCATCCATGATTTCGGTGGATTCCCCCAGGCCTTGTTCGAAGTGCAGTATCCTGCTCCAGGCGACCCGGTCCTGGCGGAAACTGCCGCTTCGATGCTGAGCCCGGGTGCTGCGCTTGATCATGACTGGGGTTTGGATCATGGCACCTGGACCATCGTGCGGCATATGTACCCGGAAGCCAATATCCCTGTGCTGCAGCTAAGCATCGATAATACAAAGAGCCCGGCAGAACATTACAGGCTCGCCGGAGAACTTTACGCTTTGCGCAAAAAGGGTGTACTGATCTTTGGAAGCGGAAACATGGTTCACAACCTCGGGCAGCTCGCCTGGCAAAGAATGAACGAACCCGGCTTTGGCTATGACTGGGCCCTGAGAATGAATGAACGTTTCAAAACACTGATCTCAGAAGGAGACCACGATGCCCTAGTGCACTACGGCAGGCTCGGAAGGGATGCAGCACTGGCCATTCCTACACCGGAGCATTATCTGCCCTTGCTTTATACTTTGGGCTTGAGTAGGCGGGAGGAGCAGCTTGGCTTTTTCAACGACCGGGCAGTGGCGGGTTCGCTTACCATGACCTCTGTGAGATTCAGCTAAGAAGCACTTGTTTGGGGAGCCAAATATTTTGCCCTTTTCAATGTTCAAACATTAATATATTTTTGTAATCACTATAAAACCAATTGTTATGGCAATCAAATGGAAGTTAGATCCCTCGCATTCAGAAATTCAGTTCAAGGTAAAACACCTCATGATCACAACCGTTACCGGTTATTTTAAGCAGTTCGACCTTGAAGTGGAAACAGAGAGTGACGATTTCAATACAGCAAAAAGGATCGAGTTTACGGCCGATATCGATTCGATCGATACCAACAATTCGCAGCGCGACACGCATCTGAAGTCGGCCGATTTCTTTGACGCCGGTACCCACAGCCAGCTGAGGTTCGTAGGTAAAAGGTATGAGTCGGCTGGTGACAAGGCAAAACTTTCAGGTGAGCTTACCATCAAGGGCATTACGAAGCCGGTTGACGTGGACGTTGAGTTTGGAGGCATCGTGGTGGACCCTTATGGCCAAACCAAGGCTGGATTTACCGTTACCGGAAAGATCAGCCGCAAGGAATTCGGACTTACCTGGTCCGCTGTAACCGAAGCCGGACAGGTGGTTGTAAGCGACGATATAAAGATCCAGGCGGAGATCCAGGTTGTTAAGCAGGGATAACCCGTTCTTTTATGCTCGCAGAGGGCCTTTCGACAGAAAGGCTTCTCTGCCCGGGCTATCCTCATTATGCGACAAATAGTGTCAGGTAGTTGACCTAGCCCGGACTCATCAAAAACCCCTAAATAGGGGATGGTTAAAATTTTTAACGTTTATCCTGTGAGTTGGATAAGCTAAACCCTTACCTTAGCCCGCTATGACAGTAGAACAAATCGAGACATTTTTGGCCAAAGAGACGATTCCTCAGGGGAAAGTGATCCGTTTTGAAATGAAGAAAAGGAACCCTGTTCGTGGTCTTATTGTACAGGGAAGAGACTATAATGAGCTGAAAACAAAGAATTTCTGGCGTATTGTTACGCAGACCAACCTGGCTGCTTATCAAAAATCGAACGACATTAACCTCGCTAAGATCTTCAGCGGTTCTGATTTTGCCAAGCTTTCGCTCGTAAGCAACAAGTCAGAAGACTAGGATCGCAACATTATTTCACTCCGGGTTTGACGGTGGCGCCCACCGTCAATGGTTTGTTTTGCCGAGCTTGCAGGGCGTTTTCCGGGTTTCGGTACCAGCTATTTTTTGCGACGCCGGCATTTGCTTGTTGCCTCGCGCCTGAAACCCTTAGCCTTTCTGGTACGGCATTTTCCTTTTTGCTCTGATATCGGCAATGATCCTTCCTGCGTGCTCTCTTGAGTTCTCGATAAAAAGCCGGTGTGTATTCATTCCTCCACAGATCACTCCTGCGAGATAAATTCCTTTTTTATTCGTTTCATGGCTTTGTTCGTCGTAGGCAGGCCTGCGGCTCTCATCCCTGCAAAGCTCGATGCCGGCATTTTCCAGGAAGTCCAGGTTGGGCTGGTAGCCCGTCATGGAAAGTACCCAGTCGTTGGGCAGGGTAAGTGTTCCTTCGGGCGTATTGATCTCCACTGTATGGGGATGGATGGCCTTAATGGTCGAATTGAAAAAGGCCTTGATCGAGCCTTCCGCTATCCTGTTCTCGATATCGGGACGTACCCAGTATTTGACCCTTTGCCCTATTTCGGGTCCGCGTACGACCATGGTCACTTCGGCTCCCTTTCTCCAGGTCTCCAGCGCTGCATCGACGGCGGAGTTCTGCGCACCCACGACCAGTACTTTTTGAAAAGCATAGTAATGCGGATCGTTGTAATAGTGCCTTACTTTGGCCAGCGACTCGCCAGGAACATTCAGAAGGTAGGGGATATCGTAAAAACCGGTTGCGATAATAAGGTTGTCTGCCTGATAGCTTTGCCTGCTGGACATTACTTCGTACCGGTAAGAGCCAGGGGCTGCCGCTTCCCTTATCCCGATAACCTCTTCAAACAGCCGGATATTCACCTTATTGTCCTTTGCTACGCGCCGGTAGTACTCGAGTGCTTCACCGCGCGTTGGCTTTGGATGATTGGATACGAAGGGAACATTACCTATTTCCAACCGTTCAGAGGTGGAAAAAAAGGTCATATTAACAGGATAGTGATAAAGCGAGTTGACCAGGGTGCCCTTTTCAAGGATCAGGTACCGCAGTCCGGCCCTGGCTGCTTCCAGGGCACAGGCCAGGCCGATGGGGCCCCCGCCGACAATCAGCAGGTCATAGGTCTCTTGATCAATTGTTGTCATAGCGCAAAATTACCTCTCATAGCGTAGACGGCCTTTCTAATCCTGGCAGGTTTTGGGATCGAAAAAGGTTTAGGGTTGTGTAAGGATAAAAGGGGTTATTTTCAGGTATCACTATGATGAAAATTATTGTCCTTCTCATTTTTATTGCTGTCCTGTTCTGGTTTTTCCGCTCACTGTTCAGCAAAAGAAAACACAAGACCTGGATACTGTCCGACACACACAGGCAGGTGCTGGAGGAACAGGTATTTTTTTATTCAAGGCTCAGCGCTGAAGACAAAGCTTCATTTGAAGCCCGCATGGAGGAGTTTCTCTCGGGCATAACCATAACGGGTGTTAATACGACGGTGGAGGACCTGGACCGCGTGTTGATCGGCGCAAGTGCCATCATCCCGATCTTTTCTTTCCCCAATTGGGCTTATACCGATATCAACGAGGTGCTGCTATATCCTGATAACTTCAGCGAAGATTTCAGGCAGGAGGGTGGCGACAGGGCCGTTCTTGGAATGGTTGGTTCCGGTGCCATGCAGGGAACCATGATCCTTTCACAGCATGAGCTGCGCAAGGGTTTTTCCAATAAGACGGACAAAAGCAATACGGCTATCCACGAGTTCGTTCACCTTATTGATAAATCGGATGGGGCGACCGACGGCCTGCCCGAGAACATCATCCGCCACCAGTATGTGGTTCCCTGGCTCAATCTTATGCACGAAAACATTAAGACCATCAGGTCGGGCCGGTCAGACATCAATCCATACGGCTCCACCAATGAAGCCGAATTTTTCGCCGTGGTGTCTGAATATTTTTTTGAAAGACCGGACCTGCTTCATCGCAAGCATCCGGAACTGTATAGCCTGCTGGAGCAGATATTTGGGAAAAAGGCGGACCTGGCCCGGTAAGGGTGCTAAAGTTTGCCTGGCCGCCCCAGAGCCTTTTTACGGTGGATAAGGCCGGCCTGCAGGCATTAACAACATGGGAGATAAAACTCCAAAGCCTTTCTTTAACTTTGCGACGCTTAATAATTACTATATGAATAAGACTGTCTATATCGTTTCCGCCGTTCGTACGCCGATGGGTTCCTTTGGCGGTGCCCTCAAGGATGTTCCAGCTACAAAGCTGGGTGCCACTGCCATCAAGGCCGCTATAGAAAAAGCGGGGATCAGTCCCGACCAGGTTGATGAAGTGCTGATGGGCTGCGTGATCCAGGCTAACCTGGGACAGGCGCCTGCACGGCAGGCTGCGAAATATGCCGGGCTTCCCGATAAAGTGGTTTGTACAACGGTGAACAAAGTTTGTGCAAGTGGTATGAAGGCCATTGCCCAGGGTGCGCAGAGCATCCTGCTTGGCGATGCCGACGTAGTGGTAGCCGGAGGAATGGAAAATATGAGCGCCGTGCCCTTTTACATGGAAAACCTGCGTTGGGGCAATAAATACGGCAGCACCTCCATGCTCGACGGTCTGCAGAAAGACGGTCTTACCGATTGCTATTCCAATTTCGCCATGGGTTGTGCTGCCGATATCTGTGCGGCCGAAAATACGATCAGCCGCGAAGAGCAGGATGCTTTCGCCATTGAGAGTTACAAGCGCAGTCAGGCTGCATGGGAAAGCGGCAAGTTCCAGGACGAGATCGTACCAGTTGAAATACCCTCCAAAAAAGGCGAGCCGCTGGTCGTATCAAGGGACGAGGAACCCTGGAACGTGAAATTCGATAAGATAGCCTCGCTCAAGCCGGCATTTGGCAAAGAAGGAACGGTAACCGCTGCCAACGCAAGCACTATGAATGATGGTGCGGCAGCCGTGGTGCTGATGAGCAAGGAAAAAGCAGACGAGCTAGGAATAAAGCCTCTGGCCGTTTTGCGCAGCTATGCCGATGCGGAACAGGAGCCTACCTGGTTTACCACCACACCAAGCATTGCGGTACCGCTGGCCCTCAAAAAGGCCGGTCTTGAACTTCGCGATGTGGATTATGTGGAACTCAACGAGGCCTTCAGTGTGGTGGGCATCGTAAATACAAAAAAAATGAACCTCGATCCTTCGAAGGTGAATGTTAACGGCGGTGCCGTGTCGCTGGGTCACCCGCTCGGCTGCAGCGGCGCAAGGATCATGGTCACCCTGCTCAACGTACTGAAGCAGAACGGCGGAAAGATCGGCGCTGCGGGCATCTGCAACGGCGGCGGCGGTGCATCTGCCATGGTGGTGGAGCTGGTATAAAGAGGGGAGTGCTGTTGCACCCTAATGCTTGTATTTGATCCTGAGCACGACCATGGTAATGTTGACAAGAAGGGAAAAGCTGTTGGTGGCGATGATCGGCAGGTCGTTGCGCTTGATGCCGTATATGATCCATAGAATAACACCCGCCTGCAATACAAAAAGCATGGCCAGGGAAATCTCATCTGCCTTCTTTTCCTTGAAGCTTTTGACAACCTGGGGCAATAGTGAGCTGGCGGTAAGTATGCCAGCTACCAGTCCGATGATCTGCGTTCCATCCATGTCCTGTTTTTTGCAAATTTTCAGCCAACCGGGCGTGACCCCGGTTTGGTTTCATTTTAAAGAATGATGTGTTATGAAAAGCTGGATGCTCTTTCTCTTGCTGTTGGTATCTTTTGCTTCCTGCAAGCGCAATTGGACAGACAAGGACAAGGCCGAGTTCACCTCGGGCTGCCTCAACAGGGCTTCCAGGGATATGGGTGGGGATAGTGCCAGGGCCTACTGTCGCTGCCTGCTCGAAAAAGTGGTAAAGCACTATCCCAATGCCAACGATGCAAAATATATCCGGTATGATTCAACGGTCCGCCAGCTGGCCAAAGATTGTTTGAAACAACCAGGGCAGTTTTAGGTTTTCTGCTGCCACTCCGCTAATTTTGCCACCGTTTATTTAAAATCTTTCCATGAGACAAATTCCATTTCGTGAAGCCATCCGTGAAGCTATGTCGGAAGAAATGCGCCGTGACGACCGCGTTTTTCTGATGGGAGAAGAAGTTGCCGAATACAATGGCGCCTATAAGGTAAGCCAGGGTATGCTGGCCGAATTCGGTCCCCGCCGCGTGATCGATACGCCCATAGCGGAGCTCGGATTTGCCGCCGTAGGCGTTGGCGCTGCACAAAATGGGCTTCGGCCAATCGTGGAATTCATGACCTGGAACTTTGCAGTGCTGGCCCTGGACCAGATCCTCAATACAGCTTCGAAAATGCTGGCAATGAGTGGCGGGCAGATCACCTGTCCCATCGTTTTTCGCGGGCCTAATGGTTCCGCAGGACAGCTTGGTGCGCAGCACTCCACGGCTTTTGAATCGCTTTATGCCAATATACCCGGTCTTAAAGTAGTTTCTGTAAGCAATGGCTACGATGCCAAGGGACTGCTTAAGCAAGCCATCCGCTACGAAGAAGATCCTGTGGTGTTCATGGAAAGCGAAGTAATGTATGGCGACAAAAGCGAGATACCTGATGAAGAATATTATATTGAGCTGGGTAAGGCCGATGTA
Organism: Flavisolibacter sp.; assembly: GCA_035761965.1. GTDB lineage: Bacteria > Bacteroidota > Bacteroidia > Chitinophagales > Chitinophagaceae > Flavisolibacter. The sequence continues at coordinate 9,484 of DASTPZ010000306.1, read as the reverse complement.
AAAAAGCAAGGCACCGACGTAACGATCGTTTCATTCAACAAGATGATGAAGGTTGCCCTTGGAGCGGCCGCAGAGCTGGAAAAGGAAGGGGTGAGCGCTGAGGTGATCGACCTGAGGACCATCCGCCCGCTGGATTGGATGACCATTCTAGAGAGCGTAAAAAAGACCAACCGCCTGGTGATCGTTGAAGAACAGTGGCCTTTTGCTTCCGTTTCTTCGGAGATCGCTTACCGTATACAAAAAGAAGGCTTCGACTATCTCGATGCACCTATCCGCCGCATCACTGCTGCGGATGCGCCGCTTCACTATGCACCCAACCTCGTTGCCGCGGCTTTGCCCGATGTACCGCGCACTGTAAAGCTGGTGAAGGAGGTGATGTACCTTAAAAAATAAATGTGTATCTAACTATTTTGAGCCCGGCTGCAAGGCCGGGCTCTTTTTTGGGAATAAGTCTCCCCGAATTGCGGCACTTAGGTCAAATCAGGGCACAAGCTCTACAACTCATTCATTTTCATTGCTCCTGCAAAAATTAATTTCAAAATAAGTTTTGAAAATCCATTTTTACCCTGCATCTTTGTCTCGGTTTTTCATAGGATATTGGATTTTACACGAGGCTGGATGTCTATCCGGCCTTTCTCTTTATATATACCCTCCCTTCCGTTCACATCTTACTATTTCGTTTCTTTGCCAACTTAATTGAATGTTATGGCCACGATACTGATTATCGATGACGAAAAGGCGATCCGGAAAACACTGACTGAAATTCTCTCTTTTGAAGGTTACAAGCTTGAAGAAGCCGCGGATGGCGAGGAAGGACTGAAGAAATTCAAGGAAAAGACCTACGATGTGGTGCTTTGCGATATAAAGATGCCCAAGGTCGATGGACTGGATTTTCTACAAAAGGCCGTTGAGGTAAATCCCGACGTGCCCGTCATCATGATCTCGGGTCATGGCAATATCGAAACCGCTGTAGAAGCCGTGAAAAAGGGTGCTTACGACTTCATTCAAAAGCCGCCTGATCTCAACCGGCTGCTGATCACCATCCGTAATGCGATGGAGCGCAACAATTTGGTAAACGAAACAAAGACCCTAAAGCGCAGGGCTTATAAGGCTCAGGAAATGATCGGCGAATCAGCTCCTATAGCCAGGATCAAAGAGACCATAGAAAAGGTGGGACCTACGGAGGCACGTGTGCTGATAACGGGCGAAAACGGCGTTGGCAAGGAGCTGGTAGCCCGCTGGCTGCATGAAAAAAGCAGCAGGGCAGGCAATGCCCTGGTGGAAGTGAACTGCGCTGCCATTCCAAGTGAGCTGATTGAAAGCGAGCTTTTCGGTCATGAAAAAGGTTCTTTCACCTCGGCCATCAAACAGCGCATTGGCAAGTTCGAGCAGGCCAACAGCGGTACGCTTTTCCTGGACGAGATCGGCGATATGAGCCTCAGCGCGCAGGCAAAGGTGCTGCGTGCGCTGCAGGAGGGAAAGATCACAAGGGTAGGAGCCGATAAGGATATCAACGTGGATGTGCGCGTTATCGCGGCTACCAATAAAGACCTGATGAAAGAGGTAGAGGCGAAGAACTTCCGTCTCGACCTTTATCACCGCCTGAGCGTGATCCTTATTCACGTGCCTTCGCTCAATGAAAGAAAAAGCGATATTCCCCTGCTGGTCGACAAATTCCTGGAAGATATTTGCGACGATTATGGCATTGCAAAAAAGCAGATATCGGATGAGGCGATCAAGCTGCTCCAGGACTACAACTGGACCGGGAACATCCGCGAGCTGCGCAATGTCGTGGAAAGGCTGGTCATCCTCAGCGGGAAAAGCATAACCAGGGAGGATGTAAAGACCTATGTGCATCCCAAGGATTGACCTGTGCGTGAGATACCGTATCAGCCTGGTCTGCCGGTTCAGCATGGAGCGCTGAACGAAGCATCAATCCTGCAGCCCGGTCCTGTCAATGAACCGGTAAATGTCTGCGTCGCTCTTCAGCAAATGGAGGTTCACGAAACTCCTCTGTACCTGCCTGGCGCCTTCACCTGAAGCAAAAACCTTCTGTGCCGAAAAGCTTCTGCAGATATCCTCCAGGTATTCGTCTATTCCCGTGCCCGTAAAATTGGTGATGAGATGAAGATAGAGGTAACGGATGCTGGTTACCGAAGCAAGGCTGACTATCTCGCTTTTTTTAACATTGGTGCCAAGGTAGATGACCGACCATCCACGTTTTTTAAGCAGGTAGTGAATAAAGAGCAAGGGAAGCTCATGAAATTCTCCTTCGGGGCAGATGAGCACGATCTCGGGCAGTTTTCCGCTGCCTGGTAATTTTTCTGTTTCTGCAATGATCCGGTTTTGAATAAGGTAGCTCGAAAAATGCTCTTGCGCCGGTATGATGTTATTGGTGGACCATAACATCCCGAGCCTGCGGAGGTAGGGATAACAGACCTCGGTAATGCATTTTTCAAAGCCGATCTCTTTTGTGATGGCTTGCAGCGTATGCGTAAATGCATCTTCATTAAAATCAATAGCTGCTTCGAGCAGGCTGGCGACGAACAGCGATTGGTTGTTCTCTGCTGCTTTGGTCTTGCGGATCAGGGAAAGCATATCCTGTTCCTTCAGCGCGGCAATCCTGGAGATCTTCATTCCCTGGTGGTAAAGAAAAGAAATGCGAAGCAGTTTTTTAAGATCTTCATTATCGTAGAACCTGTGCAGGCTTTCCTTGCGCTGGGCCTTGAAGAAGCCATACCGTTGCTCCCATATGCGAAGCGTATGAGCTTTTATGCCGGTAAGGTTTTCGATATCCCTGATCGTAAATTTTTGCATGGTTAAGGCGAGAAAAAATTCAGCCGCGTTCAGCCAAGCCTGCGCCGCCCTCACGATGCCGGAAGGCACGGCAGGAGCGGGAGGTGCAAAGCATGATCGTTTTGCCGCTTGTTGTTCGTCGCACACATCTTTTCATTACATGAACGGCATGATCCCTTTTCCTTCATTCAGTCCACCAAGCTATTGCAATCTCCACCTGCTGGTCGAGCCGCGACCGTACTAAAATTACCAATTGTACACATTTAGCAAAAACTTTGCTTACATTGCTGGGCGCAACTCCTTTAAAACAATAAATTTGTCCGCCGTAAAAACAGTCGAATGCCGCTTTCACATGTTCTGATCGTTTACCTGATTTCCATCCTGATCGTTTTTCTGCCTTCCTTCGGATTGGCGAAGATGTTTCAAAAAGCCGGGGTGGCATCCTGGAAAGCGTATGTTCCCTTTTACAACACGTGGATAATGCAGGGGCTTGCCGAAAGGCCCAAGCACTGGGTATTCTGGCAGTTTATCCCTGTTGTGGGATGGTTTATCAGCCCTGGCATCTTCATTGAATTTGTAAAGCTTTACGGCCGCTTCAGTTTTAGCGATCATGTGCTGGCTGCCTTGTTCGCTCCTTTCTATTTCCCTTATCTCGGCTATTCCTCACAGGTACGCTATATCGGTCCCGAGGGAGCCAGGCGCTACCAAAAACCAGGCTGGAGAGAATGGGTGGATGCGGCCATCTTTGCTATCGTTGCGGCTACGCTTATCCGTACATTCATATTCGAAGCCTATACCATACCTTCGGGATCGATGGAAAGAACACTTCTCGTGAACGACTTCCTGTTCGTGAGCAAGTTCAGCTATGGGCCTCGTATCCCTAATACACCTTTGTCGATCCCTTTCATTCATAACTATATTCCTGGTACACATAACAAATCCTACTCGGAGGCGGTTAGTCTCCCCTATATCCGGTGGTTTGCTTCCCCCGTGGAAAGAGGCGATGTGGTCGTCTTCAATTTTCCGGAAGGCGATACGGTTATCAACCTCGATGATTTTCAGTCGCAGAACCCATATTATTCCGTGATCCGCCAGCTGGGCGGTAACAATGTGGTAAAGGGCCGTGAGATCGTTTTGTCACAGCCGGACGTCTACCCGCTTGCCATTCACCCTGCCGACAAGACAGATAATTATATCAAGCGCTGTGTGGGTGTTGCGGGCGATACGATCGAAGTAAAGGATAATATTGTTTGGGCCAATGGAAAACCCGAGGCCAACCCGCCCAAATCGCTTATTCACTATATCGTTCATACGAATCTGACGAGTCTTGACCCCGAAGTGCTGAAAAGCGAATATGAGGTGAATTTTGACGAAGTGTCTCAAAACGGGCAACCTGGTATTTACTACATGCCGCTTACACAGCAGGCGAAGGAGAAAATGCTCAAAAGCGGATTGGCCAGCAGGATAGAGCCAAATCTGGCTAAAGACGATCCCCAGGTTTTTCCCTACGATAATATTCACCGCTGGTCGAGGAATAATTTTGGAAAGATCTGGGTTCCTAAAAAAGGAAGCACGCTCCAGCTTACCAGGGATAATTATTACCTGTATGAGCGCGTTATTCGTGTCTATGAGCACAACCAGTTCGAGCAGAGAGAGGGCAAGTTCTTTCTAAACGGGCAGGAAGTAAGCACCTATACTTTCAAAATGGACTATTACTGGATGATGGGCGACAACCGCCAGGGCTCACAGGATTCGCGTTACTGGGGTTTTGTGCCCGAGGACAGGATCGTTGGCAAGGCCTGGCTGATATGGTTCAGCTGGGAAGATGGTCCAAGGTGGAACCGATTGTTCAGGACTGTAAAATAACCTACCTTTAATTGCCCCGGAAGAACGGGGCATTTTTGTCTTTGCACCGGCCCCCAGATGAACCCGCCGGGCCGAAATTAATCGTATAACATCTCATGATATGAAGGAAAGCAAGTTCGAGTTCAATTACGCGGTATTTGAGAATATTGATGAGCTGCCTGAGGAGCAGCGCTGGCTGCTGAACGAGGCAAGGGAGATCACTGCGCAGGCCTACGCACCTTATTCCAACTTCCAGGTAGGAGCCGTGGCCAAACTGGCAAATGGAGAGATCGTAGCCGGCAGCAATCAGGAAAATGCTTCCTTTCCGGTAGGCCTTTGTGCCGAACGGGTATTGCTTGCCTCAGCTTCTTCGCTTTACCCTAAAATACCCATAGAAACGATCGCCATAAGCTATAAAAGCGAAAGCGTAAAAAGCGATCACCCGATTTCTCCCTGCGGTATCTGCCGGCAGTCGCTGCAAGAGTATGAGAGCAGGGTAAGTCATCCTATACAGCTGATCCTTGGTGGAATGACCGGACCAGTTTATGTGATCGATAGCGCCAGCCGCCTGCTGCCCCTGGCCTTTACAAGCGAAGAGCTGCGCTAGGGCTGGGATCAGGGCTTAAAATTCCAGCTCCATTACGCCGCTATGGAGCTTTGCTTCATGGTCGAGCAGCCATTTTTTGCGCCATAAACCACCGGCATAACCGGTAAGGGAAGCATTGCTGCCGATCACGCGGTGGCAGGGTACAATAATGGCAAGGTTGTTCCTGCCATTGGCCGATGCTACGGCCCTGATGGCCTTGACATCGCCATAACGTTTGGAGAGTTCGTTATAGCTGAGTGTTTTGCCGAAGGGAATCCGGTATAACAGCTCCCATACCTTGAGCTGGAAAGGCGTTCCCTGCTGACCCAGGGGCAGATCGAACCGTTTCAGGCTTCCTTCGAAATACTTTCTCAGCTGATCGGAGCAGGCCTGCAGTAGAGGATGCTCTTCATTTACGGCTTCCACAGGTTCATCTATAAAATGAACTTTAACAAGGCTGCTTTCGTTGCATTGCACCTGTAACTGCCCGAGCGGCGAATCGAGGTAGGTAGTATAGGTCTTCATCAGCCGATTTTTGTGCCATTAGATACAGCATGGCGGGGACCTAGCAGCACAACATCGCCCTGCTCGTCATACACGCCCAATACGAGACATTCGCTCATAAAGCCTGCTATCGACTTTGGCGGAAAGTTGACCACGGCGATCACTTGCTGGCCTGTAAGAGATGCGGGCGAATAGAATTTCGTGATCTGTGCAGAGGACTGCTTGATGCCAAGCTCACCAAAGTCGATCGTTAGCTGGTATGCGGGTTTTTTTGCCTTTGGAAATTCCCTGGCTTCCAGGATGGTGCCCGTGCGGATATCGATCTTTTCAAAATCACTCCAGCTGATTGTCGGTTGCATGCCTGAAATTAAGAAAAAAGACAGTCGACACGGCAAGCCGGATCAGTCCAGCAATTTGGCCAGTTCCATCAGCTCGGCTTTTTTATAAGCTTCTTTTTCGCTTTCAAAACATTTGGCAGTTTCCTCTAGCAGGTGCTGGATCACCCTTTTATTGGAATAAGGCTTGAAGTATGATGGCACCGGGGGCACAGCCACGCGCTTGAAATAATTCTCTACGTCTTTATGGGTAAAGACCATGCCGCTGGAAGGGTCTATGAAGAATTCGATCTTATCCTGGTAATCGTCGCCCGACTCGCTGCTGTATCCCGGCTTAAAATAGGCCAGAACAAATTGCCTGGGCACGCCAATGGCCCTGACAGGAATATCAAGCAGGTCGCAAAGAATGAGGTAAAGAATGCCATTACTGAGCTGGTTGCCTCTTTTTGATTCGAGCACCTTATGCAGCAGGAAATCATTTATCTCGGTATAGGCGATCTCCGTTCCTTTGAGGTTATAATAGCTATAAAGAATGCCCGTGACGATCCGGATCTGTTCAAGCGGTGTGAGGTAATTGTTGAGCTCAAGCCAGATATTGCGCTTGATCTTCTCGACTTCGAGCAGGGTAGCGCTCGTTGACAAATCGGGGTATTGAAATTTAGATACCAGCAGGGCACCTACCATGAGGTCGTGATGACCGGCCAGCGCCCACTGGCGAAAATCTTCGCTCAGGTCGGTAAAGTGGAGCCGGTGTATGATCATCTCTATCCGTTCCTGTATTTGTTCGTCGGGGGTATTTTCCCAGAGGTGTTCAAGATTGGGTATGATGGTTTTTCCGAAGTCGACGATCTTACTCGAGACGGCACCAAAAACTTCCTCGTCAGGGTCATCGATCAGCTTAAAAAGGGCTGATATTTCTTTTGTTTCTTCCATTTTCTTACGCTACGCTACAGCTTCTAGTGTGTGAACAAACTTCAAATTACTATTTAAGATGAATATACATCGTTAAATTCTGCCTCAAGACTTATGTGCTGTGCCAGGAGCTTTTCAAGTGCCTGTTTGCTATTTGCGTCAAGTATTCTTTTCGGGACGATGATCGCCTGAACACTTGAAACAAAGAGATAGTAATAACCGGCCGTTTCCGATTTTTTTATGATGCTCTGCCAGTTGAACTTTGCCTCTGTTCTCTCGTCCCTCGTAAAAATGCCTGTTTCAGTGAACTGCACTTCGGAGGGCAGCAGGGCCGAAGCATTGCCTGGATCATCTACCAGTTTCCTGATCTTTTTCTTATAGCTTACGTGAATGGCGAAATAAGTAAGAAGCAGCGAATACAGCAAAACAAAGGGGATGGCGAAGAACAGGATTTTCACAACGTTCACCGGCCGCCACCAGATAAGCAGAACTATCACTGCCCCGATACAGGAAGAGAGAAGAACCCTTAAAAAGTACAGCTGCCTGTATCTTTTTTTTGCGGGGCTTGACCAGCCGGCATAGAAATAAAACCCGGCCAGGTCATCCTTTGTCAGAGCATAGCGTAAGGTCATGGCTTTTTCCTCGCTGCCTTTTTAGGAGCGGCTCTTTTGCCTGCTGCTTTTTTGGCCGCTGCTTTTTTCGTGAAGGCGCCGGGCACCTGCTCCTCGATCATTTTTTTGACGTTATCGAGCGGAAGGCTGGCTACTTCGTCGGCAGTATATTTTTCGCCTTCTGCCTTTCGTCCGAGCTTGAGCATTTTTTTGCCAAAACGGATAAAGGGTCCCCAACGACCATTTTCTATCGATATCTTTTCTTCCGGCCACTGGCGGATGTAGCGATTGGCTTCCTTTGCCAGCTTTTTTTCTATCAGCTCGTCGATATCCTTTTGACTGAGGGCGTCGAAATTATAAGCACGCGGCACATTGATAAAAAGATCGCCCCATTTGATAAATGGACCAAACCTTCCCTTGCCTTTTGTTACAGGCTGTCCCTGGAACTGTGCAATGGGTGCATCGGCTTTTTGCTTGTCTTCGATCAGGGCGATCGCAGCATCCAAGTCGAGGTCAAGAGGCTCCGTGCCCTTGGGTATCGAAATGAACTGTTCGCCGAACTTTACATAAGGACCAAAGCGGCCTACATTCACAGCCACTTCCTGCCCCTGGTATTCGCCAAGGGTGAGAGGAAGCTTAAATAGGTCAAGTGCTTCTTCGAGGCTTATGGTCTCGATGCTTTGGTTTTGCTTGAGGCGGGCAAAGCGCGGCTTCTCTTCGTCTTCGGTGCGCCCGATCTGGACCATAGGACCATACCGTCCCATCCGGGCAACCACGGGCTTGCCACTCTGCGGATCTGTACCGAGTTCTCTCTCTCCCTTTATTCTTTCAGCCGTCTCGATCGTTTTCTCCACATCCCTTTTGAAGGGGTTGTAGAAGTCGTTGAGCATTTTGCTCCAGCGCATTTTGCCCCTGGCCACTTCGTCAAATTCTTCTTCTATCCTGGCTGTAAAGCCATAGTCCATGATCTCGTCGAAATATTGCTTGAGGAAGTCGGTAACGACCAGACCCAGGTCGGTAGGGAAGAGCTTGGACTTTTCGGCACCTGTATTTTCTGTTTCTGTCTTTTGAATAACGCTGTCGCTGTTCAGCACAAAAACCCGGTAGGCTCTTTGCACGCCTTCCTTGTCTCTTTTTTCCACATAACCTCTTTTCAGGATGGTGGATATGGTAGGGGCGTAGGTAGAAGGACGGCCTATGCCGAGTTCCTCCAGTTTTTTAACCAGCGAGGCTTCGGTATAACGGGGCAATGCGCGTGTGAAACGCTCGATCGCCTGCATTTCCCTGAAAGCCAGCTGCTGTCCGGGCCGCAGCGGGGGCAGCATGCCTTCTTTTGTTTCGTCGCCGTCAAGGTCTTCTTCGTCAAGGTCTTCGCGGTACACTTTGATAAAGCCGTCGAATTTGAGTACCTCGCCTTCGGCGGTAAGCTCGGCATTATTGGTGGAAATGTTGATTTTTGCAATTGTGCGCTCCAGCTCTGCATCGGCCATTTGCGAAGCCATCGTTCTTTTCCATATCAGCTCATACAGTCTTCTTGTATCGGGATCGCTAACCGTTGTGTTGGCCATATAGGTGGGCCTGATGGCCTCGTGTGCTTCCTGGGCCGACTCGTTCTTGTTCTTGTAGCGCCTCGCCTGGTAATAGCGGTCGCCGTAGGAACTGGCAACTGTTTTCTGGATATCGGCCATAGCCGTATCACTAAGGCTAACGCTATCGGTACGCATATAACTGATATGCCCGTTTTCGTAAAGCTTCTGTGCCAGCAGCATGGTGCGGCTCACACCGTAGCCCAGCTTACGGCTCGCTTCCTGCTGGAGCGTCGAAGTGGTAAAAGGAGCGGACGGCGAGCGCTTGGTGGGCTTAACCTGGATATCCTTCACAGTATAGGCCGCACC